>DATGCF010000328.1:0-5836 GCA_035312245.1 Desulfosalsimonadaceae bacterium
AAAGGGCGGAAGCCAGGGACCAGTTCCGCCGGGCCATGGAAAAAATCGGGCTGCGGGTTCCCAGAAGCCCGATTTTTTCCATGGCCCGGCGGAACTGGTCCCTGGCTTCCGCCTTTTGAATCGATTCAAGGTTGGCACCGATCATCTCGACGCCGTATTTTTCCAGTATCCCCTTTTCCGAAACCGCCACCGCGGTATTCAGGCCCGTCTGGCCGCCCAGGGTGGGCAGCAGGGCATCCGGCCGCTCCTTTTCGATGATCATTTCAACGGATTTCGGGGTTACCGGCTCGATGTAGGTGCGGTCCGCCATTTCCGGATCGGTCATGATGGTCGCCGGGTTGCTGTTGACAAGCACCACCTCGTAGCCTTCTTCCTTTAACGCCTTGCAGGCCTGGGTGCCGGAGTAGTCGAACTCACAGGCCTGGCTGATGATAATGGGGCCGGCGCCGATGATCAGAATCTTATGGATGTCTTCTCTTTTGGGCATTTCAAAGGTGTAGGGTTTAGGGTTTAGGGTTCGCAATTAAATTCCAAATGACAATATTCAAATGACAAACAAATTCCAAAAACCAAATTCCAATGCTTAAAACAACCTTTCTTTTGTCGAACGTCTGTTGTTTCGCATTTTGGTCATTGGAATTTGGGTATTGTTTGTGTTTTGAGATTTGAAATTTGAGATTTTATCTTTCCATCAGTGCTTCAGTGCCTTTGCGCCTTTATCATCCCCGCGAATTCCTCAAACAAATACCGGGCATCATGGGGGCCGGGGGCGGCTTCCGGGTGGTATTGAACGGCAAACAGCGGCTCATACCGATGCCGGAAGCCTTCCAGGGTATTGTCGTTTAAATTCATGTGGGTGATTTTAACGATATCCGGATCCAGACTTTCCGGATCCACCACAAACCCGTGATTTTGTGAGGTGATCTCCACCTGCCGGGTGGCCAGATGCTGCACCGGTTGATTAGCCCCGTGGTGGCCGAATTTAAGCTTATAGGTGCGCCCGCCGAGGGCCAAGCCGATCAGCTGGATGCCCAGACAGATGCCGAAAATCGGCCGAAAGCCGATCAACTCTCTTACCGTTTCGACAATATCGGTCAGCGGCTCCGGATCCCCGGGGCCGTTTGATAAAAAAATACCGTCCGGCGCAAGCGCCCGGAGAGTCTCGGCTTTGGTTTTCGCCGGTACGACCAGCACCTCAAACCCAGCATCCGCAAGGCACCTCAAAATATTATATTTAACCCCGAAATCGAAAGCGATCACCCGATATTTCTCACCTCTTCCGCGCCAGATCGTATCATCGAAAACGGCCTCCGCGGAAAGGGGCTCCGGACGATCGGTCCAGAAATAGGGGATCTGTGTCGATACCCCGCTCACCAGATCCCGGCCTTCCATTTTGGGAATTTCCCGGGCCCGGGCGGTCAGGGAGGCCGGATCCAGATCCCGTGTGGATATCACCGCGCGCATGGCACCGGCATTCCGGATATGCCGGGTGATGGCCCGGGTGTCCAGCTCATGAACCCCCAGAACATTCTGGGATACCAAATAGTCCTTTAAGGATGCGGTTGCCCGGAAATTGCTCGGAAATTCCTGGTATTCGCGGAGGATAAAGGCAGCCACCTGGACGCGGTCGGATTCCACATCTTCCGGATTGACGCCGTAATTGCCGATCAGCGGATAGGTCATCACCACCATCTGACCGCGGTAGGAGGGGTCGGTCAGCACCTCCTGGTAGCCGGACATGCTGGTGTTAAACACGACCTCTCCCTCGGTTTCCCCGTGTCCGGTGAAACTTCGGCATTCAAAGGTTCGGCCATCTTCGAAGGCAAGCAGGGCTTTCGTCATTGCTTCTGATTAATCCACAACGCTATTGATTCATTCAAATTTAACCTAAATTGAAAATCGCTCAATTTAGGTTAAAGGCACAAGTCAATGTCATTAACTTTAGCCTTCCGCCACTGTCATTTCGAAGAACGATATTGAGGAGGAATCTTAAAAAATCAATTAATTATAAGATTTCTCGCTGGCGCTCGAAATGACAACCGAGCCAATTTTCACTCTTAAGTTAACGGCATTAAATCTAATCTGAAATTCTCCACTTCATACCAAACTGACAAGCATAGTCAATTAGAAGTAATCCCCTCCCGGGCTCACCCGGGAGACCGAGCTATAAATAACTTTAAAGGCACTGAGGGACTAAGGCACTAAGCTTGTATAACATTGAACCGTGAACTATGAACCGTAAACTACTTAAAGCATAAAAATTTGATTTCATTCACCTAAAACCTAATACCTAAAATTCTCCACCAGTTCCCATACCCCGCAGGGGCAGGCGCCGGCGCAGAAGCCGCAGCCGATGCAGCGAGCCGGGTCCACCACATACTCATAATCCCCGGCATCCTTTACCACTCGGGTTATTGCCGCCTGCGGACAGACCGCTTCGCAAATGCCGCAATCCCGGCAGGCCCCGCATGAGGCGCACTCGCTGCCGCATGTGTTCATATCATGATACTCGGTAATCCGGGGATCAAAATATTCCAGCTTGACCCGGCGCTTGTCAATCACTTCCCGAAAATCCCAGGCCGCCCGGTGAATGGTGTGAAATTCGGACAGATGGGGGTCAACAAATCCTTTTTGTTTATCGGAAACCGGCTTGACCAGCTGCTCGGGCCGCTTGCCCTCAAGGATATCGGCAATCACCGCTGCCGCTTTGCGGCCAGCGCCGATGGCATCCGTCAAAAGCCCCGGGGCCACCATGTCGCCGATGGCAAATATCTTCGGATCTGTTGTCTGGTAATATTCATTAACCGTTACGTAGCCTTTTTTCGCCTTCACCGTGTCCGGGAGAAAAGATAAGTCCGGCATATCGCCGATGGCAATGACCACGGTATCCGCCGGCAGCAATTCTTCGTCATCCATCACCACACCCCCCTCTGTGATTTCCCTGGTATAACAGGGCCAGCGGAACTGGGCGCCCGCCGCCTCGGCGTGTTGTTTTTCCTTGCCAAAGGCAGCCGGTTTCTGCACATCGATTAATTGAATTGACTCCGCGCCAAGCCGGTTGGCCTCCACCGCCACGTCACAGCCCACATTGCCCGCGCCGATTACCACCACCCGCTTGCCGGGATCAATGGCACCGGTTTTGGCCCGGGCCAGAAAATCGTTTGCCGGCACCATCCGTTCGCTGCCGGGAATCGGCAGGGTTTTCGGCGTTTGCGCCCCGGTGGCGATCACCACATAATCCACATCGGCTTTAAGCTGCTCAATATCCGCCTGGTCAAGCTTCTGCTGCAGATTCACATGCGGAATGGCCTCCCGTATTCGCTCCAGCTCCTTGGCCACGATATCTTTGGGAATCCGGCTCTCCGGGATCTGGGAAATAATTTTTCCCCCCAAAACCCGGGACATATCATAGATGGTTGTTTCATGCCCCCGCAGCCGCAGCTGCCAGGCCACGGAAATGCCCGCCGGGCCGCCGCCGATAACCGCCACTCTGCCTTCCGAAAGTTCCGGCAGATCGGGCGTTTTAGCTTCGACACTGGCTTTTCCCAGCTGGGTGACATCAACCGGCGGCATATTCACGGATTGCTTGGTGCAGGCGTTCATGCACAAATTGGGACATAAATAGCCGCACACGGTGGCTGGAAAAGGGGTATAGGCGAGCGCCATATCCACGGCCTCGTCCACCCGGCCCTCCCGGATCATCCGCCACCGGTCATGGACCGGAATGCCTGTCGGGCATGCCGCTTCGCAAGGCGCCTTGTACATGCGGTTCGCCCATATGGGCACATAGCGCCGCAGGTCACCGGAGGTGATCACCGGAATGGGACTCATGTCCATATCGGTGAGGTCACCGATCAGACCGCCGGCGCCTAGCTCCCGGTTCCATACGGATTCATGGAATTCCCGCATGGAGCGGATTTTGCGCACCACCTTGTGCTGGGGTGTCCGCGCGGCGATCAGCTGCCACCGATCACGCTCGGAGAGCTCATCATAGAGCTCCATGCGACCTATCACGGCAAGAAACTGCCTTAAGTTCTCCGTCAGCCACTCCCAGTCTGCGTCGCTGATGGGCGTAAGCCGGGCGTCGCTTTTGCTGTAGCCGCCGTGCGGGCCGTGGAAAAAGATTTTCCCGCCCACCATGCCGACAAGCGGCCGATAGCCGAGAATATTATCCGGCGTCTGGGCATCGATCCCGCAAATCACCGCGATGCCGCCCGCCATAAATTCTCCGAAATAGTCCCCGGCAGACCCCAGCACCCATAATTCCGGCGGGGAAAACCGGGGATTGTGCTTGGTCATGGTCATGCCCCGGGCGCCGATAGAGCCGGCCACGCAAACCCGCCCCTGGGCCATGGCATTGGCCACCCCGTTTCCCGCATGACCGTGGACCACGATATCCGCGCCGCCGTTTAGCCAGCCCGCGTCATCGGATGCCGGTCCCATGTTCTCAATCCGGGTATTGGGGAACCCCATGGCTCCCAGGCGCTGACCGGAATGACCGGTCACGCGGACATGGATCGGCTCCTTTCCCGCCTTCCACAAACGCCCGCCGATGCCGTGATGCCCGTAGGCATCGACCTCGATTAAACGATGGCCTTTTTCAACCTCCGCCTGATTCCGTTCCTCCAATACGCGGGATTCAAGCCGAATGCCGTTTTCTCTGCCTGATATGAGATAGTATTGTTGGTCTGGTTCCATAATTTATCTACACCACATACTTGATCTGAAGCCGATCTGCGGTCGGCTTATCGTCAACCCCCAGGGCATCTGACATACCAATGGGAAGCGAGGTGGACCGGCCGAGCGGCGCAACAATTTTTCGAAGCTCCGTATCAAAGGCGACGTACATGTCCACCACCCGCTGGGCCACATCATCCGGATCCAGGCGCCGGTAAAGGCGGGGATCCTGGGAGGTGATGCCTTTGGGGCACTGGCCGATATTACAGATATTGCACCGGCCGGTCTCAGAGCCCAGGCACCCGGCAGCCGCCTGCATCACGTACTTACCCACCTGAACGCCGCTCGCCCCCAGCATAATGAGGGCCGCGGCATTAGCGGCCAGGTTGCCGTTTTTGCCGATACCCCCGCCTGCAAACAGCGGAATTTCATTCTGCTGGCCCACGGAAACCAGGTTCAAATAGCAGTCCCGCAGGCAGGAAGCAATGGGATGGCCCATATGGTTCATGGACACGTTATAGGCAGCGCCCGTGCCGCCGTCCTCGCCGTCAATGGCAAGACCTGCGGCATAGGGGTTGCGGGTCAGATTGTTTAACACCGCAAGTGCTGTCGAGGTGGCCGATATTTTGGGATAAACCGGCACCCGGAAGCCCCAGGCCATGTACATGGACTGGATCATCTTGGCCACCGCCTCTTCAATTGAATACTTCGTCTGGTGGGTCGGGGGGCTCGGGAGGCTCACCCCGGTGGGGACGCCGCGGATGGCCGCAATCAGCTGATTGACCTTATACCACATAAGCAGCCCGCCGTCGCCGGGTTTGGCCCCCTGGCCGTACTTGATCTCAATGGCGCACGGATCGACCTTCATCTCGGGAATCGCATGAATAATCTCGTCCCATCCAAAGTAGCCGGAGGCGATCTGCAGAATCACATACCGCAGGAAGCGGGATCGCAAAAGCCGCGGCGGGCAGCCGCCTTCTCCGGTGCTGATCCGCACCGGCATGCCGAGCTCCTCGTTCAAATAGGCCACCCCCAGCTGCAAGCCCTCCCACATGGTGGGCGATAGGGCGCCAAAGGACATGCCGCCGATGATCAAGGGGTAAATCTCACGGACCGGCGGCACCCATCCCTGCTCCCGGATCACCCGGATATTTTCCTC
>DATGCF010000329.1:0-10346 GCA_035312245.1 Desulfosalsimonadaceae bacterium
TTCTGGAAGAGCCATAACCCGGCCAGCAGCGCCGGGAGCCGGCAGTACATGGCGGCCGTTTTCTTTGACGGCAAAAAGCAGAGAATACAGGCCGAGGCCTCAAAAGAGGAAATTGAGGCCCGGATGAAAGCGGCGGTAAAAACCCGGATACTCCCGTTAAAGGCGTTTTATCCGGCGGAGGATTACCACCAGAAGTATATGCTCCGGCGGAGCAAAACACTGATTAACGCGTTCCAGGATATTTATCCCACACCCCAGGGGCTGGTTGACTCCACGGCGGCCGCCCGGGTGAACGGGTATCTGGGCGGGCACGGCGGCTGCGGCGGGCTTAAGGAGGAAATCCACGAACTGGGGCTTTCCGAAGACGCGCGGCGCTACCTGCTTAGAAGCGTGTGCCGCGGGTCATAAAAAGCGGTGATGCCGCCGATGGGGCATTTCTGCAGAAGGTCACAAGCTCTATCAAATCTTTTTTTACCCCTTTTGGAAAAGGAGCTTATGGGGGACTTAAACTAGCCGATCATGAAAAATCCCCCTAAATCCCCCTTTCAAAGGGGGACTTAAAGGAACCAACCTCTTTCTTACTTTTTTTCCGGCCTGGCAATCAGACGTATCCCTGAAAAATATTGGCAATTATTCGCTAAAAACGTTACTTTAATCAGTAAATGGACTCCACAAGCTATATTAATATTGAACGGATCAAGCTGTTTCTGGCGCTTTCCCGGACGCCGCACGGGCTTCTTGATATGGCCACGCCGGCGTTTGCCGTGCTCTTGTACTTGCAGGGCGTTCCCTCCCTGCGGGTGGTCCTTATCGGTCTTCTGACCGCGTTTGCCGGATACACGGCTGTTTACGCCTTTAATGATATCATCGACTACCGCTCGGACAGAAAACGCTTCACCCAGCCCCAGGCGGAGACCGGCGGCTACCTGGACTCCATTATGGTGCGCCACCCTATGGCCCGGGGGCTGCTCTCGCTTAAGGAGGGCATTGTCTGGGCGATGGGCTGGTCGTTTGTTGCGCTTGTGGGCGCCTACCTGTTGAACCCGGTTTGCGTGCTGATTTTTCTCGCCGGCGCGGGCCTTGAAACCCTTTACTGCCTGCTCTGGCGGGTGAGCCCGCTTCGGGCTGTTGTCAGCGGTTTCGTCAAAAACATGGGCGCGGTGGCGGCGATCTTTGCCGTGGACCCGCACCCCTCCCCGGTTTTTCTGCTGATTTTGTTTCTCTGCCTCTTTTTCTGGGAAATCGGCGGCCAGAACATTCCGGCGGATTGGACTGATATTGAAGAAGACCGGCGGTTTGACGCCAAAACCATCCCGGTGCGGCTGGGCGAGGAGAAATCGGCCGCCCTGGCCCTTTTCTGCCTGGCGGCGGCGGTTTTGCTGGGCACGCTGCTTTTTCTGATGAGCTATCCGGATGTTAAATGGATGGCGGCGATGCCGCTGGTGCTCCTGATTGGGTTTCTGCTGCTTTTGCGGCCCGCTTTCCAGCTTTATCAAACAAAGCATCGGGAAAACGCCATGGCGCTTTTCAACAAGGCGAGCTATTTCCCGGCTTCCATGCTGATTGTTTCCTTTATATTGATTTTTTTTTGAACTGAAAAAGGAGATGCTGTTCATGAGACGATCCGCTCTCATTTTCCTGTGCATGAGTCTGTTACTCGCCGCCGGCCCTGCCGTCTGCGCTGCCGCGGACACGGAACCGAACTGCAACATTCAGGAAGAAAGCTGCACCCAGACGGTGGGCGGGCGCACGGTGGAACTTGATATTACGCCCAAGCCGGTAAAGGCCATGGAAGAGCTGACCTTCCGGGTGAGCGTTTCCGGGAATGCCATGAAAAAGCCGCCGCACATTGACCTGGGTATGCCGGCCATGGAGATGGGGCCGAACCAGGTGACCATGAAAAAAGTTTCCGATTCGGTTTATGAGGGCACGGGCGTGATTGTGCGCTGCCCCAGCGGAAAAACCATCTGGGAAGCCGAGGTAACGGTGCCGGGCGCAGGAAAAGCCAGCTTTATATTTGATGTTGTCTACTAGCTCGATTTACCTGATCTTTTTTACCACCGGTCTTACCGTGGGGTTCGGCCACTGCATCGGCATGTGCGGGCCCATCGTGATATCTCTGTCCTTAAACATCAAGGACCGCCCCTCCCTATTTCCCAATCTTTTCTATAACTTCGGCCGCACCATCACCTACGGCATTTTAGGCGCGATAATGGGCGGGGCTGCCTCGTTTACCCGGTTTACCCAGGGCATCGGCGGCATCCAGCAGGGGGTGATGATCGGCGCGGGCATTCTGATTGTGGCGATGGGCGTGGCCATGACCGGATGGCTCCCCGCCCACCGCCTGTTCGGCAATTTCACGCCGGCCGGGCAGATGATCAACAAGTATTTCAAGCGGCTGTTTGCCCATCAGAACAACCTGGTGTTTCTGCCCATCGGCATGCTCCTGGGGCTGCTTCCGTGCGGGCCGGTCTATACCGCCATGATCGCCGCGGCCCGGACCGGGATGGATGCGGCCACAACCCTTGAAGGGGTGGCCTCGGGCGCCGCCGTGATGGTCTGCTTCGGTTTGGGGACAATCCCCGCGCTGTTAATTCTTTCCCAGATATCAAACGTGCGGTGGTTAAAGCGCCGGGATTTGATATATAAATTCGGCGGGGTGCTGATGATCGGGATGGGGATTTATTTTATCTGGAAGGCGGTCATATTTTAGAATGTCTTAATCTTCCCCCCTCATCCCTGCCTTCTCCCCCCGGGGGGAGAAGGAGATAAAAGGATTAAGGATCTCTTTTTATGGAATAAAATGAAGATTGAGGGTAAAAAAGATGCGGTTTATGTTGCCGCGTCGAAATTTTTGCGGAAAGCAACTCAAAAAAGCACTCAAAATCCGTCCATACCGTCATTTCGAGCGGTAGCGAGAAATCTTTAGCAAACAAGATTCCTCGTCGCTTGCGCTCCTCGGAATGACAGCAGCGAAAGCTTTTGGAATTAATAAAGATATTATTTATTTCCTTGGAAGTAATCCCCCCGGCCGCCCCCCCCGGGACCGAGCCTATAAGTAACTTTAAAGGCACTGAGGCACTAAGTTTGTATGACATTAAACTGTGAACCGTGAACTACTTAAAGTATAACGTCTCAATTTTATACACCTAATACCTAAAACCCAAAACCTAAAACCTGTGAAGTTACTTAGAAGCTTTCTATTCACCAGATTAGTTGATTTGTCAAAATTCCCGTGTTACATTAAACTCGTGTAGCACGTAAACTTTGGAGGCATCTTATGGCAAACCTAACTATCACAGTAAACGATGAAACCCTGAAAAAAGCCCGTATACGCGCTTTGGAGCAGAATACATCGGTAAACCGGCTTTTGCGTGAATACCTGGAGGCTTATGCCGGTGTGCACCAGGAGCAAAGCAACGCTGTTCAGAAAATTATTGATATGTCCAAAAACACCCATACCGGACGCGGAAATTGGCAATGGAATCGGGATGAACTGCATGAAAGAGAATAATGCGATACTTTTTTGATACAAATATTCTTGTTTATCTTTTTGATGAGGATAATCCCGATAAAAAAGCCCGGGCTCAGATGCTTCTGGAGGAAGAAACCGCAGCCGGCCAAGTTCTCCTGAGCACTCAGGTCCTGCAGGAGTTTTACGTAGCTGTTACGCGAAAATTAGGGGTTCCGCTTTCTCCCGAAAAAGCTGAAGATGTTGTTTGTCAGCTCATTATGCTGCCGCTTGTTGAAATAAACAGCCGGCACATCCTCGGGGCCATCGCCAGATCCAGAAATCTGCAATATTCATTTTGGGATGCACTTATCATAGAAGCCGCCATCAGCGGCGGCGCGGGCATCTTATTGACCGAAGATCTGCAGCACGGCCAGACGATAGGCAGTTTGGAAATCCAAAACCCGTTTCTGGCCTGAAATCGGATAAGATTTTGTTTTTATTGATTAAGAGTAAGAGTAAGATTAAGAGTAAGACGGGAATTACATGTTATAGTGGCTTCTGACCGAGATGGATGGCGGCGATGCCGTTGGTGAGGCGTTTGTAGGTGACGTTGGTAAAGCCGATGGTCTCGAGGATGTCCTTTAATTCATCGGCTGAGGCAAACATCCGGATGGTCTCGGAAAGACAGCTGTAGGACTGGCTGGAGCCGGCCAGGAGGGTTCCCAGAAGCGGCATCACGTGGAAGGAATACCAGTCGTAAAGGATCCGGAACAAGGGGTTTACCGGCTTTGAAAACTCCAGGCACATGACTTTGCCGCCCGGCTTTAATACCCGGTACATTTCGGAAAAGCCTTTTTTGAGGTGCGTGAGGTTCCGGATGCCGAAGCCCACCGTGGCCGCGTCGAACAGGTCATCCGAAAAGGCAATGCTTTCCGCATCCCCTTGAATGTAATGCAGGTGACGGCGGAGCGATTCATTCTGGGGCCGGTCCCGGCCGGCCTCCATCATGGCCCGGTTCATGTCATAGATGAACACATTGCCGGCCGCCCCGATACGCCGGGCCGCGAAAACCGCCAGGTCCCCGGTGCCGCCGCACACATCCAGCACCTGATCCCCCGGCTTTACATCCAGCATGCGGATGGCCGTCCGCTTCCAGGCATAATGGATGCCGAAGCTCAACAGCGTGTTCATAAAGTCATACTTGGGCGCCACCCGGTTGAAATGCTCAAGCACCGCCTTTTCCTTCTCTGCGCGGCTCATCTCCCGGAAGCCGAAACGCGCGGTACCGGAGGATTCAACATATTCATCAAACATTTTTTCCCGGCCGCTTCGATCAAACCAACCGGGGATGTTGAACAGTTTCATTTACCTCTCACCCTGTTTCTTTTTTCGTTGCTCCAAATTTATTTTCCCCGTCTTAATCTTACTCTTACTCTTAATCTTACTCTATAAAATCAGACAGTTATTCCTTTTCACGGGAACCAGCTCAAAACGGTTGCCTAAAATCTATCTATACCGTCATTTCGAGCGACAGCGAGAAATCTTTAAAACAAGATTCCTCGTCACTATCGTTCCTCGGAATGACAATGGCGAAAGATTTCGGAATAACAATACATATTAAGGCATTGAGCCTATTTTTATAGATTAAGAGTAAGATTAAGATTAAGAGTAAGACGTTGTTAAAATTTCAAAAAGCGATCATTTTTTCTTCAGATGCATCATGTAGTTCATCGGGGCGGCGGGGGTCAGATACGCGCGGCCCATGAACGGCAGATACAGAAACCCCGAGCAGTCGCGCAGCTCAAGCCCGGCTTCGCAGGCCCACTTTTCAAGTTCCCGGGGCCGGATAAATTTATGAAAATGATGCGTCCCTTTTTCAACAATTCTAAGCACGTATTCGGCGATAAAAATCACCATCAGCCGGGAAAGCCAGGTCCGGTTGATGGTGGACAGGAAAATATCGCCGCCGGGCTTGGCCAACCGCTCACAGGCCGCTAAGATCGAGCCGGGATTCGGCACATGCTCCAGTAACTCCATGCAGACAATAATGTCAAACCGCTCCGGTAACTCGAGCGTCAGGAATTCGGCCGAGGCCTCGCGGTAGTCAATGGAGAGCCCGGATAGCTCCCGGTGGGCCCGGGCCGCGGAAAGAGCGGATGCCGCCAGATCGATGCCGGTCACCCGGCCGCCGGACTTTGCCAGGGCCTCGGAGAGAATCCCCCCGCCGCAGCCCACGTCCAGCACCTCGCGGCCGCTGATATCGGTGCGGTCGGCAACATATTTAAGGCGCAGCGGGTTGATGTCATGAAGCGCCTTGAGACTCCCCTTGCGCTGCCACCAGTCCGCCGCATGATGCTCAAAATAGCGGATTTCAGCGTCATCGATATTTTTTTCCGCCGGTGCCATCAGGCGATGTCAATCCCGGCCTCGGCAAACAGGGGCCGGATATACTCGAGGCTGGCGCGGCCGGCCACTTCCGGACCGTTGGCATAGGGGTAGAGCTCAAGGGTAATATCCCCGTCGTATCCCAGCCGCTTCATGGTTTGAAACACCCCGGCAAAATCAACAGCCCCGTCTCCGGGCACCAGGTGATGATGAATCCGGCTTTTTCCGATATCCTCCAGGTGAACGTGGCCGACCCACTGGAAGAGCTCCTCCAGCGCTTGGGCCGGGTCTTCGCCGGCACAGAAGAAATGGCCGATATCAAAGTTGATGCCCACCATCGGCGAATGGACATCCTTGATAAACTCCTTGAATTCTCCGGTTCGCTCGATCAGGAGATCCGGCTCCGGCTCCACCAGGAGTTTGATGTTGAGCTCTTCGGCCAGCGGGATGACGCTTTCCAGTCCCTGGTGAAAAAGGTCCATGGCCTCTTTTCGGGTACCATTGGTCAAGGGGCCGCCCGGGGGGATCGAAATATTCCGGCAGCCCAAAGTTTTGGCAATATACAGGCACTGCTGGGTGTGCTGAATGCGGACCAGCCGCCGCTCCGGCTGCTCTTCGATCCAGGAGGGCAGATAGGTGTCGCCCACGGCAAACAGGGTGAAGCTGTTTAAGTTGGTGACACTCAGATTGTTCGTATCAAGCACCTGTTTGATGCCGTCAAGCGCCTCCTGATCATAATCCGGCGGATACAGGTGGGGCCGGTCGCACATGATTTCCGTGCCGGCAAAGCCCAGGGCCGCGATTTTCCTCACCGCCTCGGTAAGGCTGTATTGGGTGAATGCGTTGGTGCTGTACCCGAATATCATTTACGCCTCCTTGATCACCCGGCTGTTTAAACCGTTTTCAAATTTTTCAAGCGCCGCCAATTGGCCCTCAAAGCTCACCGGCGCATCCCCGAAGGTCTTTTTAAAGTAAAAGGCAAGCTCCGGGATGAGGCCGGCAAGGCCCGCCGTTTTGGCGGCGGCCGCCCAGCGCGACAGATCCAGCACCATGGGCGCGGCCAGGATGGAGTCCCGGCCCTGGAGATTTAACCGAAGGCTCATGGGGAGTCCAAAGATGCTCTCAAAATCGATGACATCCCAGGCCTCCTTGGCATCGCCCCGGGGCGGGTAATAATCGATATGCACCTTGTGGGCGGATTTACCGTATCGGCGCTCGCCCGGTGAATAGCCCAGGACATCCGCCAAAACATCGGTTTTATTCTCAAGCTTGCACGCGGCATGGTCCGGGTCCATCAGGTTCTCGCCGTCCGCATTGCCCAGGATATTTAAGCTGTACCAGCCGTTGACAAAAAGGGCCCGGGCCCGGAACGCGGCCGCCAGGACCACCTTGAAGTAGGTCTGGCCGGTTTTGCCGTCCCGGCCGGCAACGGGAATGCCGGTTTCCCGGGCGGCATTAATCACAGCGGGGATTTCGATTTCATTGGGTGTAAAGTTAACCACGGGGATTCCGGCTTCGACCGCGGCCAATACATAGGGGATATCGGCAATGGGCGGCGCGCTGACCGCGGCATAGAGGTCTGAAAGACTTGAAAACCGGTCCAGATCATGGCAGTTCCCGGCGGGCAGGAGGTTAACCAGCACCGGCGCATAACCGGGGTGGTCATCCATAAAGGCCGTGATATCGGCTTTTATCTGCTCGACCTGGGCTTTAAGCGGCGTGCCGGGTTCCGGCGCCGCCTTTACCGGCAATTGGTCGATGACCTCTGCATAGGGGCGCCAGATGCCTTTTTCCAGGACCCCCTGTAAGGCCAGCGCCTCGGTCATGGAAGCCTCGCTTACATCCCAGCCGGCGATCTCAAAATCCATGGGTTTGCCGAGCCATGAAAACTTTTGCCCGGTCATCAGGTAGGGCAGAATCAGGTCCGGATTTTCTTTTCCCGCGCATACCGCTGCCGCCAGGGTCGATCCGATCGCCCCCCTGATGCCCGCAGCGAGTATGAGTATGCCTTTATTGGAAGAATCTGTCATGTAATCTCATTTCCTTCGTTCCGGGTAGAGTCGGGGAATTACTTCCCCAACCCCCCCACAGATCCGTACGTGCCCAATTCGGGCATACGGTTCCTCAGTGTCTGTTGGTTTGCAATTTTGCTCACTAACGACAGTCATAGATCGTTTTTACCTATGACGCATAACTCAGCTGTCCCTATAAACTGTGAATTATTCGGGGTCTTGGTAATGGCATCTTTCCCAGTATCGATCGCTTATACTTCTCCCAGTTCATTTTTCCTTTATGGGTTCGCCTGTTTAGCCAGAACTGCCATGCCCTTTCCGTCCACCACAGCACCTGTCTCAGGGCCTTATAATTCCCGATGATGCCATAGTACTGATAGTAACCTCGCAGCTTCTGGGTCAGCGACACATGCTGCTGGGCTATTGGCTTATGCCGATTCTTCCGACACCACTCCCAAATTCCGCTCATGAATCGCCTCATCCGCTTACTTATCGTCTTGCGCTTCACAATCCAGTTACCCTTCCGCGACTTGCCCCGGTAATGGGTAAATCCAAGGAAATCAAATGTCTTCTCATGATCCCCTTTTTCGCCCTTTCCGGTCGGTCTGAAGTCCACCAGTTTCGACTTCTCCGGATGGATCTCCAGTTCGAAGCGCTCGAAGCGTTTCGGCAGTACTTCCATGAATCTCCGGGCGTCTCTTTCGCTTTCGAATCCTACAATAAAGTCATCCGCGTATCGCACCAGAAAACATCGCCCGCTCAACCTCGGGCGAACTTCTTTCACGAACCATTCATCCAGTACGTAGTGTAGGAACACATTGGCCAACACCGGGGATATCACACCACCTTGCGGCGTCCCCTTGCTCGGAGTTGTCACAATTTCTTCCTCCATTACGCCTGCATTCAACCATTTCCCAATCAGTCGGATGATTCCGCCATCGTTGACCCGCCTTTTGACGAACTCCCTCAGCAGCCTGTGCGATATATTGTCAAAATATCCGCTTACATCCGCATCCACTACCCATTGGATGTTAAGCTTTTGACAGTTCTGCCAGACCGCCTCTATCGCCGTGTGTGCGCCTCTTCCCTCCCGAAATCCATATGAGAAGTCGTAGAAGTCCACCTCATATATCGTCATCAGTATCGTGGCCACTGCTCTCTGGACTATCTTGTCTTCCAGTACAGGGATGCCAATCGGCCTTTTCTTACCGCCTTCTTTGTCAATCCATACCCGCTTCACCGGCTGTGCAACGTACTGACCTCTCCGCAGCCGTTGATGTAGATTATAGAGGTTTGCTTCAAGGTTGGCTACATAATCCCGTACCGTCACCTTGTCCACTCCCGATGCCGCATCTTTCCGGATTGATTTCAATGACTCTTCGAGCAGGTGCAGGTCTATCCGATGGGCCAGTGACGTAAACACCAACTCCGGTTCTGTTTGCGCTAAATACCTTATGCGCTGCAGGGACGACTCCGGAGTTAACATTGGCCTTTCATTCTCCTTGTCCCTGGTGTTCACCTCTCCATCCTTTTCACAGTCATTTCTTGCTTCCCCACAATTTTCTGCTGATACGGTTTGCGATCTTTGCATATCTCCCGTATTTCCTTTCATGGGTACGTTATGCCCGGCCTTGCCTTCCCTGCAGTGGGTCCCTGGGACCATCGTTCCCCACCTTCCCAGCTTCTTTCAAGCTATCGGTACTATGCGCGGCTAAGACTTCCAAACATCCCTCCCGGTTCCTTCGCTACTCGCTATCTCCCCGGTACCTTGCTTTGCCCTTCTTGTCTGTTTGTGTCTTCCACTGCTCGTGGAACTCGTCCATGGGGCGGGGCTTCCCCGTGGGCGCCGGGATTTCGCTCTCCGGCCGGATCTCCTGCTACCTTACTTTCTCCACAAGGAGATATTTGGATCTCCCAGGTTCCTGGACTGTCCCTTTGGATTTCATGCCCTGCTCTAAGACCCCGGTGGTGTGCCATAGACTCGCCATATCGCTTATGACACTGCTGCCTTCCCGCAATTAAGACTGGGTCGGCTTTCACACGTTTCGTCCACGCGCTTATCCTACCGGACCACAACATCAGTATTTTCGGGGCTCAATCACACGGCCTGAATCCTTGTTCCCCAAGACTTCGGACCTCCATTGCTGGTTTAGCCCGCTCGGTTCCCTACTGGCCTGCTGGCTAAGCTTTAACCGGTGGGATTTTCGGCTACGCTTTTTTTTTTTCTTTCGTTTCCAATCACCCACTGGACAGTATCATCGAATTTCATCCCTTTAATTCGGGAATCCCAACGATCCAGGCTTTGCCTGGCGTGACTTAATCTTACTCTTAATCTAAAAAAGAACTGTTTTATCCAGCCGCTACTTGGGGCCGAGCTTAAAAACAATTAAGGTTCAATTCATTTTAGCCTTAGAGTAAGATTAAGAGTAAGAGTAAGATTAAGACGTTATGAGGCTTCATTCGGCGGTCGCCTGTTTCAAACCTCGAAATAGTTC
>DATGCF010000330.1:0-9367 GCA_035312245.1 Desulfosalsimonadaceae bacterium
ACGATGACGCAGGCCGCCGCCCAGTAGCGCCCCAACCAGCCCGAGCATCCCGAAACCAATGAGCAGCGGGACAGAAGGCCGGGTGTTGAAATAGCGGCTGTCCACAGTGAATTGTACGATTACAGCCACTATGGCCGTAAATAGCCCGGCCATCAGACAAAAAACGATATTTGTCTTTGGGTTTTCCGACTTTCGCTTTTCCCAGAATTTATACCCGGCGCTGGCACCGCAGAAAAATACGATCACAAGCATCCATTCGCCCAATGCCGCCGGGGCGAACAGGGTTACCATCAGGCCAATCGCAAACACCCCTAATAAGCCGGTAAAGGCGCCGGCGGCCAGGGCAAACCAGTCGGGTACCGCCGCATCCAGCCATTGGATCAGCATATCGCCAGAAAACATATGATCCGGCCCTTCCTTTGATTTCTCCAACACCGTAAAACCATCACCGTAAATTATGCCTCACAACCGGCCAGGCCCTTCTTACCGGGACCGCGTCCGCGATCTCTGCGGCAAACCCGGCCGATGCCAAAAAACGCCAGATAGGCGGCAAAAACACAAAACACAAACCAGAATACGGGCCCGATGGGATAGGTTTGGCCGTTTATCCAAAGCAGGGTAAACAGATGCGTTTTTCCGAACAAGGCCTTTAGCGTATCCGGCTGATAGGTATAATTCACGAAGGCAAGCATCGAAAAAATGGGAATATACATGGTCAGCAGGTTATTCAGCAGGCCCTCGAAAAAATAATTATAATACACCTCATTCAGCTTGCCCTTATCGATATTGACGCCCAGCTGCCTGGCCTTTTCCGGCTCTGTTTCCCTTAGCTTCAAGGCCTCCTGCTTGATATTGAACCAGTATTTGAATTCCTGCTCAAGCGTGCGGTACCGCCGGGTTTTAAACCGACGGGTAAAAAACCGGGTAAATAGAACCGTCACAACCGCCAGCACAGCAATAGTAAATACCGGCCCTAAAACATGTAAAGGGCTGATCAATTGATACAGCCCGGCCTGCAGTTGATTGATGCCGCTTACGATAAGTGCCCAGAGAGCATCCATGTTTGAAATTTCCTGTCTCCCAATGAGTTGGCCGGGCCGGGGCCAAGTTCCCGGCCCGGCCGCTTCAGGGTAGGAGGGATAAGGGTTAAATCCAAATCTCGATCTTGAAAAACCGGAAGAACAGGAAGAACAAGACCACTGCCAGAATAACTTTAAGCTGCACTTCGGTAAAGAGCTTCTGCATGCGGCTGCCGATATATCCGCCCACAAAACCGCCGATAATAATAGCCAGGGCGATCCAGAGGTCCGGCAGATAGCCGTTTAACAGGTAACCGATAAAGGACCCGATACTGGAAAAACAGGTCCCGACCAATGAAACCGGCACGGCCACATACATGGGCAGGGCGCCGATCATGGTCATGAGGGGAGTCAACAGAAAACCGCCGCCAATGCCGAAGCACCGGGAGACGATGCCCACTCCCAGTCCGATAATACCGAAAAGCAGCGGATTGATTTTAAACTCTTCTCCCCAGAACTTGAAGCGATAGTTGGTCAATTTGCTCGCACCGCTGGAGATGGGTTCAATCCGGCCCATGTTGGCGGCCCGGCCCTCTTCCTTGGCCCGCTGGACTTCCTCATTGAATTTCTGGGTCATGGCCTTAATGTTTTTCCGTTTTTCCATCACCCGCGGCGTCAACTCATAAAGGGTACGGATGCCCATGAGCACGACCAGGACGGCCAGCCACTCCTTATATGAAGCCATCGGCAGAAACTGGGTGACATATTTCCCAAGCCAGATGGAGCCGATGAGAATCCCCACGCCGAAGGACAGGCCAACCGGCCAGGCCACACGGTGCTCCTTTATTGCGTAGCGATAAAAGGACCCCAGCGGCGAAAACAAGGTAAGGGCCACGTTGGACGGCCGCAGCACATTGGCCGCATTGATGCCGACCGGCCCCATTGTGTTGACCACGATCACCTGATAGGCGGCCATCAGCATCCCGCCCGCGGCACCAATCAGCGAGAAAAAGGCGCCCACCAGAATCGCACCGATGATAATCCAGATGGGATTCATGTAGCGACCGCCCAGAGACAGCCAGAACCCGTCGCCCTGCAGATTGTAGGAGCCAATGGAAGCCCCGTTCACAGACACATTAAAATCCGTATCCGGCGGGGTGTGGCGGAATGATTCAAAAGATGCGGTAAATTCACCGGTGGATTTGTCCAGTTTGATATTGGTGCCTTCGTTCCAGTAATTGCCGCTCTTTTCATCATCCGCCAGCACGCTTCGGGCAAAAATCGTGACCTTTCCGACCTGGGTGCGTTCCTTGGTCACCGTGTTAATGCCATAAGAGGTCTCATGGTTGTATTTGAAAAAGTCCCATTCCGCTTTACTGCCAAGGGGCCCTAAATAATTTTTGATCCGGGGATCAAGTGTTTCCCATTCCGCCAGTTTAAACATGGTGGTGCTGTAGATGCCTTTTATAAAGGAGGGACCGCCGAAACGCTTTTTCACTACGTCACCGAACTGACCGGGCTGATTGGTAAGCATGTAATAAAAAACCGGCACCGCGGTATCCATTTCAAAGGTGTTTTCCCTGACTGCGTCCTTGAATGTCTTCAGCTCATTGACCCCGCCGGCCTCCTCCGGGGCGAACTCGCGCTCCGAAGCAATGGAAATGTAGAGGTCTTCACCGGCCGGAATTTTTCCGGTGATAACGATTTGATCCCCGGTTTTATAAGACTGCTGACTGATCCTCGCATCAACCGCCTGCGCCGCAGTGAGCGGCACATGCCACAAGAACAACAACAAGAAAATGGTTAGAAAAAGTTTCACCCGTTTAATGCGTTTCATACATCCCTCCTCTGAAAAAATTGGCTATTCCTTACAATAAACAATGGATATAGTTATTAACTTAATCGTGTTTCCCGTAGGCGCAAAAAAAAGCTTGCGCAACATACGGTTTCAGTGTTCCTGATATTGATTTATAGAGTTTTGCAACAATTGTTCCAAAATGCGAACGCACAACCCTATACCCGGCAAAAAATCAAGTTATTAATATTAAGGAAAATAATTATAACTTAGGGAAAAAATCGAAAGGAAAAAGCTTGACGGCCAGCGACAGGACAGAAAGCAAGTGAAATAAAATTATTGCGCTGAAACAATTTTCATGCGAGTGTTTAATTATTTAATTTAATTGATGTTCAACCAAAAATAGGCCTGAATGCATAATTTTTATTGCAAATATCGGCTGTGGGGCACGCTGCCTTTATGACGCATCTTGTCAGGACCTAAATTCAGGCAGGACTGACTATAACGCGGGCAGATAGAACCATGTGCGCTGAAACCCACTTGCTAATGGCACATCTATTGCAAAAAATTTTAGAAATACTTTTAATCCCATACCCGCTTCCTTAATCATATATGAAACTGATACACCCCATTGCCTTTATTGCGACATTAATCGGCCTGCTGTTTTGCCTGGCAAATCCGGCGCACGCCACACAGGCCCACGGCGCCCCCGAAGGCTTGTTCGTCCACCAGCTTTCTCATCTGTTTTTTATATTCGCCATGGGCATTCTGATCTATTGGTTAAGGTCCCGGGCACTAGTGCGCGAAACCGGGTGGCGAAATATCCAGTATGCCGCCCTTTTCTTTATTCTGTGGTCATTGGATGCCTTTTTTGTGCATCTACTTGATGAACAGTTCTTCCTGGTTCATGTCACCCGGACCGGTCCCTGGCAGATGCAGCTGGAAACATCGGAGGGGATGGCCTGGCTGGGCGTCGTTTATTACCTGTTGAAGCTGGATCATCTGCTGTGTGTACCCGGGTTAATCTTTCTTTATAAGGGGCTTTGTCGTCTCTCCCCGCCGGAACCCGCCGCTGAAGATAGGGAAAAAGGGACGCGATGACTGTTTATGCCCTTCCCATCCAGCTGGTGGACATGGCCGGCTCACTGGTGATGATCATCTTTTCCCTTCTTTGCATCCGGCAGGCCCTGGGTCTGGGCAGACGCCATCCGGACAATATCGTCTGGACCTATCTGCTCTGGCTAAGTACCTGTTTAGGCATTTTTGCCGTCTCCCGATCCGGCGGGCATATCCTTAAACAGTTTTTTCTGATGGCGGAAAGCGGGCACATGTGGCAAGCACTCCAGCCCTATAGCGGCAGCCTGAATACACTGCTTTTAATTGTGGCCGCGGCGGTCACCCTGTTTTTTAACCGCAGCTGGCAGAGCTATCAGCAGATTGTCACCGATAAACAGGCCCTGCAGACGGCGCACGCCGAAGTTCTGGATCTAAATGAAACCCTGGAAAAGCGGGTTCAGGAGCGAACCGACGCACTGCTCCAGCATGAAAAACAGATGGCCCATGCGGACCGGCTGGCTTCCATCGGGCAACTCTCCGCGGGCATCGCCCATGAAATTAACAATCCGCTCGGGATTATCCAGGGCTATACCCAGCTGCTGCTGCGAGGCGAAACCGCTGACACGCAGCGCCATGAGGATTTGAGTACCATTCTAAAGCATGCGAAAAACTGCAAGGCGATCGTGGAGGATCTGCTGAATTTTGCCCGGCGCTCCAAGCCCACAGCCGAGGTGGTGAATATCCATGAGGTGATCGACGATGCCCTCGTTTTTCTGGAACACCGCTCTAAAACCCCGGATATTCAAATCGATAAACAGTACCAGGCGGATATCCCCGGCCTGCGCATTGATGAGAAAAAAATCAAACAGGTGCTGATCAACCTGGTGATGAATGCCAAGCATGCGGTGGGGGAAAAAGGCCGGATTGCGATTTATACCGCATACGACGCGGACGCCGGCCAGGTCTTAATCCGGGTGAAAGACTCCGGCTACGGCATTGAGCCAAAGCACCTGAAACGGATCTTTGATCCCTTTTTCACCACCAAGCCGACAGGCGAAGGCACCGGTCTTGGCCTGGCCGTGAGCTACGGGATTGTCAAAAGCCATGGCGGCGACATCGAGGTGAACAGCACCCCCGGCAGCGGCACGGAATTCCGGGTTCTGCTGCCGGCAAACGGTTTTCATTACGGAACCTAAAGGATGACTATACCCCAAATTCTAATCGTTGATGATGAACCGGATATGCTGGAGCTTCTCAAGAGAAGTCTCGAGCCGGACCTAAACTCCCGGCTGTCAACCGCAGCCTCGGCCAAATCAGCACTTCAGCAGCTGTCCGAGAAATCCTTCGATCTGGCGCTGATTGATATCAAGATGCCGGAGATGGACGGGCTGGAACTGCTGGAACTGGTCAAGCGCAAGTGGCCGGATTTAACCGTGGTTATGATGACCGCCTACGGTACCATTGAAACGGCCGTCTATGCCATGAAGCAGGGGGCCTATGATTTCATTACCAAGCCGTTTGACCATGAGGCCCTGCTTGTGCGCCTCGAAAAAGCCCTCGAGCGGAGCAGCTTACTCGCAGAAAACCGGCGGCTCAAGCAAACAAACACAACGGCCGCCCCCCATATCTTCCATGGCATGGTGGGCAAAAGCACCGCCATGCAGCGGGTGTTTGAAACCATCCAGATGATCGCGGCAACGGATTTGACCGTGTTGATAACCGGAGAATCCGGCACCGGAAAGGACCTGGCCGGGCGGGCGGTACATGCCTTAAGCCACCGCGGCCAAAATGAATTCGTGGCCGTAAACTGCCCCACCGTGCCGGAGCAGATCCTGGAAAGCGAGCTCTTCGGGTATAAAAAGGGCGCGTTCACCCACGCCACCCAGAACAAGATCGGTCTATTCCAACAGGCGAATAATGGTTCGATCTTTCTGGATGAAATCGGCGATATCAGCCCCTCCATCCAGACTAAGCTACTGCGCGTGCTGCAGGAAAAGGAAATCAAGCCCCTTGGGGATACCCGCACAGTCACCGTGGACGTCCGGATTATCGCCTCCACCAACCAGGCGCTTAAGGAAAAAATAAGGACCGGCCAGTTCCGCGAGGATTTTTATTACCGGTTAAACGTGCTTCCCATTGAACTGCCGCCTTTGCGCAGGCGCCCAGAGGACATTCCGCTGATTGCCGACCACCTGTTTAACAAGCATTGCCAACGGCTTAACAAGCCGGATAAAACCATGGCGCCGGAACTGATCAGTTTTTTTCAGGAATGCTACTGGGAGGGTAATGTGCGGCAGCTGGAAAACCTGATCATCCAGAGTATCCTGTTTTCAAGATCGGATACGGTGCGGCCCGACGACCTGGGTAAAAACAATTCGGCCGGAAATCCTGTCTGTCCCCCGGAAACCCCGGATGTCCGCTCCCTGCCCTACAAAGCCGCTAAAGAAAAGGTCCTGCAGGCGTTTAACGCCGATTATATCGGTAAGATTTTGCGGGAAACGGGCGGCAACGTCACCCAGGCGGCCAAAACATGCGGGATGGAGCGTCAGGCCCTGCAGCAGATTATGCGCCGTTATAGCATTTCCGCAGAGGATTTCCGGCAGTAGGCGATCCGGGTCACGCAGTTGACTTTAGCCGAACAGGTTGATAGCCATAAAAAATGAAAATATTTTTTTCACCTCAGATTAAGGTATTGCTTTGGGCCGTTCTGGCCGCCGCCTGCCTCCTTTATGCCTGCAACCAGGACGAGGCCACCCGCAAGGTGGATCTCAGCGAGCGGAAACAGATCCGCACCCAGCGGGAGCTTGACTCCCTGACCTATGCATGCCTGCCGCAGTACTCGCACCGCGTTTCCTTCTCCAGGCACCATCGGCTGGTGGAATATATTTTTGAACAGACGGGTCTGCCCATCCGCCAGATTTTTCCGGACACCTTTGAAGCCCATGTCAAGATGGTAGGCGAGGGAAAAATCGACATCTCCTTTTCCAATCCCCTGGTCTACACCCGGATTGCGGACCGCTATCAGGCCCGGGCCTTTGCCCGGATCGTGGAAAAAAACGGCAGCCCGACCTTTCGGGGCCAAATCATCTGCCGGGCCGACAACAAAGCCATCCAGAATATTCAGGACTGCCGAAACAAGCGCTGGATGGCCGTGGCCCCGACATCGGCGGCCGGATATCTCTTTGCCCTGGATCATTTTTTAAAGCACGGGATCGCCAAACAGGACTTCCGAAGCATCACGTTTGCGCCCGGCCCCGGCGGCAAGCAGGAAAAGGTGGTCCAGGCGGTTTATTTGGGGGAAGCTGACGTCGGCTCGATCCGGGAGGGGACCCTGGCTCTGGTCCGGGATCAGGTAGAACTGGATGCCATTCGCGTGCTGGCCAATACCCGGCGATATCCGAGCTGGGTGTATGCGGCCAGAAAAGGCCTGGACCCGGATGCGGTGGAAGCCGTCAAACAGGCGCTGCTGGATCTGGACCCGGACATTCCGGCACATCGCAGAATGCTCGAAATGGCCCATTTTCAAGGCATTATACCGGCAACGGATGCGGATTTTGATTCCATTCGCCGGCTGACCGACCAGGTTGAGGTAAATTCGGGTGATTAGGCGGATTTTTTCCATACAGCGGCTTAAAATCAAGACCAAGTTTCACCTGGCCCTGTCCGCCGTGATTCTCTGCCTTGGGCTAATTCTCGGCATCATCAGCACCCGCATTGCCGCCACCGAACTGATCAAGGAAAACAAGGAAAGGGGCAAAGTCCTGGCGTCCAATCTGGCCTACCGCTCGGAAGAGCCGCTTCTGGCCATGGATTTCCTGCGTCTTAAAAACCTGGTGGACGAGGTTCAGAAGGCCAACTCGGACATGGTCTATGCCTTTATTCTGGATCCGGCGGGCCGGGTGCTGGTGCACACTTTTGAACAGGGCTTTCCGGTGCAGCTCCTGGATGTTTATACCGGGCAATTCCCCGTCAGCCAGTTTAACAGCATGCTCCTGTTGACCAACCAGGGCAAGATTAATGACTTTGCCGCGCCGATTAAACTCAACGCCGACCGGCTGGGCACGGTGCGTATCGGCATGCACCGAAAACGCCTGGAGGAGATGATCAAATGGCTCTACCTATGGATTTTCGGTCTCACGGCCGGCATCACCATATTGGCCCTTGGGGTGGCCTCATGGTTTTCCTCGCGATTTACCAACCGCATCAAGGCCTTAACCGAATGCGCCAATGAAATGGTCAAGGGCAACTTAAGCGTCCACTCCGCGCCTGAGCCCAAACGGCATTGCTGGGAAATCAATAACTGCCAGGCCGATTCCTGCCCGGCCTATGGGGATACCCGGCGCCGCTGCTGGTATATCACCGGAACTTTATGCCCCTTCTATCATCTGGAAGAGGATGAACAGGGCGGGTTCAGCTGCCTGAACTGCAAGGTCTATCAGGAGAATGCCGGCGACGAAATCCAGGAGCTGGCCGAAGCCTTTGACTATATGGCCATGACCCTTGATGATCGTATCAGACAGATCCAAACGGCGGAAAAGGAACTTTCCCGGCAAAAAGAGGTGCTGCGGACCACCCTGGACGTGACCCCGGACATGGTGGCCCTGCAGGACGAAAATCTGGTCTATCAGGCTGCCAATAAAGCGTTTTGCTCGTATTTTCAGCTCACCGAGGCGGATATTTTGGGCAAAACCGATTTTGATATTTTCAGTGAATCCCAGGCGGATCAGAATTATCATGAGGATATGCAGATCCTTCAGACCGGCAAATCCTTATCCAAGGAGATCAGCGTTACCCATGGTGAAACCGAAATCTGGTTTCATATCCTGAAAGTGCCGGTATACACCGAGGGCCGAATTTCCGGACTGCTGCTTACCGCACGGGATATCTCGGTGATCAAGCAATACCAGGAACGGCTGGTGCAGTCCCAGAAGATGGAGGACCTGGGCCGGCTGGCCGGCGGGGTGGCCCATGAAATCAATACGCCCTTAGGCATCATTCTGGGCTATGCGCAGATGCTCTTGGAAGATGTCGAACCCGACAGCCAGATGGCCTCGGATTTGCAGATTATCGAAAAGCAGACCAAAATCTGCAGCAATATTGTCTCCGACCTTTTGGGCTTTTCCCGGCAGAACCAAACCACCAAAACGGACGTGAATATCAACGAATCGATTCAGGAGGTGATCTCCCTGGTCGAGCACACGTTCGGGTTAAGCCGGGTTCAGATACTTTCTGATTTTGATCCCAATATTCCGGACATCGACGGGGATAAGGACAAACTCAAGCAGGTCTGGATGAACCTTTTAAATAACGCATTCGACGCCATTCAGCAGGACGGCTATATCCGGATTACCACCAAGCTGTGCGCCCATCGCCGGCGGGTGGCCATTACGGTGACAGATACCGGGGCCGGCATTAAGCAGGAGATTTTGAACAAAATTTTTGACCCGTTTTTCTCCACCAAGCCGGTGGGCAAGGGCACCGGCCTGGGCCTGTCTGT
>DATGCF010000331.1:0-7167 GCA_035312245.1 Desulfosalsimonadaceae bacterium
GGCTTTTTTAGCTGCCTTTCTATGACACGCCGCAATTCCGTCTTTTTTCCCACATCCTGAATATCATACTTCAGACAATCCAGCATGAATTTGACGGCAAACCAATAAAGATCCGGGGCGTCGACCTTGTCAATAGACCGAATTTCACTGACAAAATCAGCAATGGCTTGAAATTCACTGCGAAACGGCCGGGACATATCGTCCCGGACACATTGCTTTCCACCGAGCCGGCAGAGCCTCAGGCTGCCGGCCGATTTCGGTGACAGCCGCCGATACTCAAAGGCATAGGCCGCCTTATAAAAAGCCCGATAATAGAGGTTAGCAATCGTATTGGCAAGCTCATAGGGGAGATCATCCAGGGTGCCCAGATCCTCACGAATGGAGTTCTTGCATATACTAAGAATCAAAGGATTCGGCATCAGCTTGGAAAGGAATTAGCCTCTTTTTGAATTCGATTTTCAGCCTCTCAACTGCCGGCTCGGCGCCAAATCTTATGGGCCTCATTTGGATAAACGCTCTGCTGCCGGATGTTCCAAAGTATTGGCCAAAGCGCGGCGTTTCTCGGACAAATTGATCTTTTTGACGATACATGTCTGTAGGCGCTTTAAGTCAATGACTGTGAACTGAATTCCCACGCCGTCTTTACATAATCGCACGGATTTTCCGGTGGCCCGGAGTTTCAAATCCGGGGAACGGGAGCCGGGGTCAAACCGAATTTCAATAGACAGGCGGGTATGAAGCGGAACCGGCTCCGACGTTTTAAGCCGCATCCCCGAGGCCCCAAGGTTGGCTACCCTACCCACAACCGAACGCTCTTTTGTCTTCTTGGCGCCAACGAATTCCGTAAATGTCACTTTGGCCTCAGTTTCCGGCCAGGTATGGCTTCTTGTACATTTGCGTTTGCGTATGTAGCTCATCGCCGTTACTCCGGAAAAACTAATTGGGGTATTCCCCAAAAAAGAAAAACTTACTCCCTTGGGTAGTAAGTCACCCAGATATCCACGGGAAAAAATTAAATTATCTAAGAAAAATACGTAAACTTGTTTAACAGCCCTGTCAAGAGGGAAAATCCGTTCCTTTTAAATAAAAAAAGATCGGACGGCCATATTTTAGCAACGGATAAAAGGATTAAAGGAAAATGGGAAAATATGGCAGATGGGGCCCTGAAGCACCAGAGATCCGCGTCAACCGGGCGGCTAAGCCGGCTTCTTATTCAGATATCGCCCATTTCGCGGCCCACATCCGCCAGGATTTCATCCAGATATTTAACCTCCCGGCGGTTGACCAGGGCCCGTATCTTTTCTGGATCCAAAAAATCCGCCTGCCCGTAATAGGACTTCATCATTTTGACGATATCCAGCCGATCCGCCAGCCCCTTTTCAGACCCCGGGTTCTTGGTATAGCGGTTTAGCTTCATGGCGATCACCAGCTCGGGCTTGGCAATCAAAATACGATGATCATTCATGGAGAGAAGGTTCGTGGCCTCGTCCCGGTTTTCCAGAATGTGCCGAATCAGCTTTTTCCGCACCGGCTCGCTCTGAACCGACAGAAAATCGACATAAATATTGGTTTTTCGATGTTTGATGCTGTGACTGACCGAATCCGAAGTTTCAAAATAGGTATCCAGCATTTGATTTTTTTCTTCCGGAAGGTCGTCATTTAAAAAATCTTCAAAATCCTTTTCATCCAGGATCACATCAATATCAAATGTGACCCGGGGCTCGATCGGCGGCTGCACGTATTTGGAAACGGCAATTGCCCCGACGAGCACGGCATCATCATAGACCCGGGCCAAATCCAGAAGCGCCCGGTCAAAGGTGGTCACACCGGTGTCATCGCTGAAATACTCGAAAAAGTGCTCCGTTACCATGAAGCACTGAATTTCATCACAGGAAACAATGGTCTGCTGTATCATGCGGCCCGTCCATAAAATTGGTTTATCTGAATTGAGCTTGTAAATTTGCCAACCTCTTTTATACGACGACGGGCTATAATGCAAACGTCAATTGCGTGTTTCAGGCTTGATTCCTGTCCACCTGCGCTGGTATAAATAAAAAGAAGCAGACAATTATGGCCAGGCAGATCAAGCGATAGCGAAATGCTGGCTGCCGGCATTAAAAAGAACTGGCACATAAATTGAGCGATTTTCAAGTTCTGCGCAGTAGATGCGGCAAACTTGGAAATCCCGGAGAGGCGGGCATGAGCGGAAAAAGAATTTTGGTAGTCGATGATGATCCGGATTTTAATATGGTTGTCCAGAAATATTTAAAAAAAAGCGGCTTTGACGTCGAAGCGGCCTACAACGGGGTTGAATGCATGGAAAAAGTCCGGCAGAACCCCCCGGATGCCATTGTGCTGGATGTGATGATGCCGGAGAAAAACGGCCATGAAGTATGCCGGGAATTAAAACAGGATCCGGAGTTTGCCGAGATCCCGGTGGTGCTGCTCACCTGTGTGGGCGGCCGGGTCACCTCCGCGGATGTCGATGTCCCGCCAACCAACTATTCCCACTATGACAGCATGTGCACAGAAGCCGATGACTACCTGGAAAAACCCGCATCCGGCCAGGAGATCGCCGAAGCCATCAACCGCCTGACGGCGGGATAAAGCCCGCGGCGCGAAAACCCGGGCCCTATGCTTCCGTCCCCTCCTCAATCGGCAGATACACCGTAAACACGCTGCCTTTGTCCGGCTCGCTGTCTACCTCAATCCGCCCCCCAATGGAGCTCAGCATCTCCTTGGCGATGGCAAGCCCCAGGCCGGTGCCCGGAATCATCCGCGTCTTTTCGGTCTGGACCCGATAGAACCGCTCGAAAATTTTGTCCAGATATTCGGGCGCAATCCCCAACCCATTATCCGCTATGGCCACATAGATGTATTCGCCGGCAAAACCGGCCCGAACTTCAATACACCCGCTCTGGGGCGTATAGTTGATGGCATTGGTAATCAGGTTGGAGAAAATGCTCTGCAGCGCGATGGGGTCCACCTTAACCGCCGGAAGCGCCGTCTCCGGCAGTTCGATGGTCAGCGTATGCCCCTTGCCCCTGGCCTTTGACTGATAAAAATCCACGGTTTCCGTCAAAACCTGACTTAGATGCCGGGTCCGGCCCTCTCCGGAAATCAAGCCCGTCTCGATCCGGGATATATCCAACAGATCGCCGATCATAGAGATCAGGCTGTTGGTCCGCTCCCGGGCCCGAAACAGGATCTGCCGGTTGTCGATCTGCTGCTTGGCGGTCAGCTCATCCAGCACGATACTAAGCTGCTCATGGATTGTGGAAAGCGGGGATTTCAGCTCATGGGAGACTTTGGCCACGAATTCGGATTTCAGGCGGTCCAGGAGCTTAATGGCCGTAATATCTACAAGGATTACCACCGCCCCTAGATTTTCCTCCTGCTCGCCGGAGACCGGCCGCCCCTTGGCCAGAAAATACTTATCCTTGGACCGGCCGAATTCATAGGTAGGGACTTCATCCGGATCAACTGCCGCCTGTTCCGGAATGCGCCGGACAAATTGACAGAAATTCCGATCATCCACATACGCCTCGATCGGCTTGCCAGGCGAGGCATCCGGGTTTAGCTCCAAATGCTTCTTGAATGCGGGATTCATCTGCACCACATGACCCTTCTCATCCACCACCAGCGCACCCGAGGGGAAGGAATCGATAATGGCCCGCTGCCGGCTCTGCGATGCCATAATTTCCGCCTGAAGGAGCTGCACCTGGGTTTTCTCCAGCTCATCGCGGATTCGCAACTCCTCCCGCAGGTCATGGAAAAACCCGATGGTCGCCACCTCCTGGTTATCATCGTAGATAATGGCCGCATTTAGCAGAATCGGTATAATTTCGCCGTCTTTGCGATTGACATCGACCTTGCAGGATTTGAGCTTGCCGACCCCGCCGTAATCCTCGGACCGGAGCTTGCGCATCACCTCCCGCGCCCCGTCGCCGGGGTAGACGTCCCGGATATTGATCTCTGTAAACACTTCCTTCCCCGTATATCCGCTGATCTCAGAGGCCGCATCATTGAAGATAATGATGTTTCCCTTCATATTTGCGGCAATCACACCGTCCACCGCGCTCTGGATCAGTTTCTGCAAAAACGCATCCGAGCGCCTCAGGGTTTGTTTTTGTTCGGATTCATCCGTGCACATAGTTAAAATTCCATTTTAAACCTTGATGAACTGCTTGGCGCACCAAATGACCTCGCCGATGATCCGGATTTCCTTGCTATCGGCCTCATAAGGCGCATACTCCTGGCGGTTGTCGCTGATAATCCGGATTCTGCCGTTTACCAGGTATTCGAGGCGCTTGATGATGATAGTGTCCTCGATGCCGATGGCAAAGATGCTGCCGGATTTGATGCGGATGCGGCCCATATCGATCATCACCGTATCCCCGTCTGAAATGGTCGGCGTCATGCTCTCGCCCTCGACCATCATCAACACGATATTGTGCGCGGATGTGGCCACCTGTCTGAGCCAGTCCTTTCTAAAAGCATAGAGCTCGCCGTACTGCTCCGAGATGACCACGTGGCCCCCGCCGGCATTCAACTTAGCCTCGGCCATGGGGACGAAATCGAAATATCCCCGGTTGTTGTAGGGTGTTGGCAGCATTTCCCGGCCCACGCTGCCGCGGGACATCGGATGCAAGGCCGTGTCAGTATTTTTATCAGACAAAGAAATGCTCTCACCCAGTCTCAGCATATCCTCATAGCTTGTCCCGAGCGCCAAGGCAATGGCGTGAAGGGTTTTTACGCTGCCGGTTCGGGTGCCGGCCTTTATCTGGTTGAGATAGGACTGGGAAATGCCGGCCTCAATGGCGACTTCGGTCTGCGCGCCCCTCCCTTTTCGCTCAAGCAAATAATTTAACGCTTTTGGGAAAAATATTTCTTTGCCCTGGGTAATTATATAAACCTCCTTTTTTAATAGATAATATAGAAATACCGATTGAAACGGAAGCCCTAAATTATTACAAAATGCAAAATATTTGCCCTTTTTGCTTGACATTAATAGCAAATAGCAATATTAATTGCAATAAAATGATTTGCCGCCAGCCCAAAAAATTTTGATAACGCATGCATAATTCACCTTAAGAAAAAAAACGAATTATTGCTTATAGCAAAAAAAATTCCACAAGGAGAAAATCCAATGACACGGCCTATACGCATAATCATTTTCGGCCTCCTGCTCATTTCAGGCATCATCCTGACCGGCTCAGACAGCCCCGTATTTCCCTGGCCCAATATTGGGGGCGTGCTTTCCACCGCTGCCGCCGTATTGATTGCACAACATATAGCCTTAGAAGAAGATGATGAGGCGGAACAAACATAAACACCGCTTGCACAGCCGCTGCATCGCTTTCAAGGACCTCCCTCTCCTTGAGGCCTTTTATTCTGTATTTAGCGGCGGACTATACAATAAAATGAAATTGGGTTGATTTTTTGTTAATCTTGCATTGAGATAAATCAAAAATCCAAAAGAAAGACATCAAGCGACGAAAGGCTGGACAGAAGACGAAATTAAAAATAAAGACTTAATGGCCCCCTGCGGCCTGTATTGCGGCGCCTGCGCCGTTTACATTGCCACGCGGGACAATAACGAAAAGTTTAAGGCGGTGCCGGAACTGCAAGGCGCAGGTGGCCGATTTTTTGGACGGGACGTTCGAGCTTAAAAAAGCGGAAGATGAGTAAAAACATGGCAAAACCCGAATTAAATGATACAGCGGAAAAACTTGAGCGGTTGGTTCAGACCGCACTGGATCTGGGGGCAACAGATGCCCGGATTATGTCTGCAGACCAGATTGTAGTTGATGAAAAACTCGCAGAAAAATGCCGGAACCCCAAATGTATGAATTATGGCTTATCAAAAAGCTGCCCGCCGCACGTGGCCGGCCCCAAAGCCTTTAAAAAGCAGTTGGAAACATTTACCCGGGCAGTTTTTTTCAAAATCGAAGTCCCTTCAGAGATCCTTTACTCCACACAGAATCTTGAACTGTTTCAGTTGCTGCATGAAACCGCGGCCGGCGTGGAGCAGGCAGCTGTGGAAATGGGATTTACCCGCGCAGCGGGCTATGCCGGAAATTCCTGCAAAATGGTCTTCTGCGATGAGCATCTGGAATGCCGGGCCCTTCATGGAGACGGCCAATGCCGCAATCCCGACCGCGCCCGCTCCTCCATGTCCGGCTTCGGCGTTCATGTGGGCAAACTCTACGAGGCCGCCGGCTGGCCGACCAAACACCCCACCCATGAAACCCCGAGCGGCCGGTTTAAAATGGCGAGCATCTGCGGACTGGTGCTGATTGATTGATTATTTAAACAGAACGGTTCAAAGGAGAAAATATGGCCCCCCAGGGAAAAAAGACGTTCGCCATGGTGGACTTTAAAAAATGCGATCCCCGGCAATGCGACCCGGAAAGCGGCATTTGTGCGGCGGTGGCGGCCTGCTCTCATAAGGTGATCAAGCAGATGGACGGCCCCTTTGAGCCGCCCATGATATTTCATGACCTGTGCCAGGGCTGCTGGGACTGCATTGAGGCATGTCCCTTAGGGGCGATATACATAAAAGAAATCGGGAGCTAAAAAAAATCAGAATTGATTTTAGCTGACTAAATAAACAGGAGATTGAAGCCCTTGAGACATGCGGTCATCTGCCTATTAATCTTTTCCTTTTTCATTCCTGCCTCTTCATGGGCAGCGGAAAAAGCGGGCCCCGGAATGGTCGTACCCGAACCAGTATTTGACGCAGGCAAAGTTGACCAGGGGACCCCAATCAATCACGACTTTGTTGTGAAAAACACAGGGGATGCGGAACTCCGCATCATCAACGTCGATCCGGGCTGAGGCTGTGCGGTGGCCGATTATGACAAGGTCATCGCTCCAGGCGGGAGCGGAAGGATATTTATATCAGTGAAGACCGATGCCTACTTCAGCCCCATCGTCAAAAGGGCTGAAGTCACGACAAATGATCCCGAGAACCGCCTGACCACGCTGCAAATTAAGGCGAACGTGGTTAACTATGTCAAGATCGCCCCGCCCCATGTGTATATCAGAAAACCAGGCGGCACCATACAGGAGGCGAGTGCCACCATATCCACAGACAAAAAAACGCTGCTGGCGCTTGAGGCGGCATCCTTTAATATCCCCGAGAAGGTCAAATACACGATTGAG
>DATGCF010000332.1:0-3511 GCA_035312245.1 Desulfosalsimonadaceae bacterium
GATATAATATCTTGGACTTTTCAAATTTTTCATAATAGTCGCAGGTCCTCAGTTCCCACCAGTACTCACCCTTATCACACCGCTTTTTAGCTTTTTCCGCCCAGGGCGCCAAATGGGCGGCTATTGCCGGATAGTTGGCCTTGAACCACTGCCATGCGGATGCGCCACCGTCCCTGTGCGTGCTGGTCCATCCTTTGGGGATCAAAATCAGATACCGCTCGCCCGGCAGCGGCTGATACCGTTTAATATCCTTGCCCAACGCAAACGGCCGGATCAATGCCTCGCTTTTCGGATCATCGGCGATCAGCTGCGCCCGGGTTGCCCCATCAATGACAAACGCCTTGTTCAGACCGGTTTTTATCCCATAATAAATTTCGCCTTCCACATACTGGCCCAAGGGCACGCCCGTGTGCCGGAGCTTGGCCAAAAGATCCTGAGTTTTTTCATCCACCAGGGTCCACCCGGCATCCTCCAGCCCGGATTTTTTCACCCGGAATTGATTTTTAGCCACATGGGCGGAAAGATCGTCAAACGCCAGGGTATCCACTGTGGCGGCGTGAAAAGCCTCCGGGCTGCCGTTCTTTTTGATCAGCAGAATGCAGGGGTAGGCGGTGGCGGATTGAAAAACCGGCAGGTCCCCGAAGTCGATGAGCCCGGTGATATGCCGGGCCTTCAGCCACTGGCGGAAGGACTTTCCGTAGTTGGCCCGCATCCATTTATTGGCCACGATAAACCCGAACCGACCGTTTTCGCGCAGCAGGGAAAACGCTTTTTCGATAAAATAGATATACAAATCCGCGGTACCGAAAAAGGTTTCATAATGGGTCTTGAAATAGGATTTGGCGTCTTTAATCAATTCCTGCCGCACATAGGGGGGGTTGCCGATCACCGCGTCAAAGCCGCCGTCCCCCATGATATCCGAAAATTCGCGGGACCAGTCGAACGGGTTTAAGCGCTCGGCCAGGGATGCATCGGCAAACAGGGCCCCCTGGCTGAAGATGTCCGTGCCGATCAGGCTGTTGCCGCAACGGATATTGCGGTTAAGATTTGGCAGGACCCGCTCCTGAAAAAGCGAGAGCTGCTTCTGAAGCGTTTCCTGGCTTTCATCTTCAAGCACCTTTAGCAAAAGCGAAAGCTTGGTCACCTCCACCGCCTGCGGGTCAATATCCACACCAAATATATTCTGGGTGAGAATCCGCTTTTTCTCGTCCGTGGTCAATCGCCACGCGCCCCGGGTATCCTGATAAATGGCCGGTTTCTTAACTTTCCGCCATTTTTCCGGATCATCTTTGACATAGGCGTCCAGATGCCAGTTGAGCAAAAATTCATAGGCGCCCAGCAAAAACGAACCGGAGCCGCATGCCGGATCCAGGATTTTAAGGCGCTTGACCGCGCCCCACGGCTTTTTACCGCGAACCAGTTCGCCGACAGTCTGACGGACGATATAGTCGACAATATAGGTGGGTGTATAGAACACCCCGCCGGCCTTGCGCACCTCCGGCTTGTCCTCGATTTTGGCCTGATGGGAAGGGGTCAGGCGAATGACCCGGCCGAGGAACCGTTCATAGACCTGGCCCAGGATGTCCGCGCTTATAACGGAGAATTCATAGGGACTGTCCGGATAATAAAGGTTTCTGAGAATTTCCTTGATCGCCTTGTCGTCAACCGTCAAATGCGGCGTCAGGCCGTCAATATCATCCGGATTGTCTTTTTCGGGCCGAAAATGAAAAAGCCCGGAGTTATAGCGGGCATCGGCTTTTTGAAAAAGCTGAAACAGCCGGGCATAAACATTTGATCCGTTCAAAAGGGCCTGAAGCCGACCGTAATCCTCCACCCCGCGGTCTTCGCATATTCTTAAAAACACAATCCGGTCAATGATTAGCTGCACCGCGTAATTAAGCTCCGGCTGAGAGAACTGCGGATTGCGAAGGGCGATATTTCGCGCTAAAAGGGTGCGCCAGCGCTCGATTTCCTGAAGAAATGCATCGTCGACCTCTGCGGTGCCGCGTTTGTGGGTATTCGTTTTGACAAACCGGTCGAATGCGCCGCGGTATATAGCCTCCCTGGAGAAGATGCCGGCGATTTCCTCCCACCGGTCAATATACTGATCATAGCTTAAATATAACACCCGCGCACTGGCTGCCCCATCGGTTTTAACCGGCTTCACCCGGCAGTCATAAACGGCGAATTCCTCAAAATCGGTAAGGATGCTGACCGGCAGCTTGGCGCTCCACGCATACCGTCGTAGCTGAAACGCGGGATGAGTGTCCTGCTTGATGTTGATGGAGGGTTTTTTGGCTTCCAGAAAGAATTTCCGGACGCCACCGATGCGAAAACTGTAATCCGGTGCCTTGGTGATGCCTCCGACTTTGACGGCATCCTCATGCACCACCTCTTTATAGGCCTCGGCCCAGTCCTGCCGGTTGGCCACATCCCAGCCCAAAGCCTCGAACATGGGGTCAATGAATTCCCGCCTGAGCTGGGTTTCATTGTATTTGCCCTGCTTATAAGCATCCAGGTGCTCATCAAACCGGGCGACCAATTTCACAATATTTTCAGGCGCAGCCATAGAGCGAGCCCATTCTGATATCGTTTGAAACTTAAAAATCCCCTAAAAATAACATTGATGACTTTTTAAAAAACCAAACCCATTTTTTGGATCAAAGATTAAGATTAAGAGTAAGAGTAAGATGGTATAAAGCTGCTTTAGTCAAAAAGCCTTGGCGGCCTTTGCGTCTTTGCGAGATGCTTTCTGACGCGAAGCCCCGGTCACAGCCCCACCTGGAAAATCGGCAGAAATGGAATCGGGCTGTCCTTGACCACATTCAGGAGCCCCACCTGGAGCCCCTTCATCTCTTCGGCATAATTGACAATGCCCAGCTGGAAGCCGCCCATGATTTTGGCAAAGTTGTAAAATGAAAACTGAAAGCCTTTCATGGATTGATTCACATTATTGGCGATGACCGATAACTGGGCCCCGCGTACAATTTCCGCCTGATTGACAGTGAGTCCCGCAGCAATCTGGGCGCCGGCCACGTCTTCGGAGAAATTACCAAAGACACCGGCATGGAGTTGGAGCCCCCGCACCACCGGGCTATGGTTAAACAGGGCGGACAGCTGGACGCCGTTTATCCGATCCTCTGCCACACTGAACACGCCGGCCTGGCATCCGTTTACCCGGCGGGTGGAGTTGATGCCGCCCAAACTGATGCCGCCCAAATCGCCGGGGCCATTGATAAGACCCGCCTGAATGCCGCGGACCTTTTCCTCGGTGGTGTTAGCAACCCCTAAATCGAATCCCCACACATTTTTGTTTTTGCCATACAGGAGATTCATCCGCAGCCCGTAAACATCCCAGTCATCCGGCACCAGCTGCGCCGGATGCCATACCGCGACCTGAAGCGGACTCCAGCCGGCAGCGGCTGTTGATGGAATAACCAGCAGGCCTGCCAATAAGATGCCTATCAAAAATTTTTTTCCCATTTCCCGTCTCCGATATTCAATATGTGCC
>DATGCF010000333.1:0-2677 GCA_035312245.1 Desulfosalsimonadaceae bacterium
GCGAAACTAAGGCCGGAATATCCTCTTTTCGCTCTCTTAGCGGCGGAATATCAATGTCTAAAACATTGAGGCGATAGTAAAGGTCTTCCCTGAAGCGCCCCTTTTCAACCAGTTCTTTCAGCGAGCGATTAGTGGCGGCCAGAATGCGGACATCCACCTGGATCGGCCCTTCCCCGCCCACCCGGGTCAACTGATTTTCCTGAAGCGCCCGCAGCAGCTTGGCCTGCAAGCTTAACGGCAGCTCACCGACTTCGTCAAGAAAAAGGCTGCCCGTGTTCGCCAGTTCAAATCTGCCCTGACGGTTGGCAGTAGCACCCGTAAACGCGCCTTTCATATGGCCGAAGAGTTCGGATTCAAACAGATTCTCCGGAATGGCCGCGCAATTGACCTCGACAAAAGGCTTCTGACTTCTCGGGCTGAGCAGATGAATCAAGCGGGCGATCAGTTCTTTGCCGGTGCCGGTCTCACCCCGAATCAGCACCGCCCACTCCGTCGGGGCAAGCCGCCGGATCATCGACAATACGGTTTGCATGGCCGGGCTCTGGCCGACAATATTTATCGGCAGCGGCGATTCCGAAACGGCCTTGGTGATCTCGGCTAACTCGTCGGCAATCATGATTGAATTTTCTATTCTCTGGATTTTATCGAGCAATGCGGCCAAATCAATCGGTTTTTCCAGAAAATCATCAGCCCCCAGCTTCATGACCCGCACGGCCGTGGTTACGTCTCCGTAAGCAGTAATCATAATGCTTCGAATCCCGGGATTGATCTGTTTCATCCGGTCAAGCACCTGGTCGCCGGAGATATCCGGCATCCGCTGGTCAAGCAGGACCAGCTGAAACGGATGTTCGGCAAATGCCTGAAGCGCGGCCTCGCCGTTTTGGGCGACGACCACATGATAATCATGATTCTCCAGGAATCCGCTTAGCAGATCAGACTGCAGCTTTTCATCATCAACCACTAAAATATTCATATTCAATCAATCAGATGGCAATCTTTAAGGATTAGATTAGATGCTTCCCTGCAGCGGAAAAATCAACCGGATATTGATCTCCCCCGGCAGCGGTGAGGTCAACTCAAGCGATCCCCCGTGAGCCCTGGCGATACGATCCACCATGGCAAGGCCGAGGCCGGAGCCCTGAGTTTTTGTGGTGACATAAGGGGCAAGCATATTTGCAAGTTCGCCATTATCAAATGCCAGCCCGGCATTTTCCATGGTCACCACCACGGCGTCGGATTCCCGATCCAGGCGGATTTTGATATAGCCCCCATTCGGTTGGGCCTCCACGGCATTTTTCAGCAGATTCTCAAACGCAATGGCGAAGAGATCGGCATCCGCCATAAGCGTGCCGGTAAATGTGGGCTTGTAATCCACAGATATGCCCTTTTTTTTAACATTATCCTTATAGAGCGTGATTTGCGATGAGATAACCGCATCCGGATGTATCGCCTGCCTGGCCGGGGTGATAGGGCCGGCAAACTGCTTGAGGTCTTGAATAAGTTTATTGCTCCGATTGACGGACGCCATCAGTGCATCGATCAGCTCGGTTTGGGCGGGTGTCAGGCCTGCAGTTTCTTTGCTTAACCGCTGAAGTCCCATACTGATGGCGTTTAAGGGATTTCTCAGTTCATGGGCGATGGCGGCGGTCGCCCGCCCAAGGGCCGCATCTTCCTGTTCTTTTGCCAGCTTTCGTTCAAAGCTCCGGATCTGTTGGAGATAAGCCGCCTGATACCGGTAAAGCCCCCATGACAGCCCCATACCCACCAACGCCAGGATGCCGGCGATAACAAAGAACTGGGTCCAGAGCTGATTGACCCGGTTAAAATAGAAGTTCGCATCCAGGCCAAGCAGTAAATATTTACCCTCAAACGGCATGCGGGCCTCGGCAATCTGCCGGTCTTTGATGTTCGTAAAACCAACCATCGAATGGCCCTTGGCTTTAGCATAGTTATCGGCTGGCCCAAGGCGCACATATTCGATTTCCGGCATGGCTGAAAGGGTATCAAGCAGCGTATCCAGGCTCAGCTCCCGCCGCAGGCGTTTGATCCGGTCGGATTGAAAGCCGACCAGAATCCGCCCGCCTTCCGGACGGGGCAGAGTTAAAGAATAAAGGGCTTTTTCCGGTTTGTATGAAAGCACATCCGGCTCCGGCTCATCTGCATTTTTTTGATCCGGCATCCATCCGCTGGGACCCAGGATAATCTCATTGTCAGCCGTTACGATGGCAATGCCGGCCATGCCGCTTTCATTGGCAAATGCCGTCAGCTCATCCGGCGTAAAAGGGGCAATCGTATCCAGGTAATCCACTAACCGGGCCGTGTTTCCCAGAAAGGTCTGCATGATGGCTTCAATAGCGCTTTTGGACATGACCGCCGTATCGGCCTGCAGCCTGATTACGCTCGCAAGCAGCCGGGCATGATCCCGGACATGGCTGACAAAGGTCTTTTCCGAAGACCGGATTTGCCAGTAAACCAGGGCCAGCACAATACCGATCAGGCAACCGAACACGAGCAGATTGGCCTGCCACGTCGGGGCAAAACGCAAAAATCGCCGTCGATCCGGCTGCCGGCGTTCCCCTGCCTGAAATGTTTCGGGTTTCGAATCGATACCCATCCGCTCAATGCCGCCCGCCGCCGTGGTTTCTTCCCATCCCCATGCCGTGCCCGCCATGGCCAT
>DATGCF010000334.1:0-11346 GCA_035312245.1 Desulfosalsimonadaceae bacterium
CGAAAAAATCAAAAGCCGATTACGAGTACGAGCACGAGTACGAGTACGAATCAGCAGAGATTGAATTTTTAACAAATTTATATCATTAAATTATTTTTACGCTCGGTCCCGGGCAAACGGCCCGGGGGGCATACTTCTAAGGAACCAAACAATATATGTTGTTATTCCAAAGCCTTGCGCTATTGTCATTCCGAGGAACGATAGTGACGAGGAATCTTATTGTAAAGATTTCTCACTGACGCTCGAAATGACAGTATGGGCTGATTTTCAGGGCCTTTTTGAGTTGCTTTCTGCAAAAATGCCGTGGTGGCGGCATAAACCGCGTTTAACGCTGCCATCAGACTTCAAAGCTCATGTCGCGGCCCACTGCATAACAGCTAAGCCCCGCCTTCCGCTCGGATATGATGTTCCGGGTCTGATTCAGTATGTGATCCATGCCCTGATCCGTGCGGTCCCGGTTGTGATGGAAAAGCCCCAGCCGTTTGACCCTGGCGGCCAGCGCCAGTTCCAGGGCGTCCGTGTAAGTGGAATGGCCCCATTCTATGCTTTGGGCGTATTCTTCGGGCGTGTACTCCGCATCATGGAACAGGAGATCCGCGCCTTCGCAAAACGCCTTGTAATCCTTAAACTTCAATCCCCCCGGATGGGTGTAGCCCAACTCATTATCCGTCAAAAACACAAAGGCTTTCCCATCTTCTTCGAACTTATAGCCACAGCCGCTGTTGGGATGGCTTAAGGCGATCGGGGTGACGGTCACGGTATCGATCTGAAAGCTTGACGGACACCCCCGATGATACGTAATTTTGGCGCGCAAATCCGAATACCGGACCGGAAAATGGGGCGGACTCATCATTTTGGTCACGATGGTTTCAACAAATTTGCCGGGAAACGGGCACCGGTAGATCTGAATGTTTGACTCCGGATTGAACAGGGGTTTAAAAAATGGAAACCCCAGCAGATGATCCCAATGGGAGTGGGTAAACAGCACGTGGAAAAGCCGGCAGCCTTCGATGGTGAGCTGGTTGCCCAGCCGTCGCATGCCGGTTCCGGCATCGACAATAATCAATTCGCCGTTTTTGGTGCGGATCTCAATGCAGGTGGTATCACCGCCGTATTTATCATACTCAGGCCCGGAAACCGGTATGGATCCCCTGGACCCCCAGCATTTGATGTACATTAAGACCCCTTTCGACGGTTAATTCATCTTCCCGAATACCGTGTGCCAGATGCCGTCCTGTATCCATTCGTCCAGAATATCAGCCCGGCAATGCGCGAGCCGGTCCTTGATCAGCCGGGCCTGGGTGCGCATGAGCCCGGACAGGATAAACCATTTTTTCTCCTGAAACCCCTTGCTTTGCACCAGCTGCTGCATCACCGCGTAGTGGATATTGGCCACCACAAGATCCGCCGGCGAATCGACAAAATCCCGGGCATCGCCCGCTACTGAAAAGACCCGGTCAGTCAGGCGATTTTGTCGGATGTTGGCGAGTGCGGTGCGCGCTGCCAGAAAATTGTTGTCCACGGCAAAAACGCTGGCCGCCCCCCGCTTTGCCGCGGCAATGGCCAAAAGTCCGGTGCCGGCGCCCAGGTCAAGCACGGTGCCTATCGATTTCTCTGCTGTTAGTGCCCCAATAGCCATCAAGCAATGCCGGGTGGTGGGATGGTTGCCCGCGCCAAAAACCACGCCCGGATCCAGGAGAAGTACATCTTCCCCCCGCGACGCAGGCGTCTGCGCCCATGGCGGCACCACATGGAAACCGCCCGCCTGAAAAGGGATCACCGGCCCGCCATGCCAGTCTTCATAGCTCATTTCGAACTGGTCTTTCAACTCCAGGTGCGGCCGGTGCGCCAAAAACTTTTGAACCGCATCATCGGCCGGTTCGGTAAAGAAAAGAAACGCGGTATCCCCCTCTTTCCAGTTGCCGATAAACCCTTCCCCGAAATCCGCTATTTCGCTCACAGCCTGATGCCCGGCGAGATAATAAATATACAGATAGGGGTAAGGCGATGCCGTATCCGAGCTCACAGACGGATTATGCGGCATGACATCCGACATCTGCCAATCAGAAAATCTTTTCAAACAGTTTAAAGGCATTTTGCACGGCCTGATTGTCTTCCGGCAGGTTGACAATCGGTGTGCCCTCAAAATCGTAATCATAAATCGAGGTATCCTCGGGCACGGAACCCAGCAGTTCCACCCCGGCCTCTTCAACCATTTTGGCCGCCTTATCCGGCACTCCATTTTTGGCCTGGTTAAAAATCAGGCAGGTCCGCAGCACCCCGATATTTAACTCCGAGGCAAGCTCGTTGATGCGAAGGGCAGCCTGCAAGCCCCGCCGGGAGGCATCGGTGACAATCAGCAGCACATCCACATTCTTGGTGGTCAGCCGACTGATATGCTCCATACCCGCCTCATTATCCAGCACGATATAGGGGTAATTATCCGATAAACGCTCAAGCGCATTAACCAGCAGACTATTGGCCGCACAGTAGCAGCCCTGCCCTTCGGGCTGGCCCATCACGATGAGATCATAGTTTCCGGTTTCAAGAACCGCCTCCTCCATTCGCATGGTGATGAAGACATCCTTGGTCATGCCGCTGGGCACGGCGCCTTTCTTCATATCCTCGCGGGCGTTGCCGAGCGTATCGGTCACGGTTAAGCCGAGCACTTCGTTAAAATTATAGTTGGAATCTGCATCTACTGCCAAAATCGGGGATTTCCCGTTTTTTACCATATACTTGACAAGCAGTCCGGCAAGGGTTGTTTTACCGGTACCGCCTTTGCCGGCTAATGCAACTGTGTACGCCATTTAAAGTCGTCTCCTTTCAGATCATAAAATAATATAAATACCTATGCCACTTCCTGATTTCAGTCAAGAATCTTTTATTCGTAAGCCCCCTGCCGATGCCCGACTGAATTTAGCGGCATTCAAAGAAGGAATAACATAACCAGCGCCCGTGCCGCCGTCGAGGGCAAAAAAATCAGAGATTGCAGAAATTATTAAATTGATTATTTATTTATTTTAGAAAGGAGGTTGATTATGGCACTTTTTTTGGTTCAGCACGGCGTGAATTTAAAAAAGGACGTGGATCCCGAACAGTCCCTCTCAGAGGAAGGCATTGCAAATGTGAAAAGGATCGCCGAAACCGCCGCCCATTATAACGTAACAGTGGGTGAGATCAAGCACAGCGGGAAAAAACGGGCGCTTCAGACCGCCGAAATTTTTGCTGATTATCTGCAGGTCTCCGGCGGTATCCAAGAAATGGAGGGGATTAAAGCGCTCGATGATGTGGTGCCCATCGCCCAGGGCCTCGACCCGGGCAGAAATACCATGCTGGTCGGGCATCTGCCGTTTATGGAGCGCATCACCAGTTACCTGACCGCCGGCAATCCGGATATTATCGTGGTGAAATTCCAGAACGGCGGCATCGTATGCCTGGATCAGCTGGATGATACCAGCGACTGGGCCATTAAGTGGACCCTTATGCCAAACATCGGTTAAAACTGCTGAATTGGCCAAAATTTATTGCTTCTCCATCCCTTTTGTGGCATATATCTTTATTTATTTAGGATGCTCGTATTTTGCCGCAATCAGGCAGAAATAGGATACCGGGATGCAAAAGGATGGAGAAGCGATGAAGGTGGAGGTTCCCTGGAAGAAGCCGGCGGTTTCGGTCGATATTGATGCAATTGCCCTGATGATTGCCGACCTGCAGAAAGAGACCGGCGAGATTCCCTGGAGCAAGGGCGGCAAGACCGACCCCTGGGATCATGTGGAAGCGGCCATGGGGCTTTGCATCTGCGGCTATATTGCCGAGGCGCGGGCCGCCTATGAATGGCTGGCGGAAATCCAGCTGGAAGACGGCAGCTGGTATTCATCCTACCTTGACGGAAGCCCGCTGGACCGCACCCGGGAAACTAATATATCGGCCTATATTGCGGTCGGCGTATTTCACTATTACCTGATTACCCGGGATATCCGGTTTTTGTATCAAATGTGGCCCACGATTGAGGCGGCCATGGACTTTGCGGTGAGCCTTCAGGCGCCCACCGGTGAAATCTACTGGGCCAAAAGCCCGGACCTGGAAATCGATCCCATGGCCCTTTTAACAGGATCGAGTTCCATCTTTATGAGCCTTAAATGCGCGCTTTCAATTGCCGGACTGCTTGGTAAGGCCAAACCGGAATGGAAAGCCGCGCTGATCAATCTGGGCGAAGCGATCCGGGATGGCTACCACCTGTTCAATATAACCAAATCCAGGTACTCCATGGACTGGTTTTATCCGGTGTTATCCGGCGCGGTTACCGGGGAGGTGGCCCGGGAACGGATCGATCAGCAATGGAAAAAATTCGTGGTTGAAGGGATGGGCGTGCTGTGCGTCTCTGACCGGCCGTGGGTGACCATTGCGGAAAGCTGTGAACTGGTGCTCGCCATGGCGGCCACGGGCAACCATAAAATCGCCGCTATTGTTTTCTCCTGGCTGATTGACCGAAAATTTGAGGATGGATCCTACTGGTGCGGGTTCACCTATCCGGATATGGTGATTTGGCCGGAGGATAAAATCTCATGGACCAACGGGGTGTTTATCATGGCGGCGGATGCCCTGTATCAAATGACACCGGCGGCGGATTTATTCAACCACAGCTTCTGGAATACCCCCGAATTTGCTTCATACCTGAAATAAGGCGCTTTTCTTGCGAAGAGACCATCGGCCCTATTTTTTAAAAAAAGCCCATCTTAAATTCCAGCAGGCCTATGCCCGGTATTTTCTGCGCCCCCAGTTCGATTGCTTAGGGCCGGGCTTCACCGTCACCCAGCCCTGGAATATCGAAGTATTCGGCGCACCCATTAACATCGGCAAGCATGCGAATATCCTCTCCACATCCGATAAAAAAATCCGATTAACGGTCTGGCCGGAGGATAAGGAAAAAGGCGGCATCGAAATCGGGGATTACTGCCTGATATGCCCGGGAGTGCGCATCAGCTCCGCAGATTATATCAAAATCGGCGACAATACCATGCTGGCCAGCCATGCCTATATCACGGATGCCGACTGGCACGGGATCTACAACCGGATATGGACGATAGGTACCACCCGCCCTGTCACCATCGGCGAAAACGTCTGGATCGGCGACAGCGCCATTGTCTGCAAAGGGGTTGAGATCGGCGATAACAGCATCATTGGCGCGGGCTCCGTGGTCATCCGGTCGATCCCTCCGAACACCATTGCCGCGGGCAACCCGGCCCGGGTGGTCAAGGAGCTGGATACCGGGCAGACCTTTGCCACGCGCTCGGAGTGGTTTGCCCATCCGGCCATGCTGGCAAAGGACATTGATGCCATGGACCGGGAAAACCTGAAAGGCAATTCCGTTTTCCACTGGCTGCGCACTATATTCTTCCCCCGCCGCTCGGATTGAGCCCCCCTTGCATCCGCCTTCAAAGCGTAATATAGTTTTCTTTAAGATGGATTTAGGCTTAACCGCGGCGGCGATAAAAACATTCCCCCGGACCGCCGCCCGAGACCGAGCTAAAACTTTAAAGGCCCTAAGGGAAAAATAAAATTTCAAATTTCAAATCCCAAAAAACAAACAATACCCAAATTCCAATGACCAAAATCCGGAAACAACACATCGCCCCGCAAAAGAGGGGTTGTTTTGAACATTGCGATTTGGCTTTTGAGATTTATTTGTAATTTGAGTATTGTAATTTGGAATTTAATTGCGCCTTATACCTTATACCCTAAAACCTTACACCTTAAACCTTGAAGTTACTTAGAAGAAGGTACGTAGCCTATGGCACAGGAAAACGATATTATTTTAATCTATTATGAGGACCAGCCGGCCGGTTTTGCCCGCATCGAGGCCATTTCGCCGGATGTCAAAAAAGACTGGTATCACGTAACGCTCCTGCTGCTCCAGGTGCCGCTGCAGACCGTTACCTGGATTCTCCGGGATGTGTATATCAATGGGGAAGAATTCACCATGGGCGGCAACCGGCTGCGGCTTGAAAAAGTCGAGGCCCCGCCGGAGGTGGAACCAGAATCTGATCAGGAAGAAAGCCAAGAGGCATCTGTAAAAGAGGAACAGCAGCAGGCGCCGGAAAGTGAAGAGAAGGACCCTGCCGAAGAGGCCAAGGTGGTCTCCCTATGGGACCGCCAACCCAAAAAATGACCGGAAAAACACCAGCCAAAATCATCATCTCCGCCTCCCGCCGCACCGATATCCCGGCTTTTTACATGGACTGGTTCATGCAGGGGATTGGCGACGGGTACTTTGAGGTGACCAATCCGTTCAACCGTCACGTATCAACGGTTATGGCAACTCCGGAACACGTGCACACCATTGTTTTCTGGTCCAAGGATTTCCGCCCGTTTCTGGATGGCGGATACGGCGAGGCCCTCCGGCAGATGGGGTATCACCTGTTTTTCAATTTCACGGTGAACTCCGAATCCCCCTGGCTTGAGCCCCATATCCCGTTGCTTACAGACCGGCTTGAGACCTTGAAACGCCTTGCCGGCCGCTTCGGTCCGGACAGCATTAGCTGGCGGTTTGACCCGATCTGCTTTTTCCGGCCGCCTGGCGGCTCGGATACCGACAACCTGACCGATTTTCAAGACATCGCAAAGGTCATGGGCGATTCGGGCATTACCCGGTGCATTACGAGCTTTATGGACCATTACCCCAAGATCAAAAAACGCCTGGCCGCCCTGCCGGGTTTTGTTTTCCATGACCCGCCGTTAAAAGAAAAAGTGCAGGTGCTGGAATGGCTGGCGCAGATTCTCAAACCCCACCATATCCGTCTTTACACCTGCTGCGAAAAAGAGGTGATGGCCGCCTTGCCGACAGATTCGGCCATTCAGCCCAGTCAGTGCATCCCCGGCAGACTGCTGGTGGATCTTTTCGGCGGAGATCTCTCACTTCGAAAGGACTCCGGCCAGCGCGTGAAACAAGGGTGCGGGTGCACGGTCTCATCGGATATCGGCTCCTATCACCGCCAGCCGTGCCGACACAACTGCCTGTTCTGCTATGCCAATCCGTCATCCACCGTTTCCAAACCCCAAAAAAGCAGCCAGGCCCCATGCGAATCGGCGATGTAGAGCTTCCCAACCCCCTTATCCTTGCGCCCATGGCCGGGATCACCCATATGCCGTTTCGGATCCTCGCCCGGGAGGCAGGGTGCGGATTGGTGTGTAGCGAAATGATCAGCTCAAACGGCCTGCATTACGGCTCGGCAGAGACCCGGGAGATGCTTGTGATGGAGGACGCGGAAAAGCCCATTGCCGTGCAGCTGTTCGGCCAGCACCCGGAGATTATGGCCGAGGCGGCCGCCATGGTCGAGGCCATGGGCGCGGAGATCATTGATGTCAACTTTGGCTGCGCCGTGAAAAAGGTGGTTCGAATCGGCGCCGGTGCGGCGCTGATGAAGGACCCGGACCGGGCGGAGCGAATGCTCATGAAAATGCGAAGCGCCATCCACATCCCCTTGACCATAAAAATCCGCTCCGGATGGGATACCTCGGCCAATCAGGCGATTGAACTATCCCGTATAGCCGAAGCCTGCGGCGTGGATGCCGTGACCATCCATCCCCGCACGGCCGGTCAGGGATTTCGGGGGTGTGCGGACTGGCAGGTGATCAAACGGGTTAAAGAGGCCGTTGCCATCCCGGTGATCGGAAACGGGGATATCAAGCGGCCGTCTGATGTCCCGAAAATGATCGATGCCACACACTGCGACGGGGTGATGATCGGCCGGGCGGCCATCGGGAACCCCTGGTTTTTTACCCAGGCCCTGGCGGCGATCAACCGTCAGCCGATTCCGCCGGTGGATCCAGTGCATCGGTTTCAGATGATGCACCGGTACACGGATCAGATGGTCACGCTTTTCGGGGAAGAAAGAGCCTGCCGGATGCTTCGCAGCCGGCTCGGCTGGTTTTCCAAGGGCCTTCCGGCAAGCTCTGTGTTCAGACGCGCCATTACCCGGATCAGAACGAGAGAAGCAGCCGAGCATCTGATTGAGGCTTACAAGAAACAATTAATGTCGGCATAAATCCGCCTATTCAGGTGATGCCAGTTTGAGCGAATACATGACCATCATCTGGTTACGGTCCTCCATCTGAAGACATGCCTCAAGGCCCCCGGCATCGATATTGACGTTTATGGCCTCCTTGGTCATGCGCAGGCCCAGAGGCGTTTTACTCGCCATGGTTTGCGCAAGCTCCCGGGCGGTCTCAAGCATTTTCTCCCTGGGCACCAGGCGGCTGGCAAACCCCAGCTGCATGGCCTCTTCCGCGCTCATCCAGTTGCCGGTGAGCAGGAATTCATTGGCCCGGCCGGAGCCGATCAGCCGCGGCAGGAAATAGCTGGATGCCATATCCGCCCCGCCCAGACCGATATTAATGTAGGCGGCATTAAACCGGGCGCCTTCCGAAAGAATCCGAATATCCGAGGCCATGGCCAAAGAGAATCCAAAGCCGGAGGCCGCCCCATGAATACAGGAGATAATGGGCTGCGGCGCCATGCGCATGGCAAGCAGGAGACGGGCCATCCGGGCCTGGCCGTTATAGGCGTCCATCGGCGGCATCTTAAACATCTCCGGCCCATACGTTTGCATATCCAGGCCGGCGCAGAACCCTTTGGCATCCCCCCCGTCCAGCACGATCACCCGTACGCTTTCATCATACCGCCGGTCCCGCCAGAACGCTTCGAACTCCTCAATGGTCTGGCGGTCAAAGGCGTTGTAGTTATTCGGCCGGTTTAATGTGAGGTAACCGATATGATCCTTGGTTTGATAGATTAAATTCTCCATTGCAAGCTCCTTATTGGGATTAAAATTAAGAGTAGGATTAAGAGTAAGACGATTGGTGTCATACGGCTTGACAATCACCTATCAATTGTTTACATCTCTGTAACTTTTTTATTGTATCCGAGAAAGGATTCTTAGCCATGACCGATAGGGACCAACTCATTGGCCTGATCCGGCAGCGTTCGTTTCAGTATTCCAAAGAGCCCGTATTTACGCTGGCTTCCGGCAAAAAAAGCAGCTTCTATTTCAACTTAAAAGGGGTGACCTATTACCCGCCAAGCATCGTCCTGATCGGGACATTAATGTATGATAGAATCCAGGCGCTCGATTTAGCCCCAAAAGGCATCGGCGGCCTGACCATGGGCGCTGATCCGATTGCCATTGCCGTGGCCTACACTTCACAACTCCGGGAAAACCCGATTGACGCCTTTTCCGTGCGCAAAGAGCCCAAAGCCCACGGCCTGCGCCTGCCAATCGAGGGCAATGTGCAGCCCGGCGATCCGGTGATCATCATCGAAGACGTGGTCACCACCGGCGGCTCCACCATCAAGGCGATTAATGCGGTTCGGGATTACGGCCTTGAGATCCTGAGCGTGATTGCGCTGCTTGACCGCTGCGAGCAAAACGGCCGCGAGAATATCGAAGCCTGCGGGGTAAAAATGGATTCCCTGTTAACCATCAATGATTTTATCAATGAAGCACCCGCCTGAAGATTTCTCGCTGTCGCTCGAAATGACAACGGCTTACCTTAGCCTATTTTATGCGATTTTCAAGTTTGCTGCAGATACAAGGAAAATGGTGTCGAGTTTTCGTAGGGCGGATAAGCGATAGCGCATCCGCCAAACGACCAATTCCTTACCTGAAACCAATAATCTTCTATCATGACGGAAATTCAAGAAGCCCCCGTCAGATTCCGCCGCCTTCAATGACCCGCTTGGCGGCATTTTCCAGAAATCCCACCGCGTAGCCCATCTGGATGAAGCGCTTGTCCCTGGTCTGGCCGTGATAATACCGGTAGTAAATCTGCTGGGCAATGCCCGCGAGCCGGAACAGGCCAAAGCAGTAATAAAAATCGAAATTGCCCAGCTCAATCCCCGCTGTTTCGGCATATCGGTCCACCACTTCCCGACGGGTCATCATCCCCTCGTAGGTCGTTGGCAGCATCCGCATGAGCTGCATCTCCTCCGGATCATCCCGGTTGATCCAGTAGGCCAGAGAGGCGCCCAGATCCATCAACGGATCCCCCAGGGTGGCCATCTCCCAATCCAGAATGCCGATAATCTCCAGCGGGTTGTCCGGAGTTAAGACCAGGTTATCGAATTTGTAATCATTGTGAATAATAGCGGGCTGGTCAAAATCTTTCGGCTGGTTGGCGGCCAGCCAATCCATTACCGGCTCGAAATCCGGCACATCCGGGGTTCGGGCATCCCGGTAGCGCCTGCTCCAGCCTTCCACCTGGCGCCGGACATACCCCTGGGGTTTGCCGAAGTCTGCCAGACCAATGGCCTCGTAATCCAGGGAATGCAGGCGCACGTGGAGATCGACCATATTCTCGCATAGCTTGCGGGCGTCCGCCGGCGAAAGGGACAGGTCCTCGGGCAGGTCTTTTCTCAGAATAATCCCCTGCAGCCGCTCCATGACGTAAAAGGGGCAGCCCATGATGCTTTCATCTTCGGTATAGACCAGAGGCTTTGGGCAGTAAGGGAATACCGGATACAAGGCGCTCAATATTTTGTATTCGCGGCCCATGTCATGGGCGGTTTTGGCCTTTCTGCCGAAGGGCGGCCGGCGAAGCACCATTTCACGGTCCCCCACCCGGATAAAATACGTGAGGTTCGAAAACCCGCTGGGAAACTGTTTAATCTCTAAGGTGCCGGACAACCCCTCGATATGCTGCTTTAAAAAATTTTCCACAGCTGCTTGATCCAGCTCCTCTCCCTCACGGATCCGGGTCGGTGTATCCACGATCGTCATTTAAAACTCCTTGAATTTAATCAGCATAAAAATCATTGGCCTTAGGCTTCCGATGCTGTCATTTCGAGGAACGACAGTGACGAGAAATCTAAAAAAGTCATGCAATTATAAGATTTCTCGCTGGCGCTCGAAATGACAAGTGAACCATTTTTTACTGTTAAGTTAACGGCATTGAATTTGACATCACAATGGACTCAATGACAAAAATCACAAAATCCGCATATTCATCCACGGAAACCCGGCGCCGGCTGTATTTCCAGCGCTTGACATACCAGTCCTGGAGCATGGCCTTGATTACCGTGGCCGTCAAAACCGGATTTTCCAGCGAAAACACCCCTTCGTGAAGTCCCTCTTCCAGAATGTCGATAAACATCTGCTCGGTGGCCAGTTCCCCCTCAATCGACCTTTTCTGCTGGGCCTTGTCCAGATTCTTGGTCTCCATGAATGAAAAATAAAACCAGGGCTGCATGACCTCGGTCAGGTATAGATGGGTCCGGATGGCCATGCGCAACTTCTGGTCAACCGATTCAACCGATTCAATCTGTTGGCTGAGTATCCGGCGGGTCAA
>DATGCF010000335.1:0-4189 GCA_035312245.1 Desulfosalsimonadaceae bacterium
GGTTCCTCGAAATGACAGGGGCGGAATGCTAAAGTTAATGACATTGACTTTTAACTAACCTAATTCTTTTGATGCAGGATACCAGCATCTTTCCGCTTTTCATAAATATAGTACAAAATTACAGAATATTATATCTATCCCCGCACCTCCGCGGCGCGTTTGGCAGAAGCGCCGCGGGTCAACAGGACCCCGGTGATAATCAGCGCCGCAGCCAGAAGATGCGCCCAGCCCAGGGACTCATTAAGGAGAATAAAGCCGCTGACGGCCGCTACCAGCGGCACCAGGTTCAAATACACGGCGGTTTTAGCCGGCCCCACGGATCGGACCGTATTGTTCCAGATCACATAGGATACCGCCGTGCTCAAAACCCCGGCGCACAGGCCCCCAAGCCAGGAAACAAGCTTTACCTCGGCGACGGCAAAGGAGGCCAGATCGCCGAAACTCAACAACGCCAAGCCGGCAACCCCCCACAATGCGCCGTACGCCGTAAACTGCAGGGTGGACTGGCCGGTTCGGACGAAGCGGTTGATCACGGTATAAAGCGCCCAGTTCAGCATGGCGCCGATCATCAGCAGATCCCCGCGCAGCGTGGTAAAAGAGAAATTGATGCCCTGGGGCAGAAGGATCACCGCAATCCCTGAGAACGAAAGCAAAAGCCCCTGCACCTGTTTTCCATTAAGCCGCTCAAGGCCCAGGACCCAGCTGATCAAGGCCACGGCCACCGGGGTGGTGCCGAATATGAGCCCGGCATTGGCCGCACTGGTATATTTCATCGCCAGGCTGAAACAGAAAGGAAAGCAGGCCATGCCCAGAAGCCCTAGCACCACCGCCAGGAGGTGATCCCGTAAATCCATTTGAATCGGGCCGTGATGCTTCGCATTTAATGCCGCCATTGCGATAAGCGCGACCACCGCGCTGACCACCCGTAAATTGGCAAAAGACAGCGGATCAAAACTTTCCAATCCCAGTTTGGTGAAGTAAAATGTCAGCCCCCAGAAATAAATCACCAGGAGCATCCGCGCATCGCTTGCCAGCGCCATGGATTTGGCTCGACGCCTTTTCATATATCCCCTCCTTTTTCATTCAGAATATGTCTGGGGACTATGTAATTCAGCCAAATCGAGATGGCTAACGCATAATTGTGATGGGCTTATCACAGGAATTGATAAACCGGCCGGTGGCCGCAATCCGTTTTCGTATTGCGCCAAACCAATATTCCGGTTTAAATTGTTCCGATCTAATTACATCAACGTAAGGTTCCGCTTATCTCCTTCTCCCTCTGGGAGAAGGCCGGGATGAGGGTAAAAATGGCGGTTTGAGGGTTCAAGAGGCATCAACCAATGATTTACAATCCGGATCTGGACATCCACCTGCTGCGGGCCTTTGTGGCGGTGGCCGAATTGAAAAGCTTTACCAGGGCGGCGGCCCGGTTGAACCGGACGCAGTCGGCGGTGAGCATGCAGGTGCGCCGGCTGGAGCAGAACCTGGGAAAGTTCCTCCTGACCCGGCAAAAGGGCCGCGTGGGCCTCACAGCGGACGGCGAGCTGATGCTGGATTACGCCCGCCGGATACTTAAGTTAAACGATGAAATCATGGCGGAAATCGGGGATCCGGAAGTCAAAGGCCGGGTTCGGCTGGGGATTCCGGATGATTATGCCGCCTACTTTCTGCCGGCGGCGCTCTCCGGGTTCGGGTCGCTGTATCCCAGGATCAGCCTGGAGGTCTGCTGCGAATTGAGTGTTGATCTCCTGCGGATGCTAACCGACGGGGACATCGATCTGGCGGTCACCACCCGCCAGCCCCAGTCGCCCGGGGGCACCGTCATCCGCCGTGAGCAGCTGGTCTGGGCCGAGGCCCAGGGGTGCCGGCTGCACGATAAAGACCCCCTCCCCCTGGCGCTTTTCCCGGATGGGGTGTGCCTTTTCCGGGAATCCGCGTTAAATGCGCTTAATTCCTGCGGCCGGAGCTGGCGCTTGGTCGGTACGAGCCGGGGGCTTGCCGGCATCCGCGCCGTGGTCGCATCAGGTATGGCGATAACGGTAGTGACGGGAAACACCGTCTCGCCGAACATGCAGGTGATTTCCCCGGATTCGGGGCTGCCCGCCCTCCCCCAGGTGGACATATGCCTGCATGTGTCAAAATCCCGGTCGGTCGAAGCCGTGCCCGTTTTTGCGGACTACCTCAGCCAGAGCCTTAAAAACTGTTAATATGCTTTTTCAGTCACGGCTCTCGCATATGGCAGCGATGCTTTTTTGCGTGGACTCGGACAACTCATTGACATCCGCATCCGAAAGGAGTCCGTTCTGCCGCCACATGGCGAGCTTGAAAACAGCGGTGCTTCTTTTCAGGTCATCAAACATCAGTGCGATTTGCTATATGGGGCAAAAGAATCGGGAAAGCGGCGGCTATCCCGGCTCCGAACCGGCCTCATCCTTGATCTCTATCCGGGCGGGCGGGGCCTCGCCCTGCTTATTAACACCGAAATAGACCGTATGGTGCGGGTATGGGATCTCAATGCCCAGTTCGTCAAACCGGTTTTTGATTCGCCGGCGGAAATCCCGTTCCAGCCGCCAGCGCAAGAAGGGCTGGGTCTTGAAGCGCGTTCGCACCACTACGGAGGAATCCCCCAGTTCAATCAGGCCCAGTATCTGGAGCTCGCTCAAGATGCCTGCGTTTATCTCCGGGTCCTGACGCATCTCGTCTGCCACCTGCCTGACCACGGAGACAACCTCGTCGACATTCTCCCGGTACGCAAACCCCACTTCCACCACCGCATACCCGAAATCCCGGGTCTGGTTGGTAATCGAGACCACGGAGCTCCAGGGCACGGTATGCAAATTGCCGTAGATGTCGCGCACCATGACATGCCGAATCGTCAATCCCTCGACCTGACCGTCGTGGCCGCCCAGAAGAACCCAGTCGTCCACATTGATGGTGTTTTCCAGAAGGACAAAAAAACCGGTCAGCACATCCTTGACCAGGGTCTGGGCGCCAAACCCGATGGCCAGGCCGACAATGCCGGCCCCTGCCAGCAGCGGGGCGATATTGATTCCCAACTCCGCAAGAATGACCAGCCCCGTTATCACACAGAGCACCGCCCAAAGCCCGCTTCGAATCAGCGGCAGCACGGTCTGCAGCCGCCGGTCCCATACCCCGCCCAAATTCAATTTGGCCATATGCCGGTAAAGCATGCGGTTGATAAACTCCCAGGCCGCATAGGCAATTGCCACCACAAATATGACGCTTAAGAGGCTTGCCAGTATTGTCCGGCCCGGGCCGGTGGACAACAGGACATACATATCGATTCCCCAGGTGGCAAGAAGACCCGAGGCCAGCGCCAGCCCGAAAATAATCCCCGCAAGCAGCTTTAGCGCCCAGCCGGAGCGTACCCGCGGAAGAATATAGCCCTTGACCAGCCGCCAAAGCAAATATACGGCGATAATCAAAAACAGGCTGATGCCCACCCGCTTTGCCAGAGTCAAAAGGGCCCGCGGGGAGGTCAGGGTGTCCTCCACATAGGCCGCCGCCTCCTGCCCCGTCTCGGTGATCTCCGCCCACAAGGATTCCGACAAGGGCGCTTTCTCAGTACTCTCCTCAGCAGGCGTTTCACCCGGCTGAGTACCCGCCTGCGCGGACTCGAGCCGCTCGATCAGCGCCTGCCGTTTCTGGTCATCCTTTAATATTTCCACCAGCCGGTCGATATCACTCGCACCGCTTTCAGACGCGGAAGCCGCCGGTTGGGACGGAATCGGATCGGCCGCCAGGGCCGCTGTCCGCATCTGGCCGCCACCAGCGACAAACAGGCACAAAAAAAGAAATGCCAGAATCGGCTTTCTGACGCTTAGGTTACGCATTCTCTTGGCTTTTAACATTTTGGTTCTCAACCGCATTCTGATGTTTTTCATTGCCTGATTTTGGGGTCGGGCCAAGCTAACTTGCTGCATTTTTGACAGTTTAATTCCCAACACAGGTACTTACAGCTTCTATTTCGCTCTTTTTGGCCCCAAAACAATCGATATAGGTTCAGTGCCATTTTGCTCCCGCCATAAATGCTCTTTTTGGCCTCCAAAAGTGCAATATAGCACTCATATAAGCGGCACATTATTGTTAATATCAAATTTTTCGAATCAGTTAACTTGGTCCGACCCCATTTCAATAGTTTGGTCCGACCCGAGATTTTAGATTTTCA
>DATGCF010000336.1:0-5584 GCA_035312245.1 Desulfosalsimonadaceae bacterium
CTCGGGACAAAGACGATAAATATACCTGGCAGGAGGCCCTGGACTATTGCCAAGATTTAAGCCTTGCCGACCATGGCGACTGGCGGCTGCCCACCATCAAGGAACTGGGATCTTTGGCGGATTTGTCTATCCATAATCCCGCCATTGACACCACGGCTTTTCCCAACACGATCGCCTCCTATTACTGGTCGGCTACGGCCTGCGCCGGCAACCCGGGCTACGCGTGGAGCATGAATTTCGCCCACGGGCTCGACTACAACGACTACTACGGCAATTCGTCTACCGACTACGTTCGCGCCGTCCGCGGTGGACAGTCTGGGTCATTGGGGAATTTGGTTATTTTGGCGCCAAAACAGGCCTCCTCATGGGTGGCAGACTCTATCATGCCCATCCAATGGGCAACTGAGAGGCTGGGTACCCATGTCAAAATATCTTTGTCACGACAGGGGGGATTGGACGGGTCATTTGAGACAATTATCGAAACCACACCAAATGACGGCCAGTATGACTGGACAGTTACAGGCCCCTCATCCGTCAATTGCGTGATTAAAATTGAGCAATCAGATGAACCTAATAACTGGGCTGCCAACGGTCTGTTCGCAATTACTGATGCGCCCAAAGCCATGCCCTGGATACCGCTGCTTCTTCTGGATTGATAGAAATTTAAACTCAGTTTAATAGAAGGCAGGACTTTTCTGTTCTGCCTTTTTATCAAAAGTGAACATACGGCTACTGGACTTCAGCTATGCTAACACTTGCGCTGCTCAACAAACTCAAACAGAAAAGACAGTAATCCTGGCCTCCGGCGTTTCCTCAGGCCACCACTATATCATGTGGTTTCGCTTTTAATCGCATAGCTGCCGGGTTCTTTTTAATATCCTGACCGCCTGTTTGTAATAATCAGGTCGGAAAGCCTTTCTTCATATATACCCTTTACCCGATGTCAACAAAGCTCTGCAGTACAGAATTTTCAAATCCACCAAAACAGCCTTTACCACAAATTTTATATTTGACAGCCCCTCTTTAGCATTATAGTATCTGCATAGTCACTTAATTAAACAGAGGTCTGATGACATCAGCAAATAAGGCGGCACGGATTTTTAAAGTGCTTTCTGTTGATACGCGTGTGCGGATGTTTGAGCTGCTCAAATCCCGCAGCCTATGCGTAAACGCATTGGCCAAATCCCTTTCCATCTCTCCGGCTGCTGTATCCCAGCACCTCAGGATTCTTCGGGATGCTGATGTCGTTATCGCAGAAAAGCGCGGTTATTTTGTTCATTACCGTGTCAATGAGGAAACTTTAGCTGAATGGCATCGAACCACCAGTGAATTTCTGGCAATTGATCCGATTAAAAAGCTTATAATCAAACGTGATTAAAGACGCAATTTACTATCGATGCGAAAAGGAGGCAAATTATGTGTGAAAGCAAAGATTGCTGCCAGAAACCGGAACTGCTCAAGGATGTCCCTGGCAAATGCACGCCCGAGCAGATTCGTATCTGCCATGGGGACGGCCAGGGCGGTCCCTGCACGGGGCAGCAGGAAACAAAACAGGATGAATAGGTAAACAAAACCAAGGGCCGGCCGAAACCTGGGCCGGCCTCACCTTTTTTACCGGAATCAAAACTTTTTACGCTCTTAGTAGAAGCTTTTTTATGAATATCTCCTTACTGCTTTTTGCGGCCATATTTTTTATTTCACTGCTGCTCACCATGGTGGGCTTAGGCGGCGGCCTCATCTTTTCACCGCTTTTTGTCGTTATCGGTTTTCCAAAGGCAGCGGCTGCCTCGGCTTCCTTGTTTTTGAATCTCATCGCCGCCGGGTCTGCGGCCTATGCCTATGCACGAAAAAAAAATGGTGGATTTTACGCTCTCTATTCCGTTGATCGTGTCATCGAGCCTGGCCGCACCGATTGGTTCATACCTGAACTTGCACATGGCAACGAAACCGTTTGTTTTGATCATGGCCGCCGTCCTGGCGCTTGCCGGCCTGCGCATGCTGTTCTCCCCGGCGGGAGAAGTTGAAGCCGGAGACATCAAACCGCTTAAAAAGCTTATCGGCGGCATCGGCATCGGTGCCGGTATAGGGCTTATGGGCGGCCTTCTGGGGATCGGCGGCGGGGTATTTGTGGTGCCGCTTCTGATCTATGTGCTAAAGACCCCGACGCGCATCGCCGCGGCTTCATCAACGTTTATCGTGTGCTTCTCATCGCTTACGGGATTTATCGGGTTCGCTTCCATGGGGGCCATTAACTGGGCGTTTATCTTGCCGGCCGCAGTGGCATCGTTTGCGGGAGGCCAGGCCGGGGCAAGGCTTATGAGCACCCGGCTGAAGGGCAAAACCATTCGGATCGTATTCAGTATTATTCTCTTTGCTTTCTGCATCAAGCTGCTTCACCAATATTTTACTTAGTGAAAAGGGTTAACCAATGTCTGAACGCTTCAAATTTGATCGACTGGAACTGGCGGGTTCCCTCGGGGATTTGGGCACCCTGCTGCCCATTGCCATTGCCATGATCCTGATTAACGGCATCAGCCCCCTGGGACTGTTCTTCTCCATCGGCCTTTATTACATTATCTCAGGAATTTATTTCGGCATCACGGTGCCGGTGCAGCCCATGAAGGTGATCGGCGCCTATGCCATTGCCACGGCCATGACGCCGGATCAGATTCTGGCCTCATCGCTTCTGATGGGCATTTTCCTGTTGATCGTCGGGCTCACCGGCGCCATTGATTTAATCCGCAAGGCCACGCCCCAGTCGGTCATCCGAGGTGTGCAGCTCTCCACCGGCGCGCTCCTGATCGCCGGGGGTGTTAAGTTCATCATCGGCACCTCCAAGTTCCAGGAGCTGCAGAATGCGGCAGAACCCTACCTTTCGTTCCAAGCCATCGGCCCCGTGCCCATAAGCCTCGTCCTCGGCGCAATTGCCGCCGTGATTACGCTGCTCCTTTTGGACAACAAGAAGTTCCCGGCCGGCCTGATCGTTGTAGTCGGCGGGCTTTTAGCCGGCCTGGCGCTGGGGGCCCGGATTGATTTCGGCGGGGGCGGCATCGGGTTTCATATGCCGAAATTCCTTCCCTTTGGATTTCCGGAGGGAACGGACTTTACATTTGCCCTGTTCGCCCTGGTGCTGCCCCAGCTGCCCATGAGCCTGGGCAATGCGGTGCTTGCCTACACAGACCTCTCCCGCCAGTATTTCGGGGATCTTTCCGACAGGGTGACCAACCGGAAGGCCTGCATCAGTATGGCCCTGGCCAACTTTTTCAGTTTTTTCGTGGGCGGTATGCCGCTATGCCACGGCGCCGGGGGCTTGGCGGCGCATTACCGGTTCGGCGCCCGAACCGCGGGGTCAAACATCATGATCGGCTTGATCTTTGCCGTACTGGCCATTCTTTTCGGAAAAGATATCGTCTCTGTGCTGAACCTTTTGCCCATGGCCGTCCTGGGGGTCTTGCTCGTGTTTGCCGGCGCCCAGTTGACACTCACCATCATGGACTTGGACAAACGCAAGGATTTTTTTGTCGCCACCCTGATTCTCGGTATCACCCTGGCATCCAACCTGGCGGCGGGATTTATCGCCGGGATGATCGTGGCCCAGATCCTTAAATGGGAAAAACTGACCGTATAACCAGAAAGATCGATTCGAATGGAAGAAGCGATCGCAGTTGAAAACATTGCCAAGCGATTTGAAAACGTGGAAGCGGTATCCGGCATCTCATTTACCGTGGAAAAGGGCGAACTTTTCGGTTTTTTGGGGCCGAACGGGGCCGGCAAAACAACGACCATCAACATGCTCACCGGTCTGGCGCACCCGGATTTTGGAATAATGCGGATCGGCGGTATTGACTGCACCACCAGATCCATGAAGGCCCAGCAGTTAATCGGCGTGGTTCCGGATGAAAGCAACCTGTACCCGGAACTGTCGGGTTTTGACAATTTGTGTTTCTGCGCTGCGCTCTATGGGCTGGCAAAGCAGGGGAGGCAGGCCAGGGCCCGGGAGCTTCTGGAGACTTTCGGCCTGACCCAGGCGGCGGATCGGCGGTTCAGCACCTATTCCAAGGGCATGAAGCGCAAGCTCACCATTGCCGCAGGCATCATCCATAAGCCCGAAGTCCTGTTTTTAGACGAGCCGACCACAGGGATCGATGTGGCCAGCGCCCGCCAACTGCGGCAGCTTATCGGGGAGCTGCACCAATCCGGAACAACCATTTTTTTAACCACCCACTATATCGAGGAGGCGGAGCGGCTTTGCGACCGGATCGCATTCATCGTATCCGGCCGCATCATCCATATCGATACCATCGAAAAGCTGCTTCAGCCGTTTCAGGGGAAACATGTGGTTCAGATTACTTGTGAAAATGGCGTGAAGGGCATAATGAAGAAACTCTCCGAAGCCTATCCCGAACTGGCGTTTTCTTCACCCAAAAACCGCATGATTCAGGCTGAGGCCGGCAAACCCGTCCAGGCGGGGGCGATTGTGCATTTTTTGGAAGGTGCGGGCGTGGAAGTGTCCGAGGCCAGAAAGGTCAAGCCGTCCCTTGAAGATGTTTTTGTCCGGATCACCGGCATCGAGGCAGACGCCATGCGCAGGGAAAAGGAAAAAGGAGGCGGCCAGTGAAGCTCTGGGTGGCTTTTTTCAATATTCTGGCAAAAGACATGCGCACCTATTACCTGAAACCGCCCAATGTCAGCTGGGGGCTGGTCTTTCCCCTGGCATGGACGGGCATGTTTTTCATCAAGACCGGCAGCGGCCTTGGCAGCATCCCCAGTCTGCTTCCCGCCGTGGTGGCGCTCTCCATCCTGTTCGGCTCAACATCCCTGCTTGCGGTGACGGTGACCTTTGAGAAAAAGCAGCGCTCCTTTGAGCGGCTCCTGCTGGCCCCGATTCCCCTGGAGGTTCTGATGCTGGCCAAGACCAGCGGCGCCATATTGTTCGGAACCGTGAACGCTTTTGTACCGGTTATCATGGCCGCCTTCCTGATGGATTTCTCCGGAGTGACATGGGCCCTGTTCATACCGGCCGTCATCATGATTGCCATTGCCTCGACCTTCCTCGGTCTTTTCATCGCCGTTGCGGTCAGCGAGGTCTTTGAGGCACAGACCTTTTCCAACTTCTTCCGGTTTCCCATGATTTTCCTGTGCGGGCTGTTCTTTCCTATCGAGCAGCTCCCAGTTTTTCTGCAGCCCTTGTCTTATGCGCTGCCTCTGACCTATGGGGCGGATGTGCTGCACGGGTCGGTGCATGGGGGGCATATCCTGCCGTTTTCAGTTGATCTGGCCATTCTGGCGGCGTTTTGTGTCGGCCTTTTTATGCTGAGCCTTCGCAACATCAGGAAGCACTGGATTGCTTGATCTTGGGGCTGATATATTAGCCTTTTCGGCGATAAAAAGAAAAAAGCAGCCATAAAGCTTCAGTTATACTGGCACCCATGCCGCTACGTATAGTCAAACAGTAAAGACAGTAATGCCGGCCTTTGGTCCGCCGCAGGGCAATACCACATATTGTATGCCCCATTTTTACAGGATAGCTGCCTGGTTCTTTTTACTTTCCTCAATCACGTCCATAATTTATAGATCAGGATAG
>DATGCF010000337.1:0-10940 GCA_035312245.1 Desulfosalsimonadaceae bacterium
GATGTGGCCCTGTTTGCGGCAGAGGCCACTCTGTCTGACTTCCTGCTTGGAAACCCGAAGGAATTCAATGCCCCCGAGGCCATGACGGTAAAAAAGGTTCATGTAAACTTAAACGAAAAAACCATCCTTAAGGAGACCATCGTCATTGACAAAATTGAGGTGCTTTCCCCGCATATCAATTATGAAATCAGGGGAAAGACCGACAACTTCCGGGCCATCCTAAACAACGTCAAGGAGACCACCGGTGCCAAGGAGGCCCCGCCTGAGGAGAAAAAGCCCGCCCCACCGGAAAAGGAAAAGCCCAAAAAAAATATCATCATCAAGGATTTTATTTTAACGGACGGTCAGGTCAACCTGGCCATGAGCATGCTCAAAGACCAAAAAGTCACCGCCACGCTGCCGGATTTGCATCTGAAAAATATCGGAGAAAAGGACGGCGGTATTACGCCGGCTAAGGCATTCCAGATCATATTTGACGCGATATATGATGAAATTCAATCCTCCCAGGTCCGCGACGCGTTAAACAAAGAGTTAAAGAAACTCGGCGAAAGTTTCGAAAAACTGCAGCTTGACGCCAAAGGCCAGGTCGGCGAAGCGCTAAAAAAGGGGCAGCAGGAACTCGATTCCACGGCAGATTCGGTCAAGGATAAGGTGAAAGGTTTATTCGGCAACTAAAACCCCGGCCACCTGAATGGCATGCGCTGCATGGTGGTATACCTGCGACGCCGGGGCCATTCTGTTTGCCTGGCCCAAAGGCGGAACCGGATATCGGAGTTAATGGGGTAAGGATAAAACAAAAAAAATGCCTGTGGCGCTGGATCAGGGCTTTTTCTCCCAAAGAGAGGGAAAATAATTCCAGCGCCACAGGCAAGACCTATTGCTTAACTCCAAACCATGATCCGAGTCAAGCAAATTAATTTTTCATCCTTCCGATTTCCTTATCCACAACCCTTATAAACTTAAATTATCCATTCTGAAAAAATCTTCAAATAAATATATAAATAATAAAATCAATTATATATTTGCAAACCCGGTACAAAATCAGGCACATGCAAAAGGGGCTTTTTTGAGCTCGGGTTGATGCGCTGAAAATCATGCCTATTATTACAGTTAAAATTTTGATTCGAATGGATATGCAACCAATCAAATGCGGAAGGAAATGTTATGGATCTGAAATCGTATTTTGAAAACACTAAGGGAACAGGGATTATTTCAACCGCTGACAGGGACGGCAATGTGGATTGCGCCATTTATGCCAGACCCCACGTCATGGATGACGGCAGTATTGCCCTTATCATGCGAGATCGGCTGTCCCACAAAAACCTGCAGTCCAATCCTAAGGCGGCGTACATGTTTATTGAAGATGGGCCGGGTTACAAAGGAAAGCGGCTGTTTTTAACCAAGATCAAGGAAGACGATGACAAGGAACTGATTGACTCCCTGAAGCGACGGAGCTACGCCGAAGACCATCCGCCGAATGAACAAGCCCGGTTTTTGGTTTATTTCCAGGTGGATAAGGAGTTGCCGCTGGTGGGGTCCGGCGGAAAATAGGCCGATTTCATTATAAAAAGCAAAATGCCCTAATTGAGTCTAAATATCAATGTTCCGGTTGTTGTGCCGTTTGAGACCACAATATCGTCCGGATTGATCTTAAGAATACGAAAGCCGTTGATGCGCTCGCCCTCCCGGCACAAACGACTGTTAATGACGGCGATGCGCCGGCTCGGGATCTCATTCCATGAGATGGCCTGAATCTCAAGCCCGACATCCTCGAGGATGGGGGTATCGGCAGCGCCTGGTGGAATGGCTATGGGGTCGGACGGGGCTTCTGATTTTACCGCGGCCGGCGGGGGTTCCCCCGAATTTTTATTCGCTGCGAGGGGTTTAGCTTTGGCCTCCGCTTTTTCAGGTTCTTTAATTTTGTTCTCGTTCCGGGGATTTTTTGCGCCGGTGGGGTCTTTGGTTTTTGCCTCCGCTTCGGATGCCCCCTCTTCCGCCACCGGCTGCTGTTTATCTGCGGTTGGCGGTTGGTCCGGCGATTTGCTTTCAATGTTTTCAGCCGGCTGGGGCTTGATCCGATGCGGCTTGGTGGGCGAAGGCATGTCAGTTTTTTCGACTGATACCCGCAGGCTTTTCTGCGGGCCGGCGTTTTCGGCGGTGCGCGCAGTTAAAACAGACGGCTGAGATCGGATAAAAAGAAACACGCCGGCAGCCAGAATCACCCCGATAACTATTGACATATAAATCAAGTATTTGAAACGCGCCGAAGCCTGGCCCGGTCCCGGCAGGGCAGGCATTTCCGCAGGCACGGCCGCATCTTGCTCAAGTCTTTTTAAAGCTTTCAGGATGGAACTCAACTCTTAATCCCCGGCCCCTCATCCAAGTGCGGAATCTTTAAGCCCTTTTTTTCATTATATAAAACCATCTTGGTAAGCGGCCCCACATACCCATCCACTGGAATGCCGTGCCGGGCCTGCACCGCCCGCACCGCAGACCGAGTTTGGTCGTCATAGGCCGCATTGATAGAAAGGTCTGTAAATCCCAGATCCCGCAGATGCATTTTAAGCGTAATCACCGAATCACCAGTCGTATTCAAGGGAATGATACCCCGGTAATGATAAAAATTCTCCCACAGCACATAGGCTACCCCGTTCCAATGCGTGAAAACTTCCTCATAGGGTACCATCACATTTTCTTCCGCCCCTGCTACCGAAAAGGTCAGGGGCTTTTCTCCCATGCCGGTAACTGCCAGAAAAACCGGCGCGTCTTGGTCCGGGGCGTCCATTTCCAGGATAGCCGGGAGATTAAGCTTTTGAATAAGGTCTAAATCCCCGTCAATCCGGTGCGCATACAGGCCGTTTAACCGGCTGGAGAGCTCAATAAAGACATCATCTGAGCTGATGCGTTGAAATGCCTCGGAAAAAAGCGGCTCCCCCCGCCATTTCGCCAGAAGGGTTTCAATCGCTTGCCTGCGCGAGTCTTTTTCCGCCTGACGCTTTAAAAGCTCGGCCAAATTCTCAATAGGTGAAGCAATAGAGCCTGCCTCGGCCTTTGTGTCCGCTGATCCTTCAGGATCAAGGATCGCCTGGCTTTCAGTATCCGTATTTTCTGCTATTACAGGGGCATTTTTTTTGGAATTTCCTTTGCTCGCGAGGGCAGAGGGCGATTTTTCTCCTTTTGAACGGATGTCGGCGGGGGCTTCTGCCTGATCCGCAGTCGGGCCGGCCTTGTCGACATCCAAATACCCAAAAAATGCCTTGATATCCGACTGATAGAGGATGACCGCCACAAACAAAACCGCGGCAGCGGAAAATGCCGCCAGCCGTTTCCCAGGGAGCCAGTCTGCAGATCTGCGGATATCGCCGCGAGTGGTGAGTTCCCGGATGGCCGCATCTGCTATGCGGCCGGTCACCCGTCCCCGGTTTTCCCCATATGCGGCCAGAAGGGCACGGTCACCGGCGATATTGATCAGCCGGGGCACACCAAGGGCATATCGGTGGATTTTCCGTATCGCCGCATTCGTGAAAAGCCGGGTCGGCTTGCAGGCCGCGATATGCAGGCGATGATTGATATAGGCGATAGTTTCCTTTACGGTCAGGGGCCGGAGGCGGCAGCTTAGGGTAATCCGCTGGCCGAGCTGTCTTAACTCATAAGAATCGAGAAGGTCTCCCAGTTCGGGCTGACCAACCAGGATAATCTGTAAAAGCTTGTCCTTTGAGGTTTCCAGGTTGGTCAAAAGCCGGATCTGCTCCAGCACCGGGCGGCTCAAATTCTGGGCCTCGTCAATCAAAAGGATGGCTTTTTTCCCCTGCCGCTTTTTTTCCATCAGGAACTGATTGAGTTCATCTATCAGGGCTTTGATGGTATCATGATCGGACGGGATGCCGAATTCCGCATTAATCGCCATTAAAAGCTCACTGGCATCCATTTTAGGGTTGAAAATATAGGCGGTCTCAACATCCGGGCCCATGTTTTCCAAAAACGCCCGGCATAGCATGGTTTTTCCGGTTCCCACCTCGCCGATAATTTCTACAAACCCCTCCCCGCTTAACACTGCATACTTCAAATGGGCCAAAGCCTCTTCATGGCTTTGGCTCAAAAACAGATAATCCGGATCCGGGACCAGCTTAAAGGGCCGTTCTTTAAAACCAAAAAAGTGGTTGTACATTTACCTGTCCATTCCGGCCATCATGTCGCTTTTCCGAATTCCCGGGGCATCCAGAATATTTCCTGTAAATGATAATCCCCGAAAATAGCTTTTGAGCAGCTGGGCAACCGCACCGGCATCCTCCATTTCCAGGGCGGCGCACAGGCATTCTTCGGCGGATGAGCGGCGAATGCTGCGTATAAAATTTTTGGCCATGGGAATGGCTGATGGCGTCATGCTGATGTGATCCGCGCCCATTCCCAAGAACAGAAAAATACTCTGGGGATTGGCCGCTGCCTCCCCGCAGATGCTGATCGCCTTGCCGGTCTGGCGGCATGTGGCGACAATATCGGCAATGGTGGCAATCACCGAGGGATGCAGCACAGTGTAGCGGCTGGCCACCCGCTTGTTGTTGCGGTCCACAGCCAGTAAATACTGTATTAAATCATTGGTCCCGACACTAACGAAATCGACATACGCGAGCATGCGTTTCAAAATAAGGACAGCCCCTGGCACCTCCACCATAATACCCAGTTGCAAATTGGGATCAAAGGCAATTCCCTGCTTGCTTAGATTTTCTTTTTCCTCGGTAACGATTGCCCGAATACGGTGGATCTCTGTCATGCAGGAAATCATGGGAAATAGAATATGGGTAGGCCCGAACGCGGATGCCCGAAGAATGGCCCGGATCTGGGTGCGAAAGATTTCCTCCATATCCAGGCTGATCCGGATGGATCGCCAGCCCAGAAACGGGTTGTCTTCCGGCGGCCCGTCCAGGGAGGAAAACATTTTGTCCCCCCCCGCATCAAAAGTACGAATGGTAACCGGCAGCGGAGCCGAATTTTCAAGCACCTTGCAGTAAAGTTCAACCTGCTCCTCCTCCGTGGGAAAGGATTTTCGTAGCATGAACGGGAACTCTGTGCGATACAGGCCGATATAATCCGCCCCATATTTGGCCACCAGGTCCGTATCAGAAAGCAAGCCGATGTTGGCCCCCACTTTAACCGGAAAACCATCCAGGGTAACGGCGGGCTGGCCCAGAGTGGCGGCCATCTCTTCAATGGCCTGTTCCCGCTCCTTGCGCCGCCGTTCGTATTCTTGCCGGATCTCATCCGGGGGATTGGCGAACACAAACCCGGAGGTGCCGTCAAGGATCACATAGTCCTTTTCGCGCACGGTATCCAGCACGCCGTCAACGCCTATCACAATCGGAATTTCAAAGGATTTGGCAAGGATTACCGTATGCGAGGTGCGCCCGCCGTTAACCAGAATAATCCCCTTTAAATTGGGCTGCCGGATGGCTAATAGATTCACGGGCGAGAGTTCAGATGCGATAATAATGGTTTCCCGGCTGAAAGCGGGATGCTCGCCGTTGGGCCCGCCGATCAGGTTTTCCAGCAACCGGTGGCCGATATCCAGGATATCCTCACTCCGGTCATTCAAATATGGATTCTCGATGGCCCGGAACATATCCACATATTCAAAAATCACCTGTTTCAATGCATACTCCGCACATGAGCCGGCATTGATCTTTGAGAGGATCTTCTGTTTCAGTTTCTTGTCCCGCAAAAACATCAAATGGGCTTCGATAATCCCCGATTCCTCAGAAGAAAGGGCTTTGGCCTGCTCCGCGATATGCTTGATCTGCTTGGCCGCGCGCTTAAACGCACTTTCAAGCCGCTCGATGTCATCCTCGATACTGTCCGAAAGGGTGCAGTGGACCTGGTTAAAATTGATATTTTCCGGCAGATAATGGGCATATCCCTCTGCCACCCCAAAGGATACCGATTCGCCCCGCAGATAGTTACGGCGATACGTCCGCTCGGACGTTTCCTGCGCCTTGACCGCCGGCTCGGAAGCCTCCGCCCGGCCGGACAACCCATTCAGAATGCCGGTATACGCCACTGTGGCCGAAATTTGGCTGGCGATATTTTCGAAGACCGGGATATCCGCCTCGGAGATGCTGTCTGCTGCAATCGTCTGGATCACCAAAACCCCGAGAACCTGCTGGTGATAGATCAGGGGCACGCCTAAAAACGTTTGGTAATGCTCTTCTCCGGAATTTTCATAATACTTAAACCGGGGGTGCTCAGCCGGGTTTACTACGAAAACCGGTTTCATGGTTTCAAGCACCAGCCCCGTAAGTCCCTCATGGACATCCATGGAAATTGAGCCCACGGATTCCTTGGTCAACCCGACGGTGGCCCGCAGCACCAATTTGTCGGCGGCGGCATCAAAGACATAAACCGAGCACACATCAATGCCCAGCCGGTCGATCAGCATCTGGCCGATGCGTTCCAGCGATTGTTCAGGGCCTTCGGATTCCGCAATGGTCTGAAAAATATCCTGCAGTAAATGTATCTGGTCGCGTTTCATTTAAAAACTTCCCTGGCATGGGCCTTGCCCAAATCTTATTTTTCAAAAAAAAATCCTATCCGGCGTTGTTCTTGGATATATATTAATGGCTTACTTAGCGGCGGCCTAATCAATAATGCCACCATATGAAAAAATCGATCCGATGAATACAACAAATTTGTTTCTTTACGGAACTTTAATGGTTCCGTCAATATTTGTCCGTATTCTCCCTATCATTAATCATATGGTCAATATAATATCAATAAATAGGAAGGGCTATCCAGGGCATCGGCATGCTTTTTGGATTCAGGTATGGATTGGCATGTTACCGGGGGCACATGGAACATAAAAAGGCGGCCGTGTCGGCCGCCTTTTTATGTTCAGGCTTTTGAATTTCGCTATTTCTAATCTAAATGGTGGCGCGGAAAGGATTAATACCCATCATTTTTCAGCTCACTTACGATACCAACAAAAAACTCCGGTGCATTAAAACCAGGGGTGGCGCCGAACAGATGGCCCACCATGTTCAGATGATCACAGCCCGGGCTGTACCAGGCGGCGTCTTGAACGCCCCTGAATTTTCCCCATTTGGCGCTATCCACGCTCACCAATCCGTCATTGCCGCCCTCGGCAGCCAGTAAGATCAGCCATGTGGGCTGCAGGACAACGCTGGGGCATGAGGTCTTGGCCTTGGCCGCCCAGCTCTGGTAGTAAACATCATCTACATTCGGCGTTGCTGGATTAAATATCTCCGTCATATAGTCAGTGCAGAGATCATACCCGTTTTCCAAGCTGTCGGGATCATCATCCCCAAAGACAAATGCATACACAAAATCCAGGGAACCGCCCAGCGCGGATTTGATATCATCGTTTAGCCCATACATCAGCATGTCCGCAATGGCACTGCCCCGATGCGGACCGGCCAGGCTGGTATGGGAAGCCACTTTTCCCTCCGCATCAAGAATTAGATTGGAAATGGCGTATCGCGTATACAGAGTCCCGTGGGAGTGGCCGATGATATTGGCTTTCTCCGCCCCGGTCTCAGCCAATATCTGTTCATATTGCCCCCAGAAATCCCAGGCCTTGTTCTTAGTACTGTCCATCCCGTTGACTGAGGTGATATAGACCTCAGCGCCTTCATCCTCCAGGGCATCCTCGATGCCCCACCAGTAATCAACAATCCCTAAAATTTCAGCGGATGCACCCATACCATGGGCCAAAACGATGGGGTACTTTGTATCGCAGATTGGCGCATCGCCGCCTGCAAACCCGGCAGCCGGCAGCATGAACACGCTTAATAATACGGCGATGATGGTGGTCGTGTATAATTTCTTCATTTTTCCCTCCCCTGCATGTTTCGGTTGAATGGTTTTAAACCCATGATCTTATTTACAAATTAAAATTTTTTGTTCAATCACCCCTAATTTTTGTAATCACTGTTCACAAATTAAAAAAACGTTACTTATCATTTTTTTACACAAGGCATTTTTAAATGGCAATCAGGGAATCCCTGAAATCTAATGGGGAAAACCCTGATTTATTATGGTGAAGCTAGTCGAGGGCGGTCAACCCCTCCCGAAGGGCGATTTTGGTCAGCTCGGCCACACTTTTGGCATTAAGCTTTTTCATGATCTGCTGCCGGTGGGTTTCGACGGTTTTAACACTCACGTGAATCCGCTCCGCGATCTGGCGGGTGGACAATCCTTCGGCAACCAGCTGCAGAACCTCCCGCTCCCGGGCGGAAAGCGCGGAGACGCCGGCCGTCTCATCCTGTTCCAGAATATGGGTATAATCCTTCATCACCGTATCCGCGATACGCGGGCTTAAAAAACTCTCGTTATTGGTCACCGCCTCAATGGCACTGACCAGCTCATCAAATGCGCAGTTTTTCAACAGGTAACCGGATACCCCGGCTTTCAGCATACCAACGACATAGCGGCGGTCCGCATACATCGAAAGAGCAATGACTTTGGTATCCGGCAAAACCCCCCGGATCTGCCGGGTGGCTTCAATGCCGTTTAACTCCGGCATACTGATGTCCATGACCACCACATCCGGAGCTAAATCCATAGCCAATCGCACGGCTTCGCGGCCGTTTTCCGCCTCTCCCACCACATTCATATTGGCTTGCTGCTCCAAAAGCGCCCGGAGGCCATCCCGGGTAATCTTGTGGTCATCCGCCAAGAGGATTTTAATTGAAGCCATGGCGATACCTCACTCCATCGTCTTCATGGGTGAAATCAGATTAAAGCGGGAACCTTTGCCCGGCTCAGAATGAATTTCAAGCCGGCCGCCCTGATGGGCCATCCGTTCCTGTATGGAAAATAAGCCAAATCCGCCCTTCTTGCCCTGGCGGCGCCTGGCCCTGGCGGCATCAAAACCGATGCCGTCATCTTCAATGGCCACCGATACATACTCCCCCCGTCGGGATATGGAAATGGTGGCCTGTGAGGCCCGGGCATGTTTTACCACGTTAAAAAGGAGCTCCCGGGCGGCTTGAAAGAGCAGCACCCGAAGGCTCTCATCAATCGACTTGGGCACCATATCGTCAACGCAACTGACTGTAATCCCATGCTGTGCCTGCGTTTGTTCGGCAAGCCAATCGATGGCGGCTTCCAGCCCCAAATCATAAAGTATGGGTGGGCTTAATTCAAAAGTCAAGGTCTGCGTGTCCTGAATCGACTGTTCAATCAGTCCGTGAACCTCATCAGCCACGCACTTTGCATCATCTTCTGAAGCGGCCGAATTGCGCAGACGGGAAAGCCGCATGGACGCATTGGTAAGGGCATGACCGATCCGGTCATGCAATTGGGTGGCAATCCGCCGCCGCTCCCGCTCCTCGGTTAGAGACAACTGGGATGATAGGGAGCGAAGCTGTGACTGATATTGAAGCGCTTCAGCCTCGCGCTGCCGGGTCACTTCCCGGAGCGCCCGCTCCTTCTGGAGCACGTTTTCATAGAGCCTGGCGTTTTCCAAAGAGATAGCCGCCTGGGACGCCAAAAGCTCCAGGATTTCGATCCGCGCTGGCGTAAAAACCGCCGGGGTTAAGCGATTTTCCAGATAGAGCAGGGCAATCAGCCGGGTCTGTCGGAGTACCGGCAGACATAAGACGGATCGAGGCCGGTGTTTTTCCATATACGGATGTCCGGTGTAATCGGCTTGTTGGGCCGCATCCTCAACCACTATCAATTGCCCGGTCTGCCGGACATAATTGAGTACGGGAAGAAAAAACTCGGAACGGCTATTAGCCAAAACAGAATCAAAAACGCGGGTTTCCCGGCTGTTTACCGTATGTTCGGCTTCCAGGTACATCTGATCCGTACGGATGGTTAAAAACTGGGTTTTTGTGGCTCCGGCATTCTCGAGCATAATCGGCAGAAGGCTCTTCAGCAGATCCTCAAACACGATATCCGTGGAGATGGTCTGCAAAGAATGAATGACGGCTGAAAAATCGAGGGTGTCAAACGCCGGCAGGGTTTTGTCCGGTAGTTTACCGGCCGAAAGTTCGGGAAACGCCTTTTCCAGCGCCCTCACCTTTTCATGCGCCCCCCATTTGCGATACCCGTCCCGGGCAAGCGTCAGACAGTTCCGGGCGATGTCGTCAAGCTGGAGGCCCTTGTAAAACTTAGCGGCCAGTTCATTGGCCAGGGCATGAAACTGGATGAATCCGTTTTCCCGGGCCGATCGCCCGGCCTGGTGATAAAATGCCATGGCCGCCCTGTCACGTCCGCTGATCCGTTCATATTCCGCAGCTGCCAGCAGGTACTTATGCTCAAAATTTTCCGGGCATTGCCGGGATAGCGCATAAAGGCGGCCTAAAAAGCCCTTTATCTTCCGGCGAAACAAATGGCGTCTGGGATGTTTCCCCGTCGGACATGCAGCGGCCAGGGCCAGGGCATGAAAAAAATGGAATTCAGGGACAATCAGGGTGCCCAGATGGTAGTGCAGCAATTTTTCGCCGGCTCGGGCGGCGACAAGCGCGCCTTTTATATCTCCAATGGTATAGAGGAGCCGCAGCTTTAAAAGAAAATGCCGAAGGAGGATAATCTGAATCCCGTCTTTTTCCATTTTCGCCACATGCCGGGCCTCATCAAATTCGGCAGTGACAGCCTCAGGAACATCAGCCCCCTCGCCCTGCAGCCCGTGCAGATAATACCGGACCGACCAAAGGTAATTGAGCGCTCCGGCATCACCGGAGTTTTTCACGAACTGGAAATATCTTTCGCACTCCGCTGATACGTTGTCTATTGGAGCGCCGCTGGCAATCAGGAAAATGAGCACCGACTGAATATGATACACCGCGTAATTGGTATCTCCGGTTTCAAGCGCGGTTTTAACCCCCCGTCGATGGATTTTAAGCCCTTTATGCAGGTGCTCGGTCCAGACGCTGATGCCGGCGCCGTATAAAAGAAGTAGCTTTGGCTCCAGCGCCGGCGTG
>DATGCF010000338.1:0-3280 GCA_035312245.1 Desulfosalsimonadaceae bacterium
TATTTTCGCCCTGCCCATGAGCCTCCGGTTAAACCTCCAGGGCAGGGACTCCATACTGGCAGCCCCGTTGGTTCTGGACCTGGTCCGATGGATGGCCGCGGCAAAAAGGGCCGGGTGCGCCGGGCTTGTCCCGGAGCTGGCATTTTATTTTAAGAAGGCGCTCGGTGGTGCGGCTGTAAGCTTTCAGGATCAACTGGCGGCGCTTGAAGAATTTGAAAAACATTGTAACAGTCAGTTGACCAAGGAATCCTAAATGGTATTCGGATACAGCACCAATGCATTTACCCAGTATGGGCTTTCAGAATCCCTTGAGCGGATAGACGCCCTGGGTTTTGCCGGGGTTGAGATCATGTGTGACCGGCCGCACCTGTATCCGCCGGATTACGATCAGGCATCCATCGCGGAAGTTAAAAATATGCTTAACGCCCATCATCTTAAGGTCACTAACCTGAACAGTTTCACCCTTTTTGCCGTAGGCGACACCTATCTGCCCTCCTGGATCGAACCCGAAGCGGACCGTCGCCGGGTACGTATTAAACATACCCGGCAATGTTTAGAAATTGCCAAAACTCTGGGGTGCAGGAATATTTCGATTCCCCCGGGCGGCCCCCTGGCCGGGGGGACGCGAAAAGAAGCCATGGCCCTTTTTCATCAGGGGCTGGAGACAGTGATTCCATTGGCTGAAGAGCTTGACGTAAAACTTCTGGTGGAGCCGGAGCCGGATCTGTTGATCGAACGAACCGCTGAATTCAAAGAGTTTATAAAGGCCGTCCACTCACCGCAGGTGGGCATTAATTTTGACATCGGCCATTTCTTTTGTGCCGGGGAAAACCCGGCTCATGCCATGGAGGACCTATTCGAATGGCTCGGCCATGTCCATCTGGAGGATATCGGGCAAAGCCGGATACATCATCACCTGATTCCCGGGGACGGGGCCATTGATTTGGCGGAAGTGTTTCAAACCATGAAAAGGCTTGGTTATGCCGGCGATATCACCCTTGAGCTTTACCCCTATGCCAACGGTCCGGAAGCCGCCGGCCGCGCCTCTCTTGCCTATATTCGTCCCCTTTTTGAAGCGGCGGGGATGGATATCTCCTGATGCCCCCCGCTCAACCCAATATCGATAACCGGGAAATCCATTATTTTGAGCATCATGCCGAGGACTGGTGGCAGCGAAAAGGAAGCCTTAAAGCGCTTCATGATATCAATCCGCTGCGCCTCGACTATATTAACGCGCGCACCAGGCTGGACGGCAGGGAAATACTGGATGTCGGCTGCGGCGGCGGCATCCTTTCCGAGGCGCTGGCAAAATCCGGCGGCCGGGTGATCGGGATCGATCTGGCCGATTCAGCCCTTTCAGCCGCCCGGGCGCACCGTGAGGTTTCGGGGCTTTCCATCGAGTACCGTCAGGCGACGGTGGAATCAATCGCCGCCGAGTCTCCGGGTCGGTTTGACGTTATTACCTGTATGGAGCTTCTGGAGCACGTCCCTGATCCGCGCTCGATTCTTGGGGCCTGCGAGCGCCTGGTAAAGCCGAATGGCAGTATTTTTTTATCCACCATCAACCGGACCTGGCTGGCCAAGCTGATGGTGATTTTTGTGGCCGAATATGTTCTGCGTATTGTTGAAAAGGGTACCCATCACTACCGGAAATTTATCCGCCCCCGGGAAATTGGGGAATGGGCCGGTAAAACCGGCCTGGTAATACACGACTGTACGGGTTTTTTGTATCTGCCCTTCTTGGGCCGGACCTACTTCACGCGGTTCGCCCCGATGAATTACATGATGCATCTGAAAAAACCGAATAGTTCCTGACACAACTTAAAACCGTCTTAATCTTAAAAGGAAGAAAAGGATCAGGGGGTAAATGAAATTATTCAATATTCCCAGGTGGTTTGACCGGGACGGCCGGGAGAAAATGTTTGACGAATATGTGGAGACCTCCGGCACCGCCCATTTTGGTTTAAGACAAATGCGCCGCGAGGAAAAGGAAAAAGCCGTGCGGGCGCATTTTAACCGCGTGGCGCCCAAATATGACTTCATGAACACCCTTTTAAGCTTCGGCATCCATTACGCCTGGAAGCGGACCGCGGTGCGCATGCTGGATCTAAAGCCCGGCCACCAAGTGCTTGATGTATGCGGCGGGACAGGGGATTTGGCGGTGTTTGCCGCAAGGCGCATCGGCGCCGCCGGCAATGTTTATGTCTATGACATGAACCGGGCCATGATGGAAGCGGGCCGAAGCCGGCAAATAAACGAGGCTTCTCGTCATCGCCTGCATTATATCCAGGGGGATGCGGAATGCATTGCCTTTCCGGATAACCGGTTTGACGCCGCCATGGTGGGGTTCGGCATCCGGAACCTAACCCACCTGAAAAAAGGGTTTTCCGAAATGCACCGGCTGTTGAAGCCGGGCGGCAAAATAATGTGCCTGGAGTTCTCAAAACCGGTGAACCCGCTGTTTCGATCTTTGTACGACTTATATTCTTTCCATGTCATGCCGCTTCTGGGCAGCCTCCTGGCCGGCTCCAGCCAGTCCTACAGCTGTCTTTCCGAGACCATCCGGATGTTTGCCACCGCTCTTGAGCTTAAAGAAATCCTTGAATCCATCGGCTTTGTATCGGTCTTCTACAAACGCCTGACCAACGGCATCGCCACCGTTCATGTGGGCCAGAAATCCATTTTATCCTAAAAAATAAATATCAGCGTCGTGCAAAGCATGCAAAAGGGGAAGTAGCTGGCCTTGTTGAAAAGCGCCATGGCAGTTTCCCGCTGTTTCGTCTGATAAAGTTTGAACGCCGGCTGCAGCAGCAAAAGAAAACCGATCAGAAGCACCAGCGGCCCGGCCGCAATATATTTAAAATTCGGATAGCTCAGCAAAAAAATGGTCATGCCCAGGAAAACCGCGATTACTATGCAGCCGAGCGCCAACGCGGCCGATTTTTCCTCGCCCAGCCGCACGGGGATGGTTTTGGCCTTAAACCGTCGGTCCTCTTCAATATCGGTCCAGTCCGCCGGAATGTTCTGACCCCCGATTTCCCAGAAAAATAGGAACAGAAACAGCAAAATCATAAAAACCGGGTCAGGATGATGATCAACGGCAAAAATCGCCGCCAACGCCCCCATGTTTTTGACAAACCCGCTGACAATGGCGCGTAAGGGGCTGACCCGCCAGAGCAGGCAGTAAACCGTTTCCAGGCCCGCACCGGCCAGAAAAATCAAAACACAAACCGGGTTCAACAGGTAGGCGCCCACGAGTGCGACAGCTGACCAGCCCATC
>DATGCF010000339.1:0-4532 GCA_035312245.1 Desulfosalsimonadaceae bacterium
TGCTGATGAACACCTCCCGCTCCGGTGATTCCTATGCTGAATATACCGGTGTGCCCATGCCTGAACTGCTTGATGATGCGGGCATCTTGCCTGAAGCCACAGATATAATCGTATATGCCCCGGACGGATGGTCCCAGACCCATCCGCTGAATTACTCTGAAGGCAATGAAATGTACCATGTCCATGGCGATATGCCGGGTGAGGATTACCAGTATCCGCCCGCTTCCTTTCGCTATGATCCGGAAGCGGATGAGGCGGTCACTGAATACGGATGGTGCGACTACAGCGCGCCCGGCTGCGCCGGCCGCAGTGACGGCGATCCGATTTTCGTGGAGAATGGGTTAAAAGCGATTCTGGCACTCCAACACAACGGTACCCCCCTGGAACCGGGTGTTTTGAATGAGGAAAACAAGCTAGATGGAGAAGGCCCGTTCCGGCTCATTGTCCCGCAAAAATCCCCCAACCCCCCGGACCAATCCAGCCGGGCGGACAAGCAGGATGTGATTTGGCCTTATACGGAGGATTGGGATCACAATGCCGGTGCCTGCACCAAATCCTCAACAATTATCAAGGTGCTACCCCTGCCGGAAGGACAAACCGATATCAACATCTATGAGGCCGGATGGGGGTATGTGGATGAAGAAAAAATCATCATCTACGGCGCCATCGACGGCACGGATTCCAACGGCAACGGCATTTTGGACAGCGAAGAAGGCACGGATATGGCCCAGGATGTGGATGCGGACGGCACGCCGGATTATATGGATACGGATACCGCGCGCTTCAGGCATGAAAAAGGACTGGAGAAAATCCGGATGCATTGTTCAAACGGGGATTTTGCCAACGTGCAGGCCCTGATGGACGATGACCCGACGCTTTCTCAGACCGGAAAACCGGATATGCCGCTTCCCTACGGGGCGGTCAAGTTTCATATAGCCGGCCTTTCAGAGGGTGAATCCGTCACGGTCAGCATGACATTTCCGGCTGATGTCCCGACAACCTCCAAATACTATAAAATCAGTGACAGCGGGTGGCAGGCAATCGAATTCGGCAGTAATGACGGGGATGCCACGATCGAGCTGACACTGACCGACGGTGATCCGGCCACTGACCTGGATGGAACGGAAAACGGCGTTATTGTCGATCCGGGCGCACTGGCGGTTGGCGAAGAGACCGGGGATACCGGTGACGATGACGACGATGATGACGACGACACCTGTTTCATCCAAACGCTGACCTCCGGGAAATAGGGATTTCACACGGGGCCGTCAGGTGCGGCAGAACCTGTCAATATTGTTGCATTGACGGAAAATATGTGACAGCATAAACCGCACCTGACGGATTGAACTCCCGGGAAGAGGATACCCCATGCCCCGAAAACTGCTGTCAACCAAGGAAGTCGCCGAATTTTTAGGCGTTAATGAAAAAATGGTCTACACCCTGGTGGCGGAAAAGGGCCTGCCGGCAACGAAAGTGACCGGCAAATGGCTCTTTCCGCTACACCTGGTCGAGCAATGGGTGGAGACCAACACCCTGAACTACCCGGACACCCGCTCCCCGCTTCCCCCCTATGAGGGGCTCCTTATTATCACCGGCAGCAATGACCTGCTGCTGGATCGCACGATTTCCTTGTTCAACCGGCGGTTTTCCGAGCAAATCGCCGTTTTCGGCAATCTCGGTTCCATGGGCGGCCTTCGGGCGCTTCGGCAGAATCTGTGCCATATGGCCAGCAGCCACCTGCTTCAGGAAAACGACACGGAGTACAATTTTGACTTTGCCGGTCAGGAATTTTCCCAAATGCCGGCGGTGGTCAACTTCTGCCGCCGTGAGCAGGGCATCCTGGTCCAGCCGGAAAATCCAAAGGGCATTGAGGGGGTAAAAGACCTGGGAGAGCCCGGCATAACAATTGTGAATCGCTCCCTGGCGACGGGAACCCGGCTGCTGTTGGACCGGGAGCTTAAAAAAACCGGGATCAAGGGGGAAAAGATCAAGGGATACGAGAATGAAGCGGCCAGCCACATGGACGTGGGCCTTGCCGTGTTCTCCGGCAGGGCGGATGCCGGCCCGGGTATCCGGCCGGTGGCCTCGCTTTTGGGCCTTGATTTTATACCCCTCCGGTGGGAGCGATATGATCTGTTGATCACCAGGGACCGGTTTTTTGACAAAGGGGTCCAGAACTTCCTGGGTTTGCTCCTGGATCCTGAATTTAAAGATATCGCCCAATCCATTGCCGGCTATGATGTCTCCGCATCCGGTAAAATGGTATACCCCCAGGAGTCGGGATAAAAAGTTTAACCCCATGACGCCGTTTGAGCCCCCGCCCTTACTCCGGAATGCCCATACCCAAACCATAATCAACAGCATTAAACTCAGGCGGCCCTTAATCCATCACCGGGCCAGCGGCATGCTGAATGTCGCCACTTCCCATATCCTGGACTGCGGTGCCGGAGTGCGGCTAATGGGCTTGTATTCCCCGAAAGAAAAGAATCCATGTGATCTCTGCATCCTCATCCACGGCTGGGAAGGCGATGCCGCCTCTTCCTATCTCGAGTCCGCCGCCGGTTATCTATGGAACCTCGGGTTCTCAGTCTTCCGCCTGAACCTGCGGGACCATGGCCCCACCCATCACCTGAACCCCGCGCTTTTTCACGCCTGCCGGATTCAGGAGGTGGTCGGCGCGATCAAATCCATCCAGGAACTGTTCCCCCATCGGCGGCTTCTGCTTGGCGGATTTTCTTTGGGCGGCAACTTTGCCCTGCGCGTGGGCTTACATGCAAAGCGGGCGGGCATTCACCTTGACCGGATTGCGGCGGTCTGCCCGGTGTTAAACCCGGACCACACCATCACGGCTTTGGAGACCGGTTTTCCGCTATATCACTGGCATTTTATGCGCAAATGGCAGCGGTCCCTTCGAAAAAAGCACTATTATTTCCCGGAACTTGTGGATCTGGTTGAAATCTCACAATTTAAAAGCATCCGGGCCTTAACCGACTACTTCGTCCCCCGCTACACGGAATACCCCGATGCCACCGCCTACCTGTATGGATATGCGGTGGTGGGAAACCGTCTGGCGGACCTTCAAATTCCATCCACCATTATCATCAGCCAAGATGACCCTGTTATTCCGGTAGCCGATCTAAATGATCTGGCCAGGCCCGGCTGTCTTTTTATAGAAAAACAACCCTATGGGGGGCATTGCGGGTTTATTAAGGATATGGCCCTTAATAGCTGGGCTAATCAGCGGCTGGGGGAGCTATTTAGCGCCGGATAGCCGATCAGTGGGGGATGATTTGACCGGCGGCTAACCGATAAGCCGTATCTTTGATATTTAAAACCCTTGCCCTATTGTCCAATTCAGCGGTCCGGCTTTGGATCGTCCGATTGGCGATCATATCGGTCAGCTTCACGCTGAACAGCTCGGTGCTTCCTGCCTCAAAATCGATAACCGCCCGATCCGCCTCGACCTTCAGGCTCAGCTGATTGTTTCGGAATATGCTTAGAATCAGATGATTGACCACGCCCCGGGTGATGAGGCCGAAATTCGGCGTTTGCCGGGATCTGAAAGGATTGGCCGGATCGGAAAGAAGCCCCTGCCCGATGCTTTCAAAAACATCCGCCCCATCATCGGCATAGATTTCGATTTCCAGCTGATCCACGGTGCATTCGGTCACCGGGTTGAACTGAAAAATAAAAAACCGGCGTTTGTTAATCTTTAGCGCATCAGCTGAAATAACCGACTGAAGCACCCCCTCCTTAACATCGGTGATTTCAAAACCCGTGATGTGCAGCGGATATTTTTTTTGAGTTGACTGTCCCCCATCGGATGCCGGAGTCGACGCACGGCCGGGATGAAATTGCACCGCCAGGCCGACGCATGCGGCCATGGCAGCCAGAATCAAAGCAAGCAAAATAGATTTCATGAGGGCTATTTGTTGAACTCCTTGAAAGTATTTCCCCCGGTCAGCCGCCTGGGACCGGGCCTATTCAAATATATCCGCGGTGCCGGAGCCATCCGCATCATCATTGAGCCGCACCGGATCCATCCCTTCGATGGTCTCAAGAATCCCTCCGAAAGCGGGATCAGGCAGGAAACCCACCGGCTCATTGCCGGAAAACGACGGCAGCAGGCTTCTCAGGTCAAGGCCTGCAAAAAACGGCTGAAGGATAATTTCTGAGCTTATATCCACGCCCTCGTCCTCATCCTCAAGCCGGATAATCTGGCTGTTTTGAATGCTGTTTTTAACCTGATTGATCACCGCTTTGGCCTCGATAATTTCTTCGGTCGTCACGTCGCATAAACAGATTAAATCATCCTCCTGGTTATCGGTCTCCATTTCCATCCATTCGATGGCGTCGAGCAAATCGTCCGAAGCCTCCAGAACATTATCTCTGGCCGAATTTATACTGCCCTGCGATTCCAGCGTTAAAAACGAACCGTTGGCGCTCAGAAATGCCTCAATGGTGGTCTGTTCATTGGCCAGGGACTCCACGTCCGTATACTCAAGCTCAAGATTATAGGCCTTCAGGGTATA
>DATGCF010000340.1:0-8406 GCA_035312245.1 Desulfosalsimonadaceae bacterium
AAAATTATTGCGCTAAAAGACAAGGATTCTGTGCCCAAACCGGTAAGAGGTGCGGATCAGCTCTGCATCCACTGCGGCCACTGCGTGGCCGTCTGCCCGACCGGCGCCTTATCGCATCAAGGCATGACACCGGAGGAGTGCCCGCCGGTTACAAAGGAGTGGCAACTCGGTCCGGAACAGGCGGAACATTTCCTGCGATCCCGGCGATCCATTCGCACATATAAAGATAAGCCGGTGGACAGGCAGACGCTTTCCAAATTAATCGAAATTGCCGCATACGCCCCATCCGGCCATAATACCCAGCCGGTGCACTGGCATGTGGTCCATGATACCGAAACCCTGCAAAAGCAGATCGGTGTGGTGGTCGACTGGATGCGGTACATGATCAAGGAACAGCCGGAAATTGCCAATATGATGCATCTGGACATGGTAGTGGCTGCCTGGGAAATGGGAATCGACACGGTCTGCCGGGGGGCGCCCCATGTGATTGTCGCCCACGGTCACAAAGACAATCCCATGGCGCCGAATGCCTGTGTGATCGCATTATCCTATTTGGAGTTGGCCGCGCCCTCCCTGGGACTCGGCACCTGCTGGGCCGGATTTTACAATACCGCGGCCATGTATTGGCCGGATATGAAAAAAAACCTTGGCTTGCCTGAAGGGCATGTGAGTTACGGCGCGGTGATGGTGGGATATCCCAAATATAAGTATCACCGTCTGCCGCTGCGAAATAAGCCGTTAATCTCATGGACATAAACTTGATTTTAGGAGAAAAAAATGGAAAACATTTTTGAACAGCTCAGGCAGCGCCTGGATGATATGGCCACCGGTTTTCCGGCCACCAAAGATGGCGTTGAAATAAGAATTCTCGAAAAACTTTTTACCCCGGCGGATGCGAAAATGTTTTTGATGATGTCGCCGATGCTGGAAGCCCCGGCCAGTGTGGCCGAACGGCTCAACCTGCCTGAAGCCGACACGGCCGATCATTTAGAGGATATGGCCGGCCGGGGCCTATTATTTCGTCAGAAAAAGGGGGATCAGGTCCGGTATGCGGCGGTCCCGTTCGTGGTCGGCATTTTTGAATTTCAGTTAAACCGGGTGGATGCGGATCTGGCCAGGGATGTGACGGCATACTATGAGGCCGCCCTGGGCAAGACCTTCCAATCCTGGAGCACGCCGGTCATGCGCACCATTCCAATCAATACGGAACTGGTGAATGAATGGCCCGTTTTCCCCTATGAGGACGCCCTAAATATTATTGATTCCCAGAAAAAGATCGCGCTTGCGCCCTGCATCTGCCGGACCATGGCGAGAAAAGCGGGCGAGGGCTGCGACAAACCCCTGGAAACCTGTTTTCTCTTTGGTTCTCATGCGAGCTATTACGTGGACAACGGCATGGGCCGCTATATTGACAAGGATGAGGCCAAGGCGATTATCAAGAAAAATGATGAGGCCGGGCTGATTATGCAGCCGTTCAACTCTCAGCATGTGGGGGGCATGTGCAGCTGCTGCGGCTGCTGCTGTGGGATGCTGAGGTCCCTTAAAAAGCAGGCAAGCCCGGCAGAGGCGGTTAAGAGCAATTACTACGCCCGGGTGGATGAAACCCTGTGCTCCGGTTGCGAGACCTGCATGGAGCGCTGCCAGATGGATGCCATTGCCATGCAGGAGGATGTGGCCGTGGTGGATTTAAACCGTTGTATCGGCTGCGGCCTTTGCGTGTCCACCTGCCCGACCGAGGCCATGGAACTGGTCAAAAAATCAGAGGATGCGCTCTATCTGCCGCCGGAGACCGGCATGGAAACCTATATCCGCATTGCCCAGGAGCGCGGCAAGCTGTAATCGCCTTTTAGGGAACCGATCGTACTCAGTCCCGCGTAAGCGGGACGGTACTCGTACTCGTACTCGGAAAATTACAAACCGATTACGAGCACGAGAACGAGTACGAGTACGAACAGAAAGTTACTTTCTGCAAAAATACCGCCTCGGCGGCATAAACCGCTCTTTACCAGTGGATTGCGCTTACGGCCAACCCATCCCGCCTGATCTCTTCCCTCCCGGAGATTTTTTGCAATATTTGCCTCCTGTGCTTATACTGGTTTATGTAAATAATAACAGGAACTAGAAACGGATTTCATCGGCTATCCGTTGCTGGTTATAGGTTTTCAACTTCCACATGCTTTGAATTCATCCGTATGAGCCAAATATAGATTATGGATCCTGTCATTGCCGAGCATATCATATCTCCGTGGGTGCCGGGCGTTTTCAGCCTGTTCAGCTTCATCGTAGCCATTCTTGTGTTGATGGCGGTGATGCTTCTATTGACCCGCTGGCTGGGAGAAAAGAGGTTCAACCCCGATAAGCAGCGTCCCTATGAGAGCGGCATCATCCCCACGGGCACCGCCCGGCTGCGCTATCCGGTCCCGTTTTTCCTGGTGGCCATTTTTTTTCTGCTCTTTGATGTCGAAGGGGCGTTTATCTTCTCCTGGGCCGTGGCCTGCAAATCATTGGGGTGGAAGGGTTGGCTGCAGATGGCCTTTTTTATTTTTATACTCTTGCTCGGACTGGTCTACATCTGGCGTAAAGGAGGCCTTGAGTGGCACGGAAAAACACGGATCAGGTAGGGTTTTTCCCAAAGCTTTTGGATCCGGTGATTAACTGGGCGCACGCCAACAGCCTCTGGCCCATGTATTTCGGTCTGTCATGCTGCTTTGTGGAAGAGGCCACGGTCCTTACCCCGCGCTACGACATTGCCCGGTTCGGCGCGGAAGTCCTGCGGCTTTCGCCCCGGCAGGCGGATCTGTTGATCGTCTCCGGCACGGTGTTTAAAAAGATCGCCCCGGTGGTTTTACGTCTCTATGAGCAGATGGCCGAGCCCAAATGGGTGATTTCCATGGGCTCCTGCTCCAACACGGGCGGCATGTACGACGTTTACAGTGTGGTGCAGGGTGTTAACCAGATCCTGCCCGTTGATGTCTATATCCCGGGCTGCCCGCCGCGGCCCGAAGCCGTACTGGCCGGTTTGGTGGAGCTGCAAAAAAAGATTAAGGGCGAGCATCCCACCCGCCCCAATTTTCATGTAGCCGGCGGTGACCAGGGGAGCACCTCTCCGGTGCTGGTGGATGGACAGACCAAGTCCCGGGATACCCGGGGGCCGGGCATGAACGGGATTCCCATTCGCGGCACTTCGGTGACCCCGCCGGATTTCTTTGACTCCCGCTCAGACCTCATGTGGTCGCCACCGGCCAATTCCATAGAACTCGGACCGGCGGCAAAAGATTTGGCGGCAGGGCTTAAAAACCGATTTGGCGATGCGGTCAGGCCCGGTGACACCACATCCGATATGCTGACCATTCACACGATGCCGGAGCGCGTCAAGGACGTCCTCTCCTTCCTCAAACACGAGGCGCCGACCCGATTCGAGCGGCTGGAGGATTATACCGCCATAGACGAATCCGCCCGGCGCAATCGGGATCAGTACCCGGATTTTACCCTGGTCTATCATCTGACCGCCTTTGAGCCGGCCACCCGCATGCGGGTCAAGGTGCCGCTTTCCGGCGAATACCCGGATGCCCCGAGCATCAGCAACCTGTGGCCTTGCGCCAACTGGTATGAGCGCGAAATCTACGACATGTTCGGGATCAATTTCCCCGAACATCCCCATCTTCGCCGGTTGATCCTGCCGCCGGACTGGGAGGGGCACCCCTTACGCAAATCCCATCCGGGCCGGGCCAATGAAATGCCGCCGTACACGGAAAAGCAGGCCCGGGAATTACAGCCATGGGGCGGGGAGGAATATTTTGATCCGGCGGCGGACGAGGAGGCGCTGATTCTCAATCTGGGGCCCCACCACACGGCCACGCACGGCCTCCTGCGCCTGATTGTCAAACTTGAAAGCGAGACCATCACCGGCCTGGACCTGGATGTGGGCTATCACCACCGCTCTGTTGAAAAGCTGGGGGAGCGTCAGACCTGGCTGCAGTTTATTCCCTATACGGACCGGGTGGATTACATGGCGGGCGCGGCCAACAACCTCCCGTATGTGATGGCAGTTGAGCAGCTGGCGGGCATCAAGGTCCCGGAGCGGGCCGAATATATCCGGGTCTTGATGAGCGAGCTCTTTCGCATCAGCAACCATCTGGCGTTTCTGGGCATCTGCGGCCACGACCTGGGCGCCATGACCCCCAATTTTTATACCTTTAGGGATCGGGAGAAGGTCCTGGATATCGTGGAGATGATCTCCGGCGCCCGGCTGCACCCGTCCTGGTTCCGGCCCGGCGGCGTGGCCGCGGACATGCCGGCCGGTTGGAAGGAGCCGATCGAGGCATTTTTAAGGGACTTCCCTAAACGGATCAAAGATTACGAGGCATTGACCATCAAAAACCCCATTTTTAAGGCCCGTTTAAAGGGCATCGGGCGGCTTTCCCGGAAAGATGCCATTGACTGGGGGGTGACCGGCCCGAACCTTCGGGCCACGGGGGTGGATTGGGATCTCCGGAAAAAAACGCCGTACTCCGCATACGGCCAGTTTGACTTTGAGGTGCCCACGGATACGGAAGGCGACGGCCACGCCCGCTACAGACTTCGGATCGAGGAGATGCGCCAGAGCGCGCGCATCATCCGGCAGGTGATCGATCATATGCCGGACGGCCGGCATGTGACCGATGATTATCGCTACAGCGTGCCCAAAAGAAAAGACATGTTACAAGACATTGAAAGCCTGATCCATCATTTCATCAATGTCACCCGCGGGCCCAAGATCCCAAGGGGCGAGTCCTATATGGCCTGTGAAATCCCCCGCGGGGAGCAGGGCTACTACGTGGTCAGCGACGGCCTGGGCGCGGCCTACCGCATGCGCATCCGGGGCCCCAGCTTTACCAACGTGCAGGTGTTTCCGATCATGTCCAAAGGGGAAACCATTGCGGATCTGATTTCGGTTCTGGGAACAACGGACTATACACTGCCGGATCTGGACAGGTGAGGGTGAAGATGCTGCCGAGCGCTGTCAAAACCGAACTCGAACGCCGGATTGCCGAGGCCGATCACCCGAAGGAACTGGTGGTTGATGTGATGATGGCCTGCCAGGCGGCCTTCGGCTATTTAAGCGACGAGGCAGTGGCGATTGCGGCCGGGATGCTTGACATGACGCCGCTTGAAATCGAAGAGCTGGCCACATTTTATAACTATATTTACCGGGAGCCGGTGGGCAGATATGTCATCCATATCTGCGACAGCGTGGTCTGCTGGATGGCGGGCTACATTCCCCTGTGCGAATATCTTTGCCAAAAGCTTGGCATTGAAATGGGCGGAACCACGCCGGACGGCCGGTTTACCCTGCTGCCGGCCTGCTGCCTGGGTTACTGCGACCGGGCCCCGGCCATGATGATCAATAAACGGGTCTACGGATTTTTGACCCCGGAAAAGATTGACGCAATTATCGATGAATTGAGCTCGGAAGAATAAATGCATCCGCAGGTGCTATTAAAAAATCGAAAACCCGACCGGATCACGACCCTGGAAGAGTATCGCGAGGGCGGCGGATACGAGGCCCTGGTCCGGGCATTAAAGGATGAGACCTTTCAGTCGATCCAGGATATTCTGATGGATGCCGGCCTTTTGGGCCGCGGCGGGGCCGCCTTTCCCATGGGCCAGAAGCTCTCCACCGTGCTGGAGAACGCGCCGTATCCCCGCTACGTGGTCTGCAATGCCGATGAGATGGAACCGGGCACGTTCAAGGACCGGGTCATGATCCATGCCGACCCCCATCAGCTGATCGAGGGGATGGTGATTGCGGGATGCGCCATGGGGGCCGCACACGGCCTGATTTTTATTCGGCCGGAGTATGAAAATGCCGCCCGGATCCTTTCCCGTGAGGTGGAAAATGCCCGGCAGACCGGGTTCCTGGGAACAAATATCATGCAAACCGGATTTGATTTCGATATCGTGGTCCACCGAAGCGGCGGCCGGTACATCTGCGGCGAGGGGACCGTTATATTAAACGCTCTGGAAGGCCGGCGGCCGAATCCGAGAAAGCCGCCGCCGTTTCCGACGTTCAAGGGGCTGTGGCAGCTGCCCACGCTGGTGCAGAACGTGGAGACCCTGTGCTGCGTGCCCCATGTCATCCAAAACGGGGCGGACTGGTTTCGGTCTCTCGCATTAACCCCGGAAGGGGCGGGGACAAAAATTTTTTCCATATCCGGCCGGGTGCGCCGGCCGGGCTGCTACGAGCTGCCCATGGGGATCAAGCTCTCGGAAATCATCGAGGACTATGCGGGCGGCATGTGCGAGGGCTCCGAGTTCAAGGCGTGTCTGCCGGGCGGGACCTCCACCCATTTTATGCCGGCCTCCATGTATCATGCGGCCATGGATTTTAAGTCCCTGGAGGATGCCGGCTACCGGCTGGGCACCGGCGCCATTGTGGTGTTTGATCAGAAAACCTGTCTGGTCGGGGCGACGCTGAACATGATCGCGTTTTTTGCCCGGGAATCCTGTGGCTGGTGCACGCCGTGCCGGGACGGGCTCCCGTATATCCGGGATCTTTTGCGGCGCATTGAAAACGGGCAGGGCGAGCCCGCGTTTGTGGATATGTTAAAGGAAATGTGCGATCACCTGGCCAAGGCCTACTGCGCATTTGCGCCGGGCGCGGCCGCGCCCGTGGAAAGCCTGCTTGAGCATTTTGCCGATGAAGTGAATGAGCATATTGAAAAAAGGGCGTGTCCATTTAAATCGTCTTAATCTTACTCTATGGGACGAATGTTGTTGGAATTAAACATTTTAACTTACTGTTCGTACTCGTACTCGTAATCGACAATTTTTCGAGTACGAGTACGAGCACGAGCACGAGTACCGTCTCGCTTTTGCGAGACTGAGTACGATTAAATCAATCAGAAGAAAAATTATCTCACAGTATGCCCAAACTCACCATAGACAACCGGGAAATCGAGGTACCTGAAGGCACCAAGATTATTGATGCCGCCGAACGGCTGGGTATTATGATTCCCCGTTTCTGCTATCATCCGGCGCTGGGCTCGGTGGGGGCCTGCCGGGTGTGCGCGGTAAAAATCGAAAACGCGGGCCGGCTTTCCGGCATCCAGATGAGCTGCATGATCGATTGTTTGGATGGGATGAAGGTCTCGACCGATGATCCCGAGGCCGCGGCTTTCCGTAAATACGTCATTGAATGGCTGATGTTAAACCACCCGCACGACTGCCCGGTCTGTGATGAGGGCGGGCACTGCCTGCTTCAGGATTTAACAGTGGCCGGCGGGCATAGTATCCGGCGATTTAAAGGCGAAAAGCGGACCTATCCGGATCAGTATCTGGGCCCCTTGATCCAGCATGAGATGAACCGCTGTATCCAGTGCTACCGCTGTTCCCGGTTTTATCAGGAGTTTGCCGGATATCGGGATCTGGGAGCCATGGGCGTTGCCTCTCGCGTGTACTTCGGCCGTTTCACCGACGGGATCCTTGAAAGCCCGTTTGCCGGAAACTTGATCGATATCTGCCCGACCGGCGTGTATACGGATAAACCGTCGCGATACACCGGCCGGCGCTGGGATTTTGAGCGGACCCCGGGCATCTGCATCCATTGCAGCCTGGGGTGCCATATCACGGTTTCGGCGCGGAACCGGGCTGTTGTCCGCCATGAGGCCCGGTTTAATGAAGATGTGAACGGCCATTTTATATGTGACCGGGGGAGATACGGACTCTATTATGCCAATCTTTCTGACCGGCCCAGGAAAGCGGTGATCGACAATCAATCGACGGCGCCGGACCAAGCGGTAAACGCGGCATTGGCAGCGCTTGACCGCATCTGCGATCAGCACGGGGCTCAGGCCGTGGCCGCGGTGGGCGCTGCGCGTAGCAGCCTGGAAACATTATTTGCCTTAAAATCGCTTTGCATGGAAAAAGGCTGGCAGGGGCCGGTTTACTGGCCGGACAAGCGGCACGGCCGAGTGGTCAAAACCGCGGTGTTCGGATTAAAGCCGCACCTGGCCGTATCCATGCAGGAGATTGAAATGTCTGATTGTATCGTGGCGGTTGGCACGGATGTGTTGACCGAAGCCCCCATGCTGGCGCTGGCCCTGCGGCAGGCAGCCCGAAAAGGCGCTTTTGTGGCGGCCCTGGATCCCCGGCCCCTGGACTGGCCGTTTCCATTGACACATATCCCCACCCGGCCGCCGGAACTATCTTTATTCATGGCCCGGTTAAAGGACTTGCTCGCCGGCCGCCAGGGCGCGGAAAATCATGCATCCGACATTCCCGAATCGGCAAAGCAGGCCTTGAAAAAGACGGCGAAAGCGCTGTTAAAAAGCGAGAAACCGGTGATCATCTGCGGAACCGAACTCCTTGACCATCGGGGGATTCAAGCATCCTCAGAAATAGCCGAAAATCTTTATCAGTCAGGCA
>DATGCF010000341.1:0-4889 GCA_035312245.1 Desulfosalsimonadaceae bacterium
CCGATGCGTGCCCTCCTGCATCGGCTACCGGCCCATGGAGGTTTTCTTAAACCCGGAGATCCAGACCGCATGCAGCGATGTGCTGGCGGGCAAACAGCCGCCAAGTCTCAGGGTGCCCATCGACCATGATATTATTTATGAGGTCAATCTGGTGAAAATCCCGGACGGCGGGGCGGTGGTGGTGTTCCACGATATCAGCGAACTGGTCCGGCTCGAAAAAGCAAGGCAGGATTTTGTGGCCAATGTGTCCCATGAACTCCGCACGCCGCTTACCTCTATCAAGGGGTATGCGGAAACCCTGATGGATAAGAAGCTAAGAACCTCAGCTGAGGCGGAAACCTTTATTCAAACCATCCTGAAAAACGCCAACCAGATGGCCAACATCGTCAATGACCTGCTGGAACTGACCAAACAGCAGCAAAAGCAGGCGGAACGGCTGGAACTGGCGCCGGTGGATGCGGCCGACTGCCTGGCCAATGCCTGGGAAACCTGCATGCCCATGGCTAAGGAAAAAAAGATAGAAGTGGTCAACCAGCTTCCCGCCCCACTCACCGTATACGGAGAGGCCAATACGCTGACCCAGATATTTCGAAACCTTCTGGACAATGCCATCCGCCACACCTTTGAAAATACAACGGTGACGGTTTTTACCATTGACAAATCCGATCATTTCCTTTTCGGTGTTCAGGATGAGGGGCCGGGCATTGCCCAGCGGCATCAAAAACGAATATTCGAACGGTTTTACCGGGTGGACAAGGAGCGGAGCCGGGCCTCCGGCGGAACCGGCTTAGGATTGGCCATATGCCGCCATGCGGTCAAGAGCATGGGCGGCGATATCTGGGTGCAGAGCCCACCGGATGGCCGCTCTAAAGGCTCTGTATTCTATTTTACCCTGAACAAAGCTCAGACCAAAAACATCTGATTGGACTGGATGGCATTAAGGATAACATAAATGGAGCAACCGGATAAAATTGTCGCCACGCAGCTAAATTTCTTTTACGGCGATTTCAAAGCGCTTGAGGATATTTCCGTTGGATTTAAAAAAAACCAGGTATCTGCCCTGATCGGCCCGTCGGGGTGCGGCAAAAGCACGTTCCTCAGGTGCCTGAACCGAATGAACGATTTAATCCCCGGCACGGCGGTAGAAGGCGAAATCCATATTGACGGCGAAAATATCTACGGGCAGAATATTGATGTGGTGCATCTCCGCCGGCGCGTCGGCATGGTCTTTCAAAAACCGAATCCCTTTCCCAAAACCATATTTGACAATGTGGCCTACGGGCTGCGGGTCAACAGGATTAAGGATAAAAAGACGGTTGCCGAGCACGTGGAGAAAAGCCTGAAACAGGCCGCCCTATGGGAGGAGGTCAAAGACCGGCTGAATGCGTCAGCCTTAGGCCTATCCGGCGGCCAGCAGCAGCGGCTCTGCATTGCCCGCGCCCTTTCGGTGGAACCCGAGGTCATTTTAATGGATGAACCCGCATCCGCGCTGGACCCGATTGCAACCCAAAAAATTGAGGATCTGGTCCATGAACTGAAAAAAAATTTTACCATCATCATTGTCACCCATAACATGCAGCAGGCCGCCCGGGTTTCGGACATCACGGCATTTTTCTACATGCGCCGGCTCATTGAAACCGGAGAGACGGAAACCATGTTTACCCGTCCCCAGCTGAAACAGACAGAGGACTATATTACCGGCCGCTTCGGCTGATATTGTCAGAAGGATATACTATGGAACGCCATTTCCTAAAAGAACTTGAAAACCTCAAAATGACCATTCTCAATATGGCCGCGCTGACCCAGCGCGCCCTTGAGAACGCCACCACCGCCTATCTGGAAAGAAATGAAGAGCTGGCGAAGACGGTGATTGACGGGGATAAAAAAATCAACGCCCTCGAAGTGGAAGTTGATCAATATACCTTAAAGCTGGTGGCTCTTGAGCAGCCCATGGCCAAGGATCTGCGGACCATCATGGGAATCGCCAAAATCAGCAATGAGCTCGAACGCATCGCCGACCAAGCGGTCAACATCAGTGAGCGGAGCCAGTTCCTCTGCAAATATCCGCCGCTTGAAACCATCCCGGCCATGGACCAGTTAATCGATGTGAGCCTGGCCATGTTTAAAAAGGCCGTATCCTGTTTCGTCAATGAGGATACCAACTCCGCTTATGAAATCCGGAAAATGGATGACCGGGCGGATGAATACACCCTGGAGGTGCTGCAGGCCATGGTGGAATACATGGCCTGCAGCACTCCCGCTCCTGAACACCGGCGGCTGAATACCCGGCGCTCCATTCAAACCATTATCATCTCCCGCTGTCTGGAGCGGGTCTGTGACCTCTCCACCAACATTGGCGAGCATGTGGCCTTTATCAGTGAGGGGATCAATATCAAGCATCAATTGCTCGATGCCAAATCCTGATGGCTGCTTAAGAAGCGATTTATGCCGGGATTCAGGTCTCTGCTGCGGGTTTTAAATCCCGCAAAAATTTTTTAATTCTGAAGTTTCCTCTGCTTTCAGGTGGCGCCATTGGCCGGATGCCAAGCCGCCCAACTGCAGGGTGGCCATACGAATGCGGTGCAGGTGGACCACCTGGTTGCCCACGGCTTCCACCATCCGCCGGATCTGTCGGTTTCTCCCTTCCTGAAGAATAATCCCAAACTCGCGGCTTTCTTTGCGATAGACGCGCGCCGGCCGTGTGGATCTACCATCCAACTCCACACCAGCCGCCAGCGCGGCCAAATCCGAGTCCGTGATCGATTTTTTTGTCTTCACGATATACTCTTTTTCGTGCTCGAATGAGGGATGGCTTAAACGGTAGTGCAGCCGCCCGTTGTTCGTTAAAAGCAAAAGCCCAGTGGAATCCTTATCCAGCCGGCCCACCGGATAGACGCGCTGGTCTGTATCAATGAGATCAAGCACGATTTTTCGCCGGCCATGCCGGCAGCTGCTGATATAGCCCCGGGGCTTGTTCAGCATGATATAAATTTCAGGTCCCGCCAATGCCGCCGGCCGGCCGGAAACTTCCACTGCATCGGTTTTCGGATCAACCTTTACCCCCATTTCACGGACAACCCGGCCGTTTACCTTGACCTTGCCCTCCCGGATCAGGGTCTCTCCCCTTCTTCTTGAGCAGACGCCTGCATCTGCCAGATATTTCTGCAGCCGAACCATTTTACTCCCCATACGGCCGCTTTAATCCAGAGGAACCAGTTTTTCTATTTTTACATTCTGAGGACAAAAAATTCATGGGATTGTCACCAAAGGGTCATAAAGTCTTAACAATATACCAGTAAATACCGAAACTACGACAATTTCAAATTTTTTTGAAACATATGACAAGTTGTTTACGACACCCTAACGCATTTTTGCAAGAGAGGAGACAAAAGAAAATGAAGTACCGTATAACCTTTCAATTAATTCTATTTTTTGTTTTTACAGGGTTTTTGCTCCACCCCATGTCAACATCCGCCCAGGTCAATCTGCCGGATTTTATTGAAAGCATGGACATTAAGGGCGATCTTCGGGTCCGTTATGATTATCAGGACCTGGATGAAGCAGCGGACAATGATCCCAAGGACCGGCTGCGGCTCCGCTTCCGCATGGGCCTGGCCTGGCATAATCCCGCGGAGAATTGGAAAATTGCCGCCGGCCTGGCCACGGGCGGGGCCTCCGGCAATACCACCAACGCCACTTTATCGAACAATGAGATTTTTGAAACCGGCGATATCCGCCTGGATTATGCGTATGCCGAACATTCCCTGAAGAATTTCACCTTTATTGCCGGCCAGCACAAAAACATCTTCTATTCCTCCATGGCACTGTGGGACGGGGATGTGCGGCCGGCCGGATTTGCCGCAAGACTTGACCTGGAACCGATTTTTGTCAATGCGGGCTATTTTCAGGTCCGATACGTGGATGCTGACATTGCCGAGATGAACGCATTGCAGATCGGCCTGGAAACGGGCAATTTTTTAGGCGCGCTGGCGGTGTATGACGTCCATGACACGAATAAAATCCTGGCTGACGTGCCGGCGCTGGGTAAAGACTACGAATACCAGCTTATTGACTTCTATACCGGCGGCCATTTTAAGCTGGGGGCCATGAGCGTCTCACCCCATGCCCAGATTTTCTATAACTTCGGGGCTGACGGGGATGCCGGCGAAGGGGCATTGGGCGGCGATCTTGACCCGGAAGATGAAAATCTCGGCTGGCTTGTGGGGGTTAAAACCAAAATTGACCGATACAGTTTCGGGATTGAATACACGGAAATCGGGGCCGACGCCTGTGTTCAGGATATAAAGGACAGCGATTTCGGCTCGGGCCTAGCCTCCACCGATGTCAAAGGCTTTAAGGTCGGGGTGGGCTATAAGGTGACCAAGCACTGCGAATTCAAAACCACCGGATTTTTCTATGAAGCCCTGGAGCGCGACCTTGACCAGGATGTACAGCGCTATCAGATTGATCTGAAATACAAGTTCTGAGGACCTTTAAAAAAGCGGGGCATTGGGCTGCGGTGGCATTATTACAGCAATAAACAGGGGTTGGGAAATTTGGGATTGGGGGATTTAAATTTTAAAAGGCTGAAAAATCCCCCTAAATCCCCCTTTGAAAAGGGGAACTTAAAGGAAATGTCCTTTTTATAAGCCTTTTCCAAAGTTCAATTTTTTTAACTGTAAATCCTGAACTGTGAACTGTGAACTGTATGCCGAATATCAGGTCCGATAATCCGCGTTTATTTTGACATAATCAATGGAAAAATCGCAGGTCCACACCGTGGCTGTGCCTGTGCCGTGATTCAGATCAATGGTGATTCGGAATTCCGGCCGCCGGATTGTCTGCGTGGCTTGAGATTCCGCCGTATCACCGGCCCATTCCCCGCTTTG
>DATGCF010000342.1:0-3116 GCA_035312245.1 Desulfosalsimonadaceae bacterium
ATTTAGTTAATTGGAAAACCATACTTTTCATGATTATTTTAATAAACAATTGAACACATATCAGATTAGTCCGGGAGGTCATTTATGCAGGTACTTGTACTCTATTACTCAAAGGGCGGAAATACCCGAAAGCTGGCCGAAGCCATCGCTGACGGCGTCAATTCGGTGGATGGGGTGGATGCGCTCCTCAAATCCACTAAAGAAGCAACTCAGGATGATTTTTTAAATGCCGACGGCGTCATTGCGGGGTCCCCAGTTTATTTCGGCGTGATGGCGGCGGATTTGAAACGGGTTTTTGACGATTTTATCGGGACACGGAAAAAAATGGAGGGTAAAATCGGCGCCGCATTTGCCACATCCGGCGATCCGACCGGCGGCAAGGAAACCACCATGATGTCGATAATTCAGTGCCTGATGATTTACGGGATGATTATTGTCGGCGATCCCATGGCTGCGACCGGGCATTATGGCACGGCCTGCGCGGGCGCTCCGGATGCGGATGCCGTTGAAAACGGGAAGAAACTCGGTCATCGGGTGGCCGGGGTTACCAAAAAACTCAGGGGATAATCCCCGAAAACGACTTAGGGAGGCAATTGAGATGAAACGCATCATACTGATAATGATGGCTGCCGTCATGGTTTTGGGATTCAGCAGCGGTGCTTTCGGCCACTGTGAAATCCCGTGCGGCATTTATGACGATCAGATGCGGATTGAAATGATCCGGGAGCATATCACCACCATTGAAAAATCCATGAAAACCATTCAGCATCTGCAGGCGGAGAAGGATCATAACGCCAACCAGCTGATCCGGTGGGTGGTGAACAAGGAGGATCACGCCAACAAACTCCAGGAGATTGTCAGCCAGTATTTCATGACCCAGCGGATTAGCCTGGAGGCCGATAAATATACGCAAAAGATCTCGCTGCTGCATCATATGCTGATTTTTGCCATGAAGTGCAAGCAGACCACGGACCTGGATTATATTGAAAAGCTTAGAAAGAGCGTGGATCAGTTTGAATCCCTGTATTTTGACAAAAAAAAGAAAAAGTAAGCGGATATGGGGTTTTTATCGGTGCTGCAGGCCCATTTTTCTGTTCGTTGCGGTGATCAGCGGCCTTATATTGACGGGATGGCATTTGACAGGTACAGGGACTGAAGCCATGGGCGGGGACCGGCATCTCGAGGAACGCGAACAGATGGTCCGCAAACAGCTCCGCCAGCGGGGGATATCCGATGAGCAGCTGCTGAAGGCCTTTCGCGAGGTCAAGCGGCACTTATTCGTTCCGGATAACTACCAGGACCTGGCTTATTCGGATCAGCCCCTGCCCATCGGCTACGATCAGACCATCTCCCAGCCCTATATCGTGGCCTTTATGACCGAGGCCTTAGACCTTAAAGAAACCGACAGGGTCCTTGAAGTCGGCACTGGCTCCGGATACCAGGCCGCCATTCTGGCGGAAATCTGCCGGGCGGTCTATACCATTGAAATTATCCCGTCCCTGGGCGAAACTGCCCGGCAATTGCTAAATGACCTGGACTATACCAATGTGCATGTCAAAATCGGGGACGGCTACGAGGGCTGGGCCGCGCACGCCCCCTATGACGCGATTATTGTGACCTGCTCACCCACCCATGTGCCTAAGCCGCTAAAAGAACAGCTGACCGATGGCGGCCGCATGATTATCCCGGTGGGCAAGAAGTACGCCCAGGAACTCGTCCGGCTTCGGAAAAAAGAAGGCGAGCTGGTTGAGGAATCGGTGCTGCCGGTGCGGTTCGTGCCCATGGTTGATGACGACGGCAAGCGGTACTAGACCGGCCGCAGCACGATTGCCGTCCGGGCGGGCAGGTAAAGGCTAAGCACCTGCCGGTCGGCGGGCCCGTTTTCGGGCACGAATGTATGATGCACCTGCCCGGCGGTCAACCGGTTATGGCCGCCGAATTCTGGATGGTCTGTATCCAGTACCATCTGAAAGGAGCCGGGCGGGCAGTCGATTTGATAGTCCTCGTATGAACGGGCCGGGTGGAAGTTAAAGGCAAATATCAGGCCGTTTCGCTCAAATGCCAGAATCTTGTTTGCATCATGCTCATGCAGGCGCTCGGCTGCGGGCGAGTCAAGGAGGCCTATCTTTTGTGCCAGCCGAATCATGCTTCGGTCAAAAAGCGCCAGCTGATGATACTTGAGCGAGGGATCATCTGCCAGGTGCCATTGTCGGCGGGCATACCGGTAGCTCCATCCGTTTCCCTCCCGGGGAAAGTCGATCCATTCCGGATGGCCGAATTCGTTTCCCATAAAATTTAAATACCCGCTACCGGCGGTGGCCAGGGTGATCAGCCGGATCATCTTATGAAGCGCCATGCCGCGAGCCACCCGCATGTGATCATCATCAACATGCATATGTTGATACATATCCGCTCCGATCAGCCTGAAAATCAAGGTCTGATCCCCGACCAGGGCCTGATCGTGGGATTCCGCGTAGCTGATGGTCCGCTCGTCCGGCCGCCGGTTGTTTAACTCATACCACAGCTGCCCCAGAGGCCATTCCTCATCCGGGGTATCCTTTGTGAGCTTGATCCAGAAATCCGGAACCCCCATGGCAAACCGGTAGTCAAACCCGTAGCCGCCGTCTTCGATGGCCACGCCCAGGCCGGGCATGCCGCTGATATCCTCGGCCACGGTGACCGCATGCGGATTGGCGGAGTGGATTACTTCATTTGCCAGAGCCAGATAGGCCAGGGCTTCTTCATCCACATTGTCTGTAAAATAGTCGGCATACGAGGTAAACGCCTTCTCAAGGCCGTGGTCCAGGTAGAGCATGCTGGTGATCCCGTCAAACCGGAAGCCGTCAAACCGGTATTCATCCAGCCAGAATCGGCAGTTGGACAACAGGAAGTGGAGCACCTGGATTTTGCCGTAGTCAAAACACCGGGAATCCCATGCCGGGTGCTGGCCGCGGTCACCGGAGTGGAAGTACTGGTAAAGGGTCCCGTCAAATCGGCTCAGGCCCTCCACCTCATTGGAAACCGCATGCGAGTGGACGATGTCCATTAACACCAAGAGGCCGGCCTCGTGTGCGGCATCGACCAGGGATTTTAATTCATCCGGTGTTCCATAGCGG
>DATGCF010000343.1:0-3964 GCA_035312245.1 Desulfosalsimonadaceae bacterium
CTTGTAATTCACAAAACTTCCCCGGCGGCCGACTTTTAGTACCGCGATTTCCACATTTCTGGATAGATCCGCCACGCTTTGGCTTCATCGGTCTCACCGGTAAAGGCCCGGGCCTCGTCCTCATTGGCGATCAAAATATCAATATAGTCGTCAATAATCTGATCGAGAAAATCCTTTGATTCCTCCACCACATTAAAACTGGCGAGATCCAGGCTGACGAGCACGCCTTCAGCTTTGGCCGCTTTGATGGTGGCCAGCATCAGCTCCCGGTTAAACAACAGATACCCCTCCACGTGCACAATCGCCGCCTGGTCAAAGCAGTCCGGGGTGATTTCAGAGGGGTGGAGTTCCGCGGCCGCACCCAGATAGGTAAACATGGAGCGTTGGGCGTCCGGGGTGATAACAGAGAGCACCCGGCCGGTGGGCAGATCCGATGGGAACAGCACCGTCTCCACATTATTTTTTTTAAGATCCTGGTGAAACATATCGCCCAGACTATCCTCGCCCAGCTTTCCCACGAACCGGGCATTTCCGCCCATCATGCCAACGCCGATGGCCGTATTGCAGGCCGATCCGCCGGGATCAATTGTCGGGGGGCTCTCCAGCTTTTCCACCAGCTGGTCGACGTAATCACTTTCCACCAGGTGCATGCCGCCTTTGTCAACACCCAGGCTTTCCATAAACGCGTCGCTTTCCCGGGCCAGCATATCCACCAGGGCTGAACCCACGCCCACAAGCACCTGCTTGTCCTTTTGAAATGATAATCCGCTCATAAATTTCCCCTTTTATACTATTTAACCGCCAGGCCGTAACCTTACACCCTACACCTTATACCCTATCCCTGACCTCACCACACCAGTTTCTGATGAATCCAGCCCGTATCCCCGTCCGCGTGCTTGATCTGGATCCAGTCGCCTTTTCGCGTGACCACCTCGAACGGCACGCCTTTTTCCGCCTGAAAGCGCAAGTCGTGATCCGTTCCCGGACCGGACCGGATATTGCACAACCCGGTTTTCGTCATCACCGTATCCATGTCGCGCACCAGATTTTTATGAATCCAGGCCTTGGTGCCCTCATAATCCTCAAAATAACACCAATTGCCGGATTGATCCCGTTCAAGAACATCAACCGGCGTGTATTTTTCCGCCTTCCACAACACGTCATAGCTTTGCCCGGGGCCGGACCGAATATTGGCCACGGACACGCCTACCGCCAGACGTTCGCCGGCAGCCGCGAGGGTTGAAAAAGCTAAAACAAAGACAAGCATCCATCCGATGGTTTTAATTTGAGACTTAACCCGCTGATTCATAAACTGCTCCTGACGAGGAAGTTATTGTAAAGCTCGGCCCCCGACTGCAGACCCAGGGGGATACTTCCAGAAAATCCATAAAAATTATTGACTTGCAACCCTATAAAAAAGGCCGATTCCTTTAAATCCCCCCAATCCCCCCTTTTTCAAAGGGGGGCTCAGGTAGTTTCCCCTTTTAAAGGGAGGCTCAGGTGATGGCCTTTTTCAAAGGGGGACTGAGGCAAAGCCTCCATCGCCTCAGCCCCTTAGTACCTCAGCGCATCAGCCCCTTAATGCCTAAGCACCTCAGGACCTCAGCCCCTCAGTGCCTTAGTACCTTAGTACCTTAGTGCCTCAGCACTTTAGTGCCTTGCCTTCTATCCTATGCCGCCATCAATTGGGTGACCGCGCCTTCAAGCCCGTCAATGGATAGCTCATACATGGGAAAAATCTGCCGGATCATCATGATGGTCCGGGTATACGGCCACATCCGCTCGGATACGGGATTGAGCCAGACATTGTGGGGAAAGGTCTCTGACAGTAATCTCAGCCGCTCGATACTCGGCAGGCCGCTTCGCTCAGTGGCATAGATGGAACCGTCCCGGGCCATTAACTCATAGGGCGCCATACTGGCATCACCCACCATAATAAGCCGGGTATCCGGGTCTTTGCGGGCAAAATCATCCACCTTGACCGGTTTTTTATACCGGCTGGGATCCTCCCACACGGTGTCATAGACCGTATTGTGGAAAAAATAGGTTTTTAAATCCTTAAACTGGCTCTTGGCGTAATTGAAAAGCGTCTGCACCACCGGCACGTAAGGGTCCATGGACCAGCCGCCGTTATCGATCATCAGGATCACCTTGAGCCGGTCCCGCAGGCTCCGGTCAAACACGATCTCGATTTCACCCGCGTTCTTCATGGTCTGGTAGATGCTCTCATCCACGTTGACCTCGTCCTTGGGCCCTGACGGTACCAGATTGCGGAGCCGCTTCAAGGCCTCGCCCATGGAGGCATGCGTAAGGGGCCCGGACCGGGAATAATCCTTGTACCGCCGTTCATTGGCGACTTTAACCGCGGATTTATTCCGGGATTCGCCGCCCACGCGCATGCCCTCCGGATGATAGCCGGAATGCCCCACCGGCGAGGTGCCGCCGGTGCCGATCCATCGGTTGCCCCCGTCATGGCGCTCGGTCTGCTCCTTTAGCCGCTCCTTGAAATATTCGAGCAGCTCCTCGGGCGAATAGTTTTCCAGGGTTTCCGGATCCACGCCGAATGCCTCGGCGATTTCCTTGGGATTTTTCAGCCATTCATCCAAAAGGGCCCTGGCCATATTGTCCAGTTCCAGCCCCTCCACATCCGGCAGCTCCGCCCCCTCGAAATAGTGGGCAAAAAGCTGGTCAAACAGGTCAAAATGCCGCTCGGATTTGACCAGAATGGCCCGCGAGGCGGTGTAGAAATCCTCCAGGGAGTTGATCAGTCCCAGGCGAAGCGCCTTGCAAAGCGTTAAAAACGCGGTCGGCGTGGCAGGTATCCCGGCCTCGCGGAGTTTATAAAAAAAATCGATAAACATTTCGTAAAATTAAAACAGTTTTCGGCGGTTGATATAATTGCCGGCATTTACATAGTCCTGGCTTTTCTTAAACAAAACGCCCAGGTAGGGGATATCCCCCTTGGTGAGCTGCTTGGGCTTGAAATCCGGATCCAGTTGAAGCGCCCGGATCCAGTTGATCAGCTCCCGGGTCGCTGGCTTTTTCTCCACCGTGTCGATCTCGCGGAGCTTGTAAAAGGTGGCAATGGCGTTTTCCATGACCTCATTGTCAAGGTTCGGGAAATGGACACCGATAATTTTCCGCATCATCTTGGGGTCCGGAAATGCGATGTGATGGAAGTTGCACCGGCCCAGGAACGGATCGGACAGATCCTTTTTGGCGTTGGAGGTGATCACGATCACCGGCCGGTGCTTGGCCGGAATGGTTTTATCGATCTCGATGATGTCATACTCCATCTGATCCAGCACATCGAGCATGTCATCCTGAAAATCCGTATCCGCCTTGTCGATCTCATCGATCAGGAGAACAGTCCGGGTGTCTGCCGCAAACGCCTGCCCGATTTTACCCATCTTGATATAATCCTCGATCCGGCTGACATCGCGGGTGGAATCCCCGAAGCGGCTGTCGTTTAGACGGGTCAGGGTGTCATACTGGTATAACGCCTCCACCAGCTTCATATTGGATTTGACGTTTAAAATGATGAGCGGCATTTGAAGGGCCTCGGCAATTGCATGGGCCAGCATGGTCTTGCCCGTGCCCGGCTCGCCCTTTAAAAGCAGCGGCATCTCAAGGGCCATTGAAATGTTAACGATTTTGGCCAGCTCCTCGTCCAGCACATACTTGCTTGCGCCGGTAAACTCATTGGCCTGTCTGTTTTTACTCATAAAGCTCCCTATTTTTACCTATATATTAATATCAAATATTCCTTATATCTATGAAAGACAAGCTCCAACAGCTTCGTAAATATTGGAAAGCAATTCTTCAAATGTGTCGCCTTGAGTCGCACAACCCGGAATGGAAGGAACCTCAGCCCAATAACCACCTTCTTCGGCTTCATGAACAATTACTTTAAGCTTCATAAAAATGCCTCCCCGGCAATATGCAAAAATCTTTTATTTAAAAT
>DATGCF010000344.1:0-3665 GCA_035312245.1 Desulfosalsimonadaceae bacterium
AAAAAAGGTGTTGTAAAGGTATAGACACCCCCAAGCCAGTAGCCGAAATACACGCTAATGGGAACCAGATACACCAGAGAATATGCTAAAACGTCAATCCGCATTGATTGTCTTGATTCAAGTTAGAATATAATAGTTTGACAAGGGTTTATATTAAACAATAAGTATAAATATTTTGTTTTAAAGAAAATAAATATTGGGGCCCAAACTCCGGAGGGATTACCAATATTTTTCGATTTATTTTAAGAAAAATATAAATAATAAATTGAAGTCAATACCTGACCAAATGACATCGCATGGAACAATAATATATTGACAATTACGTAAGTGTATGCTCATATTATAACTATGAAACACACAGCAAACAAACATTTATGCCAAATTGGGGAAATTGCCGAAAAAGCCGGAGTTACCGCCCGGACCGTCAGGTATTACATGGAAGAAGGCTTTATTGAACCCGCGGGAAGGAGTGCGGGCGGATTTTACTTATTTGCCCCGGAGACCGCGGAAACCGTTTTCTTCGTGCAGAAATTGAAAGATGCCGGACTGGCGTTAAAGGACATTAAAGCCATCTACCAGGCGAGACAAAACGGGCAGACAGGAAATGAGGCATACAGGGAAGTCCTGGCCCATCTCAAAAAACAAAAGAAATTGGTTGAGCAAAAAATTGCGGATTACCGGCAGCTGAAGACGGAAATCGAAGACGCCATGGCCCTCGTGGCCCAGTGCGACGGCTGCCAGCTTAAGCCGACGCGGGAAAACTGTGAATCCTGTCCGGTGGTGAAAAACGCAAAAAAAATCCCGCTTCCGGTAAAGGCCATTTTATGACCTCCCGGAAGGCGATTAAAAGGAGGCGCATATGAAAGTACTCGGCGTTTCCGGTTCCCCGATTAAAAACAGCAATACAGACCGGGCGGTCAAGCAGGTGCTTGACGCCACGGGCATGGAAACCGAGTTTATCAAACTAAGGGATTACCAGATCGAACCCTGCCGGGCGTGCCTGGGATGTGTGGATACCAACGAATGCGTCATCGGCGATGACGGCAACCGGCTGGCGCAGAAAGCAAAAGACGCGGACGCCCTGGTGGTGGGGTGCTATACCCCTTATTCCAGCATCGACGCGCGCACCAAGGCTTTTTTGGAAAGGCTCTACCCACTGCGGCACAAGCATGGATTCATGCAGGGCAAACCCGGCATCGCCGTGACTACCTGTGCCATTCCGGCGGACTGCGAGGGTATGCCGCCGGCATGCGATAACGGTGTCAACGCCATCAGTTTCTACATGATGGAAGAAGGCATGAATTTTCTGGGATCATTGAAAATTCAGGGCAATGTGCCCTGCATCCGGTGTGGGTACGGGGATGAGTGCCCGATGAGCGGAATAACCATGATCTTCGGAAAAAGCGCCAATGTGGACTCGGTCGGAATAAACGCCTTTGAAGACCAGATGGATACCACGGCAGAGGCCCGGCTTATAGGCAAAAAACTGGTGGATGCCCTGAATCAGCCATAGATAGTTACCCCGCCGAATGATGACGGCAAATTTTATTCACCTATGGAAATCTTTGGGGGCTATTTGCCAAATAGCCCCAATTTCAAGCGTATTTACTAATGCCTCCCCCCGCACCGATTTTTTCAACTTGACGCTTTTCACACAATTCTCTATTTTTACGGATCCTGAGAATTTACGCATTTTTGCCCAATATCACAAGCTAACTAATAAAGGGCTTATCCAGTAGCCCCTGCTTATTTTAGAAAATTATGAACGCCTTTTATCGCAACTGGTTTCTTGCCAGCCGCCCCTGGTCCTTTATTATGACCGCCATCTCCATCGGGGTAGGCGGCGCGATCGCTGCCATTGACGGCTATTTTTTCTGGGGGCTTTTCGGGCTGACGCTTCTGGGCGGGGTGTTTCTGCATGCCGCCACCAACCTGATCAATGACTACTACGACGTCCGAAGGGGCGTGGATACCGTGGCGGTTTCAACCGCCATATATCGGCCGCATCCCCTGGTGGAAGGAAAAATTCTGGCATCCAGCGTCCACCTGGCCGCCTACATTCTCTTTTTCGCAGGCGCGGTCATCGGTTTTTGGCTGGCCGCCACCCGGGGCTGGCCGATTCTCCTTATCGGCGCGATCGGCGTTGGCGCGAGCATCGCCTACACCGCCCCGCCCATCAGCTATAAGTACATCGCCCTGGGCGAATTCTCCGTCTTTTTGATGTGGGGACCGCTGATGATGGAAGGCACCTATTATGTCCAGCATCAAGCCTTCAGTGCCGACGCGTTCTGGATCAGCATCCCCTTCGGCGTGATCGTGGCCCTGGTGCTGCTTGCCAACAACCTCCGGGATATCGACCACGACAAAAGCCGGAACATCCGAACCATCGCCATTGTCCTGGGCGCGCAAAAAGGCTTCTATCTTTACGCGGCCCTGGTCGCCCTGGCCTATTTATCTATTCTGCTGCTGATCCTTGCCGGGGTACTATCTTTGTGGTCTTTGATTGTCTTTCTTTCCCTGCCGATTGCGGTCAAACTGATTCGCATCATGCTGGAAAAAATTCCCGATGATGCAGATGCCCGCACCGCGCAACTGGATACGGCATTCGGCATCCTGCTGCTTATCTCCCTGGTTCTGGAGGCCCTGATTTGAGTGCATCGCCATTCAACTGGAAACCGGTCGCCGGCACCGTGCTTCTGGCAGCTGTCCTCTGGTTTGTGACGTTTTACCTGGACTGGGGGGTGTTCTGGTTCAAAATTTCGGCGTCCGCGCTGCTGCTGGCCGCGCTCTCCTTTCTGCTCCAGCCGAAGGGCGCCTTCCGGTTTTCGCTGAATTTTAAAGCCATCGGCCTGGGGCTATTATCCGCCATCCTGCTTTATCTGATATTCTGGGCGGGCAAATCCGTCTCCACCATGATCTTTCCGTTTGCCGGCGATCAAATCGGCGCCATCTACGGAAAAGGGGAAGGCACCCCGGTATGGGTGATTTCTTTATTGCTCTTTTTTGTCACCGGGCCGTGCGAGGAGATTTACTGGCGGCATTTTCTGCAGAAAAAGCTCATGCTCCGATTCGGGGGCTTAGGCGGCTGGCTCCTGGCCACCCTCCTCTATGCGGCCGTGCACATCTGGTCGTTCAACTTCATGCTGACCGGGGCCGCGGCGGTTGCCGGCGCCTTCTGGGGGGCCATGTACTGGCGGCTTAAGGATATTTCGCCAGTCATTATCTCGCATGCTGTCTGGAGTACGTTTATATTCGCGGTTATGCCGGTGCCTTAAGCCTCATCTTCCCTTTTAATCGATCTGATCGTACTCAGTCCCGCGCAGGCGGGACGGTACTCGTGCTCGTACGCGTACTCGAATATCAAAAATCGAGTACGCTTACGAATACGAGCACGAGCACGAAAAAATTGCCACACTTATTGACGAAAAGTTGACGTCAATCAGTTTTCCGAAGGCCGATATAGACCGTAAACAAAAGCGGCAGCAGGGTGACGGCGGCGCCGGCAAAAAATGACGTGCGGACGGCGCCATCCTTTATAAAAAGAGCGAAGAACGGCGGGGATACGGTCTGGCCTAGATAGATCAAAAGGGTAAACACGGAAAGCACCCCGGCGCGCAGCTCGGTGGCGACCAGCCCGGCGGCGGCCGTGTTAAGCGTGGGCATAA
>DATGCF010000345.1:0-2113 GCA_035312245.1 Desulfosalsimonadaceae bacterium
ATCGCAGATGACCTGCCAGGAAGATTCGTCAATCCGGCAGAACAATTCGGATTTTTTTAGATCTTCGAGGCGGGGGTCCGTATTTAAGCCATTTGTCATCTACATTAAATCGTTTCCGCAGAAAGCCCGAGTTTCTGACGCTGATTTTCAATGTGCCGACGAATGAGAAGGCCTGCCTTTTCCGGGTCCGGCTCCACGGCAAAGGCGGCGCCGACCACCCCGGTTAAGCCTTCTGTCAGAAGGTTGACCACATTCATGCTGCCGGTAATGGGCGGCATGGGACCGAGCACCGTGTAGATGCCGGAGGCCACGACATAAGCCCCTATGGATACGGCCTTTTCCGAATACCACTCAGGCGCCGCGCCGGCAAGCGGCAGATCGCTGATGTCTGTGCCAAGGGCATCCGCCAGGGCGGCGGCCAGGACCAGTATCCGGACGTTGTCCACACAGCTGCCGAAATGAAGCACCGGCGGGATTCCCAGGCTGCCGCATATCTCCTTTAAGCCCGGGCCGGCGTATTGTATCGAATCCGCCACCTTGAAGCCCGCCTTGGCATTGGCAACTGCTGCGCAGCCCGTGTCCACCACCAATATATCATTTTCGATCAGCCGCTTGGTAAGCGTCATATGGCCATAGTCATGCTTGATTTTCGGGTTGTTGCATCCCACAATGCCGGCGGCGCCCCGGATTTTACCGGCCTTGATGGCCTCTATCAATGGATCGGCAGAGCCGCCTAAAGCTTCCAGCACAGCTTCAACCGAAAATCCGCCCATGGCATCCATGGGCGCCACCGGAATGTAGACTTCACCGCGGTTGGCAAAATTTTCAATGGCCATTTTAACCAGCTGGTAAGCCTTTTCACCGGCATTGTCCGGGTGAAATTCAATGTGCTCCATACCGGGGAACCGGGCCTTGTCGCTGGTGGAGATCATCTGCGTATGATAGCAGTCCGCGACTTTGCCGAGCGAGGGCATGATGCACTGGTAGTCCACGATCATCATCTCGACCGCCCCGGTGGCGATGACCAGTTCGGTCATCAGGTGATTGCCGGCCACCGGAATGCCGTGGCGCATGAGGAGCTCGTTGCCGGTGCAGCATAAGCCGCAGAGGTTGATTCCGGCGGCCCCCTTGGATTCGGCAAGCTTGATCATCTCCGGGTCCTGGCAGGCGATTCTGACCATCTCGGATACCACGGGATTATGGCCGTGAACGATCACGTTGACCTGGTCATCCTTTAATACCCCGGCATTCACTTGGGTGGGGCAGGGCTTGGGGGTGCCGAAGAGGATGTCCGAGACTTCCGTTGCGATCATGGACCCGCCCCAGCCGTCTGACAGGGCATTTCGGAGGCCCTGTAAAAGCAGGCTCTGCCAGCCGTTATCCACCCCCATATGGGTGCGGTGCATGATTTCCGATGTCTCCCGGTCAATGCCCCGCGGCATGATGCCTGTTTTCTGCCAAACCTGGCGGCGTTTTTCAGGGGCCCTGGCAGAAAGCGCAATGGCTTTTCTGCGGGTACCGAAATCCTCCTGCATGGCATAGGCCAGTTCGCCGGCAATGGCATTAACGGGTTTGTTTTCCGTTTCAATGCCGTATTCAGCGGCGACCCGCTTTAGTTTATCTTCATCCGCCACCCCATATCCGGGGGCATTGCCCTCGGCCACATTGGCGAGCACTTCAACCAGGTCCCGGCCGTGGTCGGAGTGTGCGGCCGCCCCTGCCGCAATCATCCGGCAGAGATTCCGGGCGACAATAATATCTGCATCCGCACCGCAAACCCCTGCCTGCGGGCCTTCACCAAAGGGATCCACCCGGCAGGGGCCCATGGAACAGTTTCGGCAGCTAAGCCCCATTTCGTAGAATCCGCACTGGGGCAGCTGGGCCTGGTATCGATCCCAGACCGTTTCAATCTGATCGGTCTCCGCCTTTTTAATTAGCAGCTGGCCGTCTTTGGTAGATGTAAGCTTGTCATGATGCGACATGGCGTCCTCCCTTATCTGGTCACTAATTCGGTTCTGGCTTTTTTAATGGTGTTGAGCAGGGCAAAGCCGGGGGATTTTTCCGCCGCCCCGGCCTCTGCTGACATGCTGCGGGAAATCTCATCGGTTTTTCG
>DATGCF010000346.1:0-3195 GCA_035312245.1 Desulfosalsimonadaceae bacterium
CCCGGGTGGTCGTTGGCGTCTCCGGGATAGGTGCCGCTCTCGATTTCCGTCTGGTTGGTGTAGCCGTCACCGTCTGAGTCCTGGTCGGCAATGGCCTCGACCGCATCGGCGTTGCGGCCGGACGCCTTGTAATCAATACCGTACTGGTTCATGGTGTCGTCAATCTCGCCGGCGCCGTCATAACCATAGGTATCATGGCACCAGGTGCAGCTTCCCATGGTCATGGTGCCACGCCGTGTCTCAATCGAGCCGCCGGAATGGCAGGTAGCGCAGTGATCCAACTTCGTTCCCTTTAAGTCCGGATAGGCTTCCAGGAATTTATCCGAATCCTGTTCCCCCTCATGATGATAGGCGGCCCACGCGCCCGGCGCGTAGGTCAGGATGAATAATCCCATTAAAACCAGACATCCAAGCGTTTTCTTCATCTTACCCTCCTTGTCTCCTTGTTTTTGTCTTCAAAAATCGATGCTGTATCTAATTGTGACCGTATTTTCATCGTCAATATAATCGATGCTGCCGTCCGGCAGCACCCGGACTTTTATCGGATCCGAAAGCTCGGTGCGAGAGAAATCAAGCATCACCTTATGCATGGCAAACGGGAGCCAGACTACGGATATGCTGAAGGCATCGGCTTCTTCCGAGGACACGTTTGCTTCCGGGTTGATCCAGTCTTCATCGCCGGAAAAATGCTCGACCCGGGCGCCGATGCCGAAGGCCCCGTAGTTTCCGTTTTTGGGATCAAATGCCTGCACCGGGCATATGGGATGCAGTCGATGGCTTTCATAGGCAGGCTTTTCTCCGGTCAAAAAATAAAGGCCGCTCACATACCAGGCCGAAAATGAGGCATCTTTTGCCGGCTGGCCGGCCGGTTTGAGATCCGTGTATTCCAGTCTGATGTATTCCCCCTGAAGGGCCAGGGATTTAAATGCCCAGGCCGCTTCCGCTCCATACCGGTAACGGTCCCCGATATCCTGTAATACGCCGAATTTGGTGTCATGGGAGAGCACATAAAGGTTCCGGTTGGTATCAATCATGCCGGTTGATTTGACCAAAAGTTTTAAGTCAGACAGATTCATCCGGGCGTAGGCGGCTGAACCGCCGAATTGGAATGAGTTGAGCCATGGATTGTCGGCGCCGGCAAACGGGGCTAATATGAGCCGCCCGATAACCGCCGGATCATCGTGTTCATTCCGGCTCGCGCCGCTGTCCGTTCCCTCTGTGTTAAAAAGGCCGAGCCCGTAGCCGACAGCGTTGTTGGCAAAAGCGCCGTGCAGCATGACGCCTATATCCCGGCGGGGCACCAGAGAGTAGCCGATGGAGCGTTCGGCAAAATAAAGCGCCCGTTCTTCCGTCACCTGCTCCAGGCTGAAAGGCTTTTTAAAGTGGCCGAGCCGCAGGCCATGCCCGCGGAACCGGATTTCCGCGTAGGTATCCAGCAGGTGATCTGAAACATCGTCTTTTAGTTCATATTCAAAATTTAAGCGCAGCCAGTTCTGCATGCGGCCGGAGAGCTCCACCTGGGCTCTTCTGATATTAAACCGGTTGTCTGAGCGCTCATCCTCGGCATAGTATCCGTATTCAGTCTGCAAAACCCCGCCTAAACGGAATTTTAGCGATCCTGTTTCTATCGGCTGAAGTAGTTCTGTGCCGGGCTCCGGTATTGCAGCGAGGCCGGTTTTTGCCAATGATATTTGGGTGAAGAGTAAAACGGGAATAATTAAGAGAAGCCCCATAAAAGGCAAAAGTGGTCGGCGGAGAAAAGGCTTTCCATTCATAGTGCGCTCGCTAATTGTAGTTGAAAGTAGGTTTGAATAAAGTCCAAAACTATCTATATGAACGATTATTTGTCAATTTAATTTTTAAAAGACGCATAATTAGCAATTAAATAACTTATAATAACCAAAAATAACCTTTTTTGGAGTGTAAGCCCGGTCTTTGAATTGTTTTGCCGACCAGCGCAGGCATGTTATTATTAAATAAAAGATAAAAATGGAGATTAGCGCCAAAGGCGTAAGATTTTATTAGTGACGGGTTATGACGGAAAATAGTGACAAACAAAAATGGATTGATCGGCTGAAAGCCTTTTTCAAAAATTTCCAGAATCGGCGGCCGACGCATGAAGAAACTGATTATTCCCGGTGGCGGCAGACAGAAGCGGAGTATCAGCAAGAGCAGGCGGAATGGCTCGAATCGGTTAAGCGGAAGAAGGCAGAAAAAGAGCAGGAGAAACCGGATGCAGACAGAAAAAGTGATTGATTATATCGCGGGCTGGCTGAGCACCTATTGTGATAAGGCCGGGATGAAGGGATTTGTGGTGGGGATCTCCGGGGGCATCGATTCCGCAGTGACCTCCGCCCTGTGCGCCAAAGCCGGCAGACCGGTTTATGTCCTTATTATGCCGATTTATACGACTAAAGATCAAATACAGCTTGCAGAAGCCCATCTTAATTGGCTGCAGGCCAGTTTCCCGGACGTTCATGGCGTTACCGTGGATCTGACACCCGTTTTTCAATCCATTGAAAAGAGTTTCCCGGCTGATCTTCAGGACGGCCTGACCATGGCCAATACCCGCTCCCGGCTTCGCATGGTGACGCTTTATGCCTATGCCGCGCATTATCGTCTGCTGGTTGCCGGCACCGGTAATAAGGTCGAGGATTTCGGGGTGGGGTTTTTCACCAAATACGGCGACGGCGGGGTGGATATTGCCCCGATCGCGGACCTGATGAAATCCGAGGTCTATGAAGTCGGCAGGCATTTGGGAATTGTTGAGGGGATACTGCAGGCGCCTCCGACAGACGGGCTGTGGGCGGATAACCGTAGTGATGAGGCCCAGATCGGGGCTACCTATGACGAGTTGGAATGGGCCATGCGGTTTGAGGAAGGCGGCGGTGATGCAAGAGGGCTCACAGAGCGGCAGCGCCAGGTGCTGTCCATCTTTCGAAAATTTCATCAGGCCAACCGCCATAAGATGGAGCCGATTCCGGTGGCAGAAATTCCGGATACGTTGCGATAAATAAATAAAAAACAAGAGGAGCGGCGGATGAAACCAGGTAAAGCGCCCCAAATGCCGGAATGGATCGAAGAGATGCTGCCCGCAGGTCATGTGCGATACAGCCTGCCGGTGGATGCGAACCAAAATCTCCATGTGATGGAAACCGGGAGCGGATTTCCGGTTTTGATGGTCCACGGCAACCC
>DATGCF010000347.1:0-8707 GCA_035312245.1 Desulfosalsimonadaceae bacterium
CGCTGAGAAAAACGGCAAACCGGTCACCAGCGGCGGCCGGGTGCTTGGCGTGACCGCCCTTGGGGATACCATTTATAAGTCTATTGAAAAGGCCTATGAGGCGGCCGGCAAAATCAACTGGAAAGGGGTTTACTATCGCTCGGACATCGGCCAAAAGGCGGTGAAACGCCTGGAAACCCCGCCCAGGGTGGGAATTGTCATGGGCAGTGACTCCGACTATAAGGTGATGCAGGCGGCCGGCGATATTTTAAAGCGCTTCGGCATTCCCTATGAGATCACCGTGGCATCCGCCCATCGCACGCCGGCCCGGGCCATGGATTTTGCCGCATCCGCTATGGACCGCGGCATGCGGGTCATTATTGCGGGCGCCGGGCATGCCGCGCATCTGGCCGGCGTATTGGCCGCCCACACCACGCTGCCGGTAATCGGCGTCCCGATTGACTCCTCCGCCCTGTCCGGGTGGGATGCCCTGCTTTCAACCGTCCAAATGCCGCCGGGTGTGCCGGTAGCCACCATGGCCATTGGCAAGTCCGGGGCCAGAAACGCCGGGATATTGGCGGTTCAGATCCTCTCCGTTTCAGATCCCGACCTGCAGCGTCAGCTGTCGGAATTTAAATCGGAAATGGCGGAAAAAGTTGAGCAAAAGGCCGCAGCCCTCAGATTTTAGCGAACGGATATGCCCGGTTGATCCGGCGGCTCCGGATTCGGCCCTGATCGGCAGGGCTGCGGAACTAATAAAGGCCGGCGGCCTGGTGGTATTTCCCACGCGCGCCCTTTATGGAATCGGGGCGGACATCTATCAGCCGGATGCCGTCTCCCGGGTGTTTACGGTCAAGCGCCGGACCTCGGATAAGCCGATTTCCGTGCTGATCCGGTCCGAATCCCAGCTAAACGATCTGGCAGCGGAGATACCGGATACGGCCAGGCGGCTAATGGACCGATTCTGGCCGGGTCTTATTACCCTCGTATTTACCGCCCAACCCGCTGTGCCGTCAGCCCTTACCGGCAATTTCGGAAAAATCGGTATTCGGATGCCTGCGCATCCAGTCGCCGCGACCTTACTCGCGCAACTATCCCATCCGATTACCGGCACCAGCGCCAACTTATCCGGTCAGCCGGGATGTGCCCAAATTTCAGGCCTCGCGGCGGAGATCGGCAAAGAGATGGCAATGATCCTTGATGCCGGGCCGTTAGCCGGCGGCGCCGGATCGACCGTGGTGGATGTCACCACAGCACCGCCCATTGTATTACGCGAAGGCGGGGTGTCTGAGGCTGACATCCGGAATTGTCTGAAAGAATGAGCAATACAGAGATTGAAAGATTATTCTGCGGATTTTAAGCTCCATTTAATTGGATGATCGATATTTGGATTTTCCGTCATCCATCCCTATTGACAGGATGGCTTAATTCTCATATATAGGATGACGTTGTGCCGGAGTGGTGGAATTGGTAGACGCAGAGGACTCAAAATCCTCCGGGCTTTGGCCTGTGCGAGTTCGAGTCTCGCCTCCGGCACCATAAATACCCCTTTACTCAATCAGACAACATCCTAAGCCATGGCCCGTCCGATTTATCTTGATTATAACGGTACCACCCCGCACGCCCCGGAAGTTATTGACGCCATGCGGCCGTTTCTGGAAACCGAATTCGGCAATCCGTCAAGTTCCCACTATTACGGCATCGCACCCCGCCGCGCGGTGGAGGCGGCGCGGGCTCAGGTGGCCGGTATTTTAAACTGCCGGCCGGAAGAAATTCTTTTTACCAGCGGCGGCACCGAGTCCAACAATCATGCCATCAAGGGGGCGGCCCGGCTATATAAAGACCGGGGGCGCCATATCATTACCTCCCAGGTGGAGCATCCGGCAGTCATTGAAGTCTGCCGGTTTCTGGAAACCGAGGGGTTTGCCGTCACCTATCTGCCCGTGGATGAAACGGGAGGGGTCCAACTGCCGGATGTAGAAGCCGCCATCCGGCCGGATACCATATTAATTACCATTATGCATGCCAACAACGAGGTGGGTACGATCCAGCCCATCCCGGAAATCGCCGCGCTTGCCAGAAAAAACAATATCCTGATGCATACGGATGCCGCCCAGTCCGTTGGCAAGATTCCAACGGATGTGAATGACCTGGGGGTTTCCCTGCTGACCATTGCCGGGCACAAAGTATATGCCCCCAAAGGCATTGGCGCCTTATATATAAAGGATGGCTTGCGATTGGCGCCCTTTTGTCATGGCGCGGCTCAGGAAGCCGGCCGCCGGGCCGGCACCGAAAATGTGCTGGAGATTGTCGGGCTTGGAAGGGCCTGCGAAGTGGCGTTAAACCGGCTGGATACCGCCCGAACCCATATGGCGGAACTCCGGGACCGGCTGCAGGACGGGCTGACCGATGCCATTGAAAACGTCCGGGTAAACGGGCATTTAAAGTGTCGCCTGCCCAATACCCTCAGCATCTCGTTTTACGGACTGGAAGCTAACCGCCTTCTCGAAGAAATCGGTCTTGAAGTCGCCGCCTCAGCCGGGGCCGCGTGCCACTCGGATACAGTGGAAATATCCCACGTACTGGTAGCCATGGGCGTTGCCGAAGATTGGGCCAAGGGGACCCTCCGGTTCAGCGTCGGCCGCATGACCACCAAAGATGAAATCGATCGAGCACTGGATATCGTGGTAAAGGCGGTCCGAAGCCTTAAATAAAATTTTCCCGCCCCTATTCAAAAAGCTTTTTGAACTCGCCGTAGCCGGCTTCCTCCAATTCATCTTTCGGGATAAACCGAAGCGCGGCGGAATTCATGCAGTAGCGCAAGCCCGTGGGCGGCGGCCCGTCGTCAAATACATGGCCCAGATGTGAATCCGCATGACGGCTTCTCACCTCCGTGCGGGCCATAAATAAACTCCGATCCGCTTTTTCCACCACGGCATCCGGTTTGATCGGGCGGGTGAAGCTTGGCCATCCGGTGCCGGAGTCGAATTTATCCGTTGATGAGAAAAGCGGCTCGCCTGAGACCACATCCACGTATATGCCGACTTTCTTGTTATCCCAGTATTCATTGTCAAACGGCGGCTCAGTTTTGTCTTTCCGGGTGACCGCGTATTGAAGGGGGGTGAGCTTTTCCTTTAATTCCGCATCCGGGGGCCGTTGATAAACCTTGGCCTCGTTTCCTGTCCCCTCGCTGGATGCCTTTTCATTGCCCCACACCTTATCCAGAAACTGATCCCGGCCGGAGCCATGCCGGTAGAACTTGTACCGGATGGCGTGTTTTTTGTAATAATCCTGGTGATAATCTTCCGCCGGATAGAATGTGTCCAGCCCCTCGATTTCGGTGACAATCGGTTGTTCAAACCGGCCGGAGGCGGAGAGCTGGCTACGGGACGCCTCAGCCAGTTTCTTTTGTTCATCGTTGTGGCAAAAAATGGCGGACCGGTACTGTGAGCCCCGGTCAGCGAACGAACCGCCCACATCCGTGGGATCGATCTGCCGCCAGAAAACATCCAGCAGTTCTTCATAGGAGATTTTTTCCGGATCATAGGTGACCTGAATCGCTTCTGCATGCCCGGTCCCGCCGGCTGACACCTCCTCATAGGTCGGATTTTCGGTATGCCCGCCGGTGTAGCCGGAGACAACTTTATACACCCCGTCAAGTTTTTCAAACGGTGCCTCCATGCACCAGAAGCAGCCGCCCGCAAACGTGGCGGTTTCAAAGTTTTCAGGCAATTTTTCAGTTTTATGCGAACTGGAGCCCACCGTGTCTCCCTGACAGCCAGTATATGTGCCCATGATGAATAACCCCATAAAAATTAATATGATATGTTTAAAATAGGTCATATTGTGCCTCTTACTTGGTTAAGTTGCAGCTAACTCCCCCTTAAGTTAATGCAGCATTTTAATCCTTCAATCCCTGTTTTAGAAATAGGGAGCCCCAAAATAAAAAATGCCGCTCCCCCCTTAAACTTTGGGAAACGGCATTTTTATTAGGCTTTTGGTTCTATCGGTGCCGACTATTGCGGCAGCATCTGGGTCACTACTTTTTGGGTGCGTTCCTTGATCAGGGGCATTGCCTCTTCCTGCTTCATGTTCATCTGGTTGGCCCAGGCGGAAAGACGAACCCCGTGCGGGAAATAGTTGCTGGTTTTGCTCATGCGGCCCGTGCTGGTGTTCGTCCCGCGTGTACCGCCGCCGGCAGCCATGCGGCTGTTGCCGGTGCCGGCCGAATCCCGGGTACTTGCGCCGGTATCGCGCATGAGTTCATATTCAATCGGTTGTTCGTTGTACTCCTCAAGCACGAAATCAATAATCATCGCCCATTCCCGCGGTTTGGAGGCATTGGCGATGCCCTGGCCGACCAATCCGCCCGCACCAACGCCTGCGGCTGCCCCGGCGGCCCAGCTGTCTGTCGCTTTACCCACCGCTGCCCCGGTTCCGATGCCCACCGCTGCCCCGCTGATCGCGCCCATATTCCGGGCGATGCCGGCGCCGCCGGATCCGGGTTTAACTTCACCGAAATAGCGAAGCGAGGCGCGCAGCCGATAGGTGGCCTCCTGCGGATCCCGGACGATGTTCCAGCCTTGCTCCCTGGCGGCATTCCGCAGCTCATCGGTCAAATCGACCGACTGGGCGTCGCTGATGTTTCTAAACGATATATATACGTTCTTATCCTCCGGTCTGGGCGGCTCCAGCTGGGGCGGCGGTACCGCCCACACCGTCCCGCTTCTGGGCTCTGCGTACTTATTGGCCGTTACCTTTCCGATCCCCCGGGAAACACTGGTGCAGCCGGCGGCAAATGCAACGGTACTGATCAATGCGACAATAATTAAAAGTTTTTGTTTTGCCATCATTCCTCCCCATTGAGACTGTTAAGGTGATCGGTTGAGGCTTTTTAAAAGCCAACGGCCCTGTTTTGACTAGGTAACAAATAATTTACTCTAATTACTCAAAATCAATCGCATAAATCCGCGATAGTGTCAATCGATAAAGCGGCTGACCGGGTTTACTGACTTTCCGGTCGGTAAATCCGATCCCTGCTCTTTAACAGAGGTTTAGCATGGATGCGGGTTTTGCAAGGGATTTTTTAGGTACTTTCGAACTTTTGTGAGTTTTTTGACCGGTTGGCGGCTAACGTCCAAGCCCGAAAGAACGCCGCACAGGGCGCTCATTCGGGCTTGGCATCAGGGAGGAGGAGGTAGCCGAAGTTATTCGTTCATTTCATATGTGTCCCGAAGCGCGTATACATGGTTTTTCCAGAACCGGTCGAACCGGTCGTAGTCGACGACCGGTTTTCGGAGCATCTTCAGGCACATTTCCTGCTGTTTTTCGCTGCTGTCGCGCTTATAGTAGACTTCCAGCGCATATTTTGAAAAATCGCGGACCATGAAGTCAAAAATCTGCTCCAGCAAATCATCGTCGAATTTCTCCATGTTGTATTTCTCGATAATCAGCTGTCCGTAGGCCACCAGGGTGAAGAGTTCGCCGATGGTAAGCAGAAAGTCAATGTTCTGGGCCTGCTCTTTGGAGGGCGCGGCATTGACGAGAAAGTCTGTAAATGCCTTGATCTGCTCCTTGAACACATTGATGTTCGGGGTGTCAACGCTGTTGTAGGCGAGGTTGTAGTCGTGGAACTGGATTTTTCCAAGTCCCTTGGTCGGTCCCTGGTTAAACAGGAATTCGTCATCCGCCGGGGCATCCTGTTTGGGAATTTCCGGAAATTCCGCCGGATTGAAGAAGTAATTGGCCATAAACTTGATGATAAGGGCCATGTTCACATGGACCGTGCCTTCCAGCTTGGGCAGGGACCGGATGTCTTTGGCCGCCATTTCAAAGTAGACGTCTTTTTCAAATCCCCGCGCAGCGATCACGTCCCAGAGCAGGTTGATGACCTCTTCGCCCTGGGTGGGCACCTTCATTTTAACCATCGGATTATACAAAAGATACCGCCGGTCATCGGCCGAGGCGGAACGGAAATAGTCGGTGGCCCGTTGGGAGAAAATCTTCATGGCCGCCAGGCGGGTATAGGCATCCACGAACAGCTGCTTGATGTGCGGAAAATCCGTGACATAGTTGCCGTAGAGGTTCCGGTGGCTGGCATGGTTGAGGGCCTCATAAAAAGCATGGGTGCAGATGCCGATGGCGCCCCAGCCCAGATTGAATTTGCCCACGTTGACCGTGTTTAATGCCGCATCCCAAGCCTCCCGGCCGTATTCGAGGATATCGTCATCTGTTATCGGATAGCTGTTTAAGGCGTATTCCGCCACATAGCCCTCCCAGTTCACGACGTTCTGGATGAGGTCATAGTTTTCATGATAGGGACTGACCGCGAAAAAGACATAATCGTCTGTTTCCGAGTCCTTTCCGAAAGTGGAGACCAGGGCCGCTTTGTTGGCATTGCCGATATAGTATTTGCCGCCGTCTGCCACGTATTTGCCGTCGCCTAAAGGCGTCAGCGACATTTCCGATGAATAGAGGTCCGCCCCGTGGGCGCGCTCGGAGAGGCCGAAGGCGAAGATGCCGCCGTCTTTCAGCATCTGGGCGGTTTTTTGTTTGATTTTTTCGTTTTTGCTCATCCAGATGGGGCCCAGGCCCAGGATGGAAACCTGCCAGGCATACCAGTGGGAAAGGTTATAAAAGCCCAGAATTTCATTAAAATCGCAGTTACGGTAGGTGTCCCAGCGGGTGTCCGGGTCATCCGGCGCATAGGGGGCCGGGGTCAGCAGCTTGGCAAAGACCTGGTTTTCTTTCAGAAAATCAATAAAATCCTGGTACCAGATTCGTTCGTGGCTGGCCTCCTTGAGTTTGGCCTTACCCTTGTTTTCAAAGAATTCAACGGTTTTTTTCATCAACTCCCGGGATTCGGGGTCGAGATGGTCAAACGTTTCGGTTTTGGGGTTAAGCAGCATGGTATGTCTCCTTTTTATTAAAGTAATGGCGCATGTTTGTTTGTATGCAAACTATTAGGGCGTATATGCCGACTGAATGACCGGGACATGCCCTGTTGCGGCCGTAACCGGCGCCGGGCGCCGACTAAACCATATCCCGCAGAAGCCGCTTAAAAAGGATCCGCTCCTCCGGGGAAAAATGTTCCAGCAGGTCTTTATTGGATTCTTTTCGTTCTTCAATCAAATCCGGTTTGAAGCGGCTGGCCTGTTCAGACGGATAAATCCGCTGGATGCGGCGGTCCTCCGGATCCGGGTGCTTTTCGATCCATCCGGTCTCCGCCATCCGGTCCAAAACCCCCGATAGGGTCGCCTTGTCCAGAATCAAGAGTTTTGAGAGCTCAGTGGCGGTCATGCCGGGTTCATACCAGAGCCCTTCCAATACCAGATGCTGCATGTTGGTGAGCCCATAGGGCCGCAGCCGCTTATTAAAATCCGCATGGGCTTTCTGGTAGGCTTTGCCCAGCAGAAAGACCATACATTCCGGTAAATCCTCGGGTAAATTAGACATCCACTATATCCTTTGTATACAAACAATTTCTCTAAAATGATCAAACCGGCATGTCAATGATAAACTTTGGCGATTTCCAATTTCATCGCATCTGCTGGGTCAAATGATGTCCCGCATGGGTAACTATAGCTGCGGCACTTGAAAATCGCTCATAGGTTAAAAAGGCTTGATCAATGGGTTTCAGGAAACCAGAACTCTTTCGATCACAAAGTAGAAAAAGGCCGCACTGCCCAAGTATAGCTGCATCACCAGAAAGGCGGCGATAATCTTTTGCCGGATCCCTTGGGTTTTGACCTGCTGAAAAGCAAAAAACGCGGTAAGGCCCAGAATGATTTCCGGGATAACAATATAAATCGCCGTATGGCCGATCATGAAAACATTTTTGGCATGCCAGGCCGGCAGCAGCCAGAGTGTCTGCTCGGATCCGGTAAACAGGATAAAAGATACCACGCCCACCCCTATATAGGCGGCGGTTGTTGAATACCAATGCTGTAATCGTTCGCCGACGAATACGGCGATGAATATGGGAATTGCCCAAAGGCCGGCCATATATCCCGAAACCGCCCCGATTTTAAAGCATCCGTCCGCCGGAAACACCAGAATATCCAATTGATCGGCCAGGAACCAGTCTGGAAACACCTGGAAAACGCTCAAAATCAGGGCAAACAGCCAGATGTTGAGCCAGCCGGCGTCCTTTTGGAGCCATCCCCAAACCGGTGTCAAAATATTATAGAGGATTACCAGGAAAAGCATTTTGAGGCCGACGGCGGAATTTATCGGCACAGAAAGCACGAACAGGCAAATACAGGCAAAAATAAGATGCAGAAGCAATGCCTGTTTGTCGATGGGTTGGAGTCGGGCAAGCCGCAAGACCATGGCAGGGATTCTCCTTTGCCGAAAGGGTTTTTATTTTCGGAAACGATATTCCAATACCACCGAAGCTTTCTTTAAGGCAATGATTTATAACAAAATTTGAAATTTATGGGCTTGAACGCCGCAGCCGGTTGTGATAAAACGGGTTAAAAACCAACCGAAAGATTGCCAACAAGGACCCGCCAAGCAAAGGATTTTTTTATGAACTGCCCCAAATGCAATCACCCCATGTCCCGAAACGACCCGTCAGAAGCCGGCGCAAAAAATGCCGGCCCCGTCTTTTTTTGCGAAAATTGCGGCTGGGGAAAAGATCGGCGCACAAAAGAAACAACCGGTCAGGCCGCAGCAGTGGCGGCGGCCGTGGATCTTTCCGCCGCCACCTGGATCAAACTCCTTGGTC
>DATGCF010000348.1:0-9712 GCA_035312245.1 Desulfosalsimonadaceae bacterium
GGCCATGACCATGGCACCATGCTGGCCCGGGACCTTGGAATGACGCCCATATATCTTTATTACAATACCGGGCTTCACATTTCTGAAAACGGTCAAAATTTTTCCGACCTGCTGGAAGCCCTAGTCGAATTGTCGCCGCAGCCGCTTGAACTCTTTATCATCACGCACAGCATGGGCGGCCTTGTCTCCCGGAGCGCCTGCCATTATGCCGGCATATCCGGCCATAAATGGCTGAACCATCTTCGCAAACTGGTATTTCTGGGCACGCCCCATCACGGGGCAGTGCTTGAAAAAGGCGGCAACTGGATCAACATACTCATGGGCATCAGCCCGTACAGCGCGCCCTTCGCCCGTCTGGGAAAAATTCGAAGCGCCGGCATTACGGACATGCGCTATGGAAACATCACCGACCAGGATTGGAAAGACCGCGACAGATTCGATTGTTCAGGGGATCAACGCATGCCCGTTGCCCTGCCGGATGGCGCAGCCTGTTATGCCATTGCTGCAAGCACCAGCAAAGCGCCAAGCAAATGGGGGGATGGAATTGTGGGCGATGGCCTGGTGACATTAAACAGCGCGCTCGGGGTTCATAAAAAACCTGCCCTTAATCTTTCCCTCCCGGCGTCCCGCCAATGGATCGGCCGGAATATGAACCACATGGATCTTCTCAGTCATCCAAAGGTCTATAAAACCATCAGGCATTGGATAAAAACCTAAATTGAGCGTTCCAAATTTTTAAAATGTAATTTTCATGCTTTTTAAGGAATTGAAGCATTTTTTAGGTTAAAGTTAGCCTCAACTCCGGTTTGAATGCGTATTGCCAAATTTTTGGTTTTCTGGCATTGCCATCAATTAGCCGGCAAATGATTCTTAACCCTGAATTAAGCGATTTTCAAACAGGATGGATAAGTGGCATATCTCTGGCTTGTTACTGTTCTATGGGCATTTTCATTCAGTCTGATCGGTGTCTACCTGACAGGCCATGTGGATAATTATTTTGCGGTCTTTTCGCGCATTTTTCTGGCCAGCCTGTTTTTCCTGCCGCTTATTCGCTGGCGGCGGGTGCCCGTGGTTCTGGCCGTCCAATTGATGGCCATCGGCGGCATCCAGCTCGGGGCCATGTATCTTTTCTTTTACAATTCCTTTGGTTTTTTAACCGTTCCGGAAGTCGTGCTCTTTACCGTCTTTACGCCGATATACATCACCCTGCTCTATGATCTGCTCAAACGGCGGCTTATCCTGTGGTATCTGGTAACCGCCCTTTTGGCGGTCCTGGGTGCCGCCATCCTTCGCTATAACCCGCTAAGCCAGGACTTCCTGGCGGGGTTTTTCCTGGTTCAGGGGGCCAATATCTGCTTTGCCCTGGGCCAGGTAACATATAAATACCTGATGGAAAAACGGCCGTCAACCGAGCATAAAAACCTCCCGCAGCACTCGGTTTTCGGGTTTTTCTATCTGGGCGCCCTGATTGTTTCCATCATCGGCCTGCTGGTGTGGGGGGATCTGAATAAAATGCCGGAAACTCCCGGGCAGTGGGGGATTTTGCTCTGGCTGGGGATTGCGGCCTCGGGGCTCGGCTATTTTCTATGGAACAAAGGCGCCACCCAGGTCGATCCCGGGGCGCTTGCCATTATGAACAATGCCCTGGTGCCGGCGGGCCTGCTGGTTAATCTGATCATCTGGAACCGGGATGTGGACCTGCTTCGCCTTTTGACCGGCGGGGGGTTGATCTTTCTATCCCTGTGGTTCAATGAATTCTGGGTCAAACCGCGTGTCGAATTCCGATATACGCATTAAAGATGACGGCTTCGTAAAAAGCGGCTTGTTCCGCCGCCACGGTATTTTTGCAGAAAGTAGCTTTCTGTTCGTACTCGTACTCGTGCTCGTAATCGGCTTTTGATTTTTTCGCGTACGATTACGAGTACGAGTACCGCCCCGCTTGCGCGGGACTGAGTACGATTAAGTTACTTGTAAATCCCATATCAATGATCCCCTATTCCATCAACGTCTCAACAAAGCAGGTAATCGAACCGCTGTCGCCGTCATCCGCAATCCAGCGGTAGCTGACCTCGATCCAGGCATTATCGTTCATTTGCAGGGCATCCCAAAAAGTGCCGTCCGCCAGATCAATGCCTGCCGGGTTGACAACTTTACGTCCGTATTCGTCATAGCCGTTATTAAAATCATCCTGATAGGCGGCCTGGGCTTCCGGCAGGCCGCGGCCCAACCCGCCGGATTGCCCCCCGTCTGAGAGGTGTTTATATATCTGGCGCTCTTGCTCGGGATCCCAGTAGTTGTCATGGATATTCCAGGGCCCGATGTCCCAGACCGGTGCGGTTTCCGTATATCCGTTGTGTTCGAGTCTGACCTGATATTCATACCCGCCCTTTGAGCAAAGCACCCGGGTTGACGGAAGGGCCACAAAATGGTCCCGCTCTTTAATCACGTGGCCGTTGGCTGTGGTGGCGCCCACCAACCCTTCCCGGGTGGCATAAATGGTCAAAGTGTATGCTTCATTTGGGCGAACACCAGTCACCCGCTCATCTGCCGGCGGCATCGGAGGCGGCGGAGCAACCGCCCGCAACCTATGGCGGTAATTATTGGTGATCACTGTCTGCGAGGTTTCAAGGCCTGAGACGACATGCGCTGTGTCAGTGTCGGTTACCGTGACATCGATCTGCAAAGCCATTGCGGCGCCGGGCAGAATCGGCACTTGATTCACAACCACGGGAGCCGCGTTTTCCGGGCGAATAACGACGGTGTAGCGCTGAACGTCCCCGTGTATTGGTATATTGTTTGCCAGATAGGTGCCGTCGGATGTGCTCCGGCCGCTTCGTACAGCCCTGTCTGGATCCGGCAAAATCACGCAGCCAATGTTGGATTGAACGGCATCCTGGTGATTTCCGGAGGCCGTTCTAACGGGCGAATCGCTGATATATACCCGAACCCCGGCAATCGGGAAATTTGCGGCCGATTGGATGGTACCATACACATTACCATAGAAGACCCGGCCGGGGTCATTCTCCGACCATGCCAGCGGTGCGGCAGAAATCAAAAAGCAGAGGATGCCGGAGATAACAGCAAATAATAAAAAACGGTTCATTGATACTTCCATTTAGGTTGATGCGATCTTTCCAGGGCAAGGCAATATTTTTTATTGGCTGACGCTGTCCATAAAAATTCAAATCCCGCTTTATTGCGGCGGCTGCTTTAACTCATCGCTGTAATTGATATCCACGTTTTTGTGCCCCTTGAATACCCGGATCACCTGGGCTTTACCGGTTCGGGGCAGCCGGCAGTTGATATTTAAGGCCATGGAGGCGCCCGGCAGCACCGGCGTCTGGTCAATGACGGTATTATCAAAACCATCCGCCTTTATTACAACCGTATACAGCCCGTATTTTTCTTTTAGCGGAATACCCTTGACCATGTATGAGCCATCCGGCTGACTGGTGGCGCGGCGGATCGCCGTTTCAGGCGGCGGGACTTGAATCCAGCCCTGATCGGATAACACTGCGCCATCTGCTTTTTCCGATACAAACCGGACCGGCTGGTCCGTCACATAAATTAGCGCATCAGAGACAGGATTGCCCGTTTCGCCGGCGGTGATGGTGCCGTAGACATTTCCGAACAACACCCTGTTGCCGTCCTCACTTTTTGCGCTCGGACTAAATGCCGAGCATCCGGAAAAAAGAAGCACGGCGGTCAATGCAGCGCTTATGGCTTTTTTCATATATTACCTCTTTTATCAAGATCCTACGCAACCAATCCAGTTTAGGTTTAGCCCAATTGCCATTCGATGGTATCCTGAGCCGTTTTTAACACAGCGGCGATATGATCATTAAAAAAAGTCTGAATCACTGTAAAACCGGTGGCCTGATAATCGACAACCAACTGATCGTCATCAATGACCCGCCGCACCCGGCATTTGGAAAGCCCGGCAAGGCCTATGCCCATCCGTTTTAAGACCACCTCTTTGGCGGTCCAGAAGCGGAAAAACAGGAAGTTCGGGTCCGCATCCAATAATTTTCGCTCGGATTCATCAATCACTTTCGCAAATAGCCGGCGGCCCACCGGACGGATTTTTTCGATATCAATGCCGGTTGGGTGTCTGGCGGCAATGCCGGCGACATAGTCGGGCTTATGGCTAAGCGACCAGTAGACGCCATCAGCGGGCAGCGGCGCGCCCTTTTCGTCCGTATTAAAAACATCAATGGAAAGATCGAGCGGTCGGGCTGAATGGGCCACCGCCTGCCTGGCATATCTTCTTAAAAAGTCCACCTGCGCTTTTCCGGAAAGATTTCGGCCAGCTGGGGGCACAGCCCGGACCACTGGATAAAGCCGGGGGGTTTTCACTTCTTCATCTTCTTCCAGGTCACTTCATCGTACTCCGTCCCGCGCAAGCGGGACGATTCTCGTACGCGTAATCGTATTCGAAAAAATTAAAAACCGAGCACGAGCACGAGTACGAAACAGCAGAGACTGAATATTTAGCAAATTTATATAAGTTTCTTTCATCTTCACTCCCAGGCGGCACCCTATGACTCAGCGGATTCCAGGGTAATGATAATATCGGCCACAGTCGCGCCGGCGCCCTCTTCATGGACAAACAGCGGGTTGATATCAAGCTCCTTGATCTCGGGGTTATCGGTCACCAGCTGGGATAAGCCCACCAGCAGCCGTTCGATCTCCTCGATATCCGCCTGGGGCTTGCCGCGAAATCCGGTCAGCAGTTCATAGCCCTTAATGCTGCGGATCATCCGGCGGGCGTTGTTCCGGCCGATGGGCGCCAGGCGAAAGACAACATTTTTGAAAAGCTCAACGTAAATCCCGCCGAACCCAAACATGATGAGATGGCCGAACCCCGGATACCGGTTGACGCCAAGGATCACCTCCTCGCCGGGAGGCGCCATTTTCTGCACCAGCACCCCGTCGACTTCCGCGTCTGAGGCATAGGTCATGGCGTTTTCCAAAATCTCAGTAAATCCGTGCTGTACCGCATCACGGGTTTTCAGGTTCACCTTGACCCCGCCGGCATCGGATTTATGCAGTATCTGCTGGGAAAATACCTTAAGCACCACCGGGTATCCGATCTCATCCGCGATCTCGCCCGCCTCTTTGGCGGTCTGGGCAAGCTTCATGGGGCAGGTCTTAAACCCGTAGCATTCCAGAAGGGGGGCCCCGTCATATTCGCCAAGGATGGTTTTGCCGGATGACAGGCAGTCATCTACAATCTGGCGAGCCTTTTTTGAATCAAAGGTAACATCATAGGGTGGCAGAATGCGGCGCTTCAGCCAGCGCGTGGCTTCATAGAGCTTTCCCATGGCCCGGGCGGCATTTTCCGGAAACCGATAGACCGGCACATGGTGTTCCTGCAGGTGCTTGACCCCGGCAGAGACATCCACCACGCCCATGAAGCTGCAAATAATCGGCTTCTTGGTTTTCTGATAGGTATTCAGAATGGCTTCCGCGGTGCCGATGGCATCGGTCATGGACTGGGGCGTTAAAATCATCAGTACCCCGTCCACCCCGTTGTCCTTAATCACCGCCTCTAAGGCATGCTCGTATCGATCTTTGGAGGCGTCTCCGATTACATCCACCGGGTTGTTGAAATTGGCTGTGGGCGGCAGATGCTCCCGAAGGGCTTCATCCGTTTTTTTGGAAAACTGGGCCAGGCTGAGCCCTGATACTTCGGTCATATCCGTGGCAATAATTCCCGGACCGCCCGCATTGGTGATAATGGCCACCCGATTGCCGGTGGGCATGCGCCTGGCGGAAAACGCTTCAGCATAGTCGAACAGATCATCCACCGTATCCACCCGGATAATGCCGGCCTGGTTGAAAATGGCGTTGTAAACCGCCTCTGTGCCGGCTAGCGAGCCGGTATGCGATGCCGCCGCCTTGGCACCGGCCGCAGTCTTTCCGGATTTGATCACCAGGATCGGCGTGGGCCGGTCGCCGGAGGTTATCTCTTTTACATCTTCGATAAAATTTTCCCGCATGCGCAGCTCTTCCATGTACACCATGATGACATGGGTCTCCGGGTCCTTGTGGTAGTATTTCAAAAGGTCAAGCTCCTCCACATCCGCCTTATTGCCAATGGAGACGAATTTGGAAAACCCGAAACCCCGGTCTGCGGCAAAATCAAGAACCGCCGTGCAAAGCGCGCCGCTCTGGGAGATAAAGGAAATATTGCCCTTATGCGGAATCCGGGTGGAAAAGCTGGCATTTAACCGGACATCCAGGCTGGGGTTGATAACGCCCAGACAGTTGGGGCCGATCAGCGGCACGCCGGCAGCCTGACATTTTGCCGCTATCTGTTCTTCGATTTCCGCGCCCTCGCCGCCGACTTCCTTAAAACCGGCAGAGACAATGACCATCCCGCGAACCCCCTTATCAATACAGTCATCAACCGCCTGAAGCGCAGCTTTCGGCGGCAGAATAAGCATGGCCAGATCGATCGGATCCGGAATATCCTTCACGGTCGGGTAGCACCGCACACTTAGAATGGACCGGGCCTTCGGGTTGACCGGATACAGGGTTCCCTTATACTCGCCCCGCAGCACATTGGCAAAAATATCATGACCGACCTTGCCCGGGGTGGATGAAGCGCCCACCACGGCGACCGACTCGGGTGAAAATATGGCATCCAGCTTATCCATCGGCTCCATCTCCTTTCTCGCCATTTTCTTGGTTCATTTCCGCTTTGATTTGAAGGATCATTTCATACACTTGGTTTTTGGGCATACCGTAGCGGCCGGCCAGGTCCCGGGACAGTTTGGCGGTTCCCGTGGAACCGTTCCTTAAAGCTGCATCGATCTCTTCTTTGACCGCCTCCGTAAAATCTTCCGTCGCTGATTCCCGGCCCGAAACCAGAAGGGTAATTTCTCCCTTAATATCCGGGCGAGCTTTTAGATCGATGAACACATCCTCCACCCGGCCGCGGATAAACTCCTCATAGCGCTTGGTCATCTCGCGCGCCACTACGACCGGCCGGTTGCCCAGCAGTTCCGCAATTTCTTGCAAAAGTGCGATAATCCGGTTGGGTGACTCATAAAATATAACGGTCGCGGCCGCATTCGCAAGCTGTTTTAGCCGGGCCTGGCGTTTTGCGGATTTGGGCGGCAAAAACCCGACAAACAAAAAGGAGTCAGACGGAAGACCGGCGGCGCTTAAGGCGGTCATGGCCGCCGAGGGGCCGGGGATGGGAACAATCCGGATGTTTGCGGCGATGGCGGCCTGCAGCAGCCGATAGCCCGGATCAGATACGGTCGGGGTGCCGGCATCCGATAGAAGCGCCACCGACGCGCCGGAAGACAATCGTCTCACGAGTTCTTCGGCACGTGTGCGTTCATTATGCTCATTGCAGGAGGTGAGTTTCGCGGAAATACCATAATGCGACAACAGTTTCCGGGTATGGCGGGTGTCTTCTGCGGCTATCAACTCCACTGTCTTTAGCACATCCAGGGCCCGGAGGGTGATATCGGCGAGATTTCCGATGGGGGTTGCCACAATATAGAGCAAGCCCGAGCCAGCGTCTATCGGTGGATCAGTCATAACAGAGCCCGAAGGCGTTCTGAATGGTTTCGATTTCCGGCGAATTCCCGGCGGTTTTGATCAGCACCACGTCAAATCGGGCCTTGCAGTTGATTTGTTGAGTTTGTTTAAGATAAGAAAGGGCGGTGATGGAGAGTTTTTTCTGTTTCTGGGCGGTGATGGCAAAGCGCGGACCGCCGTAACGATCCGAGCGCCGGGTCTTTACCTCGACAAATACAAGGGTTCCCTTATCCCGGGCAATTAAATCGATTTCCCCCAGCCGGTTCCGGTAATTGCGTTCAAGTATCTGATACCCCATTTTTTTGAGATGCCGCTCAGCCATCGCTTCACCGGTTTGGCCCAGTTTTTGTCTGCGGTTTAACATCTTAACGGGGTATCCGTATTTAGGGAGAAGAAAAAGCTGCCACCCCTTTAAAACTCATTCGATGGATGGGCGAGGCTCCGTGCGCCTTGATGGCGGATTTATGGGTTTGAGTCGGATAGCCCTTGTTGGCTGCGAAATCATATTCCGGATACTCACCCGCATAGACATCCATCATCCGGTCCCGGGTGACTTTAGCAACAATGGATGCCGCAGCAATGGAGATGCTTAACTGATCGCCCTTGATGATGGTTTCCTGCGGAATATCCACCGGCAGAGCCTGATTGCCGTCAACAAGAATGAAATCCGGCTTGGGCAAGAGATTCTGTAGCGCCATGGCCATGGCAGTAAAAGCGGCCTGCAGGATATTGATCCGGTCAATTTCGACGGCATCCACAAGACCGACGCCAATCGCCCGGGCATGCTGATAAATCTCATCGTAAACGGCCTCCCGCTTTTTTGGGGAGAGCCGCTTGGAATCCGTTATTCCCAGCTCAGGCAGTGCTTTTGGCAAGACGACAGCGGCCGCCACGACCGGGCCTGCCAGGGGCCCCCGGCCCACTTCATCAATTCCGGCAATGCTTTTATAGCCGCGCTGCCAGGCCTGATTTTCATACGCCCATTGTGCCGGCGCCATGGGGTTTTGTCCACCTGTCTGCCGGGTTCAAAAATGATGGCTGCATAAATAAACAGCCGCTATCGTCTGAGCTCTTTAATCCGGGCGGCCTTGCCCTTGAGATTTCTCAAATAGTAAATCTTGGAGCGGCGGACCCGACCGTGAGCCACCACCTCGATTTTGTCTATACTCGGCGAATTTAAGGGGAATACCCGTTCCACGCCCACACCATATGAGACTTTGCGCACAGTAAATGTGGCATTGGTGGTGCCTTTTCGTTTGCTGATCACCACGCCCTTAAACACCTGCACCCGTTCTTTTTCCCCTTCACGAATGCGCACATGCACGCGGATGGTATCTCCGGAAAAAAATTCCGGATAATCAAGCCGAAGATTTTCTTTTTCAAGCTGTTTAATTTTTTCCATGACAACCTCGATTCCTTATTCAATCAAGTCAAAGCGCCTGATCGGTATTACTGTTTGATTATTCCATTCCCAACACCCGGTCCAAAATAATGGCCGCCGCCGCCCGCACCGACAAATGATTGTAGCTGGTATGGCCACGAATCGGGGAGAGCAGAAAATCGGACGCTGCCATCACCTCATCGGTCAAGCCCCAGGCCGTGCCAAGCACTAACAGATATGCCCCCGTCTCTGATGCCATTTTTTGCCGCAGCAAGTCAAACGGCATGGCCCGGCTGTTTTCGGCCGCCCCCGTAGCGATGGTACGAACCAGCTGCGCCGGATTCAGCGTCCTTATTTCATCGATCGCCGACTCAAGGTTCTCCGCAATCCGGATCAAGTTCAGCGCTTCCCGTCGTTTGGGATTGTATGTGGCCCCCCAGCCATCCTGCCAGTGGGATATAATTTTGCGGACCAGCGCCTGCTGATCCGTAAGGGGCGTTATCACATAAACGGCGGTGACGCCATAAGTTTTTGCCAGCCGGGACAGATCATGCAGGTCCAGGTTAGTGACGGCCGATGCAATGGTCTCCCCGTTCTTGTTTTTGACCGGGTGGTGCAGCAGTGCCAGATATACGCTACTCGGCGACCAGTTGTTCAATGCGGCGGCACCACCTTTTCAAAATTTCTTTTTCCGCTTTTGACAGCGTCCGGTTTTCCAGCAAATCCGGCCGTTTGACCAGAGTTCGTAAAAGCGCTTCTTCAAACCGCCACCGG
>DATGCF010000349.1:0-3268 GCA_035312245.1 Desulfosalsimonadaceae bacterium
GACTCCCAGCCCTCGCGCATGAGCACCCGCTTGATGTGGGGGTCATCCACTTTTTCCGCCTCTGCCTTGTAGTGGGGCACCAGATTGGTTTCATAATCCACATAGGATTTGAAAATGGTTTTTCGATTGGTCGGGTCAAACGGGTATTTGGCCGGGATCAGGTTGGGTGTGCCCCCTAAATCGCCGACAACCATCCCCAGCCAGTGCATGTGCCACATTTCCTCACGGGAGCGGGAGAGGAGTTTGGCGCCGATGGGGGTGTCCTCCCCCTCCAGGTAGCTGTGCACCAGGTAACGGATAATGGCGGCATGCTCCTCGGCCATGTCATTGTTTAACATTTGGATCAGTTCCTGTTTTTCCATATCTGCCTCCTGTTTTGATGTTTTTTAAAGCATTTAAATTGCGAATCGATTTATATGGTTATGTATTAAAAAACAAAAAGCCGGAAAACACATTTATGCTTTCCGGCTTAAATAATAACGGTAAATTTGTCTTTTATCAATCAGGGGGTGACGGTGGCCTCTGAAAATTTGACCCAGTATCCCTTGTCGTAGCCGTCCAAAGAAAGAGAGATTTCAAATTCCGAGAAATCGTCATCGCCGTCTAAATCCCCGGCGGTTATCGTGGCGTTGCCGAGATTCATCCGGTGGCCGTTGTATTCCGGTGTGTTGTCATCCGAGTTGTCAATCATGCCGCTGAAGCTGATAAAATTGGCGGAAATTTCGCCGGAAACATCATTCGCGCCAAAGGCGATGGCCTCCAGGGTACGCGTGTCAGGATCATCGATGTTTTCAAAATCCGCCCGCAGGTAATATTCCCTGCCCTGGAAGTCCTGGCTCGGGTCTTCATAACTCCCGCCGATCTGGATATCCTCCCAGTTTTGATCCCAGCCGGCGGTGGGGGTCGGGTTTTTATAATCATACTCGTCATGATACCCGAGTTTCAGGGAATCAATTTCCATGTAGGTGGTGGTGTAGATGTTGAAAATGGCGAGGGTATCATCAACTGATCCATCGTCGTCAAGATCGTCAATGATAAAGTTGGAGAATCCGGAAATGGGGTGGTTGTCGCCGAAGCTTTGGGCATAGACGGCGGATAGCTCCGCGTCGCTCAACACTTCCAGTTCGCAATAACCGGGTTGAGGCATGATAAATAGCACCATCGGCAGAATAAATATTATAAAAGTGAAATGCAGTCGCATATTTGAACCCTGTTCATTGTATTAAAAAATATTCTTGACAAGTTTAAATTATGGGAATCTAACGGAGCAGTCAAGAAAAATTTCGTCTGGATAAAAAATCTTGCCGAGCTATTCTTGAACCGCTAAAGTTTTTTATAAATAGGGATAGGAAACCAGATTGACAGGAAAGGGATGGCGTGTGAAGCGAATCGGGTTATATGTAAAAAAGGATGACAAGGCCCTTAAAAAAGCGGATGAGTTTGAACGGTGGCTTTCTGACAGAGGCATGGATGTCACCCGGAAAGAGACCTTTGCCCCGGAATATCGGAAAGACAAGGAGCCGGTGGCTAAAAATGGCGCCCCGGCGGGCATGGATTGCGTCTTCGTGCTTGGCGGGGACGGCACCTTCTTGAGCGCCTCCCGGTGGGTGGGGGAGCAGGCGGTGCCGCTGATCGGCGTGAAATTCGGGGATATCGGTTTTCTGGCGGAAACCGTGGAGGAAGAACTCTATGATACGGCCGAAAAGATCCTTAAGAATGAATATGGCCTTGAACAACGGTGCCGGCTGCATGTTAATGTTTATCGAAACGGGGATGAAATCGCGAGCGAGAGTGTTTTAAATGACGTGGTCATAAACAAGGGCGCGCTTGCCCGGTTGGCCAACATTGAAACCTATATAAATAACCATTATTTAACCACCTATAAAAGCGACGGGCTGATTATTGCCACTCCCACCGGCTCCACCGCTTATTCCCTGGCAGCCGGCGGGCCGGTTATCCATCCGGCGGTGCAGGGCACCATTATCACGCCGATCTGCCCCTTTACCCTGACCAACCGATGCATGATTGTGCCCAATGATGACGAAATCAAGCTGCGCCTGGGGGAGAAAACCTCCGATATTGTGCTTACTTTTGACGGTCAGGTGGGGCTTGCCATTGATGATCAGGATGTGATCCATATCGCCAAAAGCCCGAACCCGGTAAACATCATCTCTTTTGCCGGCAAGAACTATTTTGATATTTTGAAGGCGAAGCTCAGGTGGAGCGGCGGCCGGATTTAGGTCCTTGTTTGTAATCTGAAGCTAATTTTCCTCCCGCTTTAATCATACGATTTTTCCCCGCCTGCCGGCCGATGCTGAGCAGGCCGTCAATATCCCGGGTAACGGGCAGTTTTGCCGGATTCTCAGCGACTGGCAAATCCGCTGTCAATTCTTTGAATTGATGTTGAAATGATTCCGCCTGGTTGCGCATAAAATGTGGCAGCGTGCTTAGCCGCATATCCTTTTCATTTTCGACAAATATTTCAGCCGCCTTATCCGCAAGGGCATTTATCGCATCTGCCTGAGATTTTAGGTGCCCCAATTTTAAAAGTATATTATTGTTTTCAAGCAGATCTTGCTGCTGACCGACGGCTTGGCCAAGCCAGTCTAACTCAAAATTACATCCGCCGCTTACCAGGCTCATCAGCAAAATATCCTCAACGCTTCGAAACGGCACAGCCATTGCCGCATAGGCGTGATCTTTCGGCCCAAGGATCTGTTCCTCTGCGATCTGACAGTCTGCCAGGGAAATGCCCCCGTGCGGACAGGATTTAAGAAACGGCAGATCCATCGGATCATGGATACGAAGGCCCGGGGTGTCCTTGTGCACCAGAAAGGCCGTATACATGTTTTTGCCATCCAGCACGCCGGTTTTGGCCATGACAATGAACCGCTCTGATATGGGCCCGTTTGTGATGTAGGTTTTTTGGCCGTTTAGCGTCCATGTTCCGTTTCCAAAAGAAGCCTTTGTTTGCAGGTATTTGGGATGGGCCCCGATGTCCGGTTCGGATACCGCCAAACTTACGGTGATTTTTCCAACAGCCAGGTCCGGCAGCATTTCCTTTTTTTGACGGTCATCGCCGAATGCATGGATCAGCCGGCAGCCGATGATTTCATGGATCAGCCAGCTCATGGCGATTCCTATGTGACCGCCGGCCGAAGCAAGGGCGCGTGCCGCACCGGCCAGGCCATTTAAATTGCCGCCCTGTCCGCCATAGGCTTTTGGCAGACATAGACCGAACATATGGTTTTCCGCCATTTTCTTCCAG
>DATGCF010000350.1:0-2369 GCA_035312245.1 Desulfosalsimonadaceae bacterium
ACACCAGTTCGCCCACCTTGAGTTCATGGTGGAGCATGATGTTGACCAGCCGGATGCGGGTCTCATCCGAAAGGGCTTTGAAATATTTCAGGCTGTCCATTTAATTATAGGCTTCAATATATGCGTTTTGATTCTGGGCGCGTATTGCCGCCATCTATTTATTTTTATATTTGATCAGGATTATTTAATCAATTTATCTTGATATTTTGATTTAATTATATAGATATATTTTTGAATGTCAAGAAAAAACTTACAGCTGAAATGATCACTTGGGCTGGAGACTTGCCAGGATGGCAGTCCATGAATACATGAACCATGGACAAATGCCGTCTTGGGACGAAGCCCTAAAAAAGAATCGGCCTTGCAATGACTCAGGATCCATGCTAATGAAGCCTCGCGATATTCTTAAAGAATTAATTTTATTATAGTTATAAATTCAGACGGTCAATCACCGATAAAAAGGGAAGCGCTTTGCCAACAGACATTTTTTTAAAATTTCATCATTATTTTAAATCCAAGCACCGAATTGCGATCAGCAGACTGTTTTTCATTGCCATTCTTGCCACATTTATTTTTGGTCGAAACGGTCTGGAAATGCATATGGTTTTGCTGGCAGAAATATTATTCTTATTTGGCGTTCTGCTCGTGGGCATAGGGGTTCTCGGCCGCGCCTGGTCGCTTTCCTATATTGCCGGTATGAAAAATAAATCCCTGGTCACCAAAGGCCCCTATTCCCTGTGCCGGCATCCGCTTTATCTCTTTAGTTTCGCCGGATGCATGGGGGTCGGCCTATGTACTGAAACATTGACCGTGCCACTGCTTATTTTAATCGGCTTTGCCATTTATTATCCATTGGCCATTAAAAAGGAAGAATTCAAAATGGCAAGCCGCTTTAGTGATGACTATGAAATCTATGCCGCCAGCGTCCCCTGTTTTATGCCAAACTTTCGCACTTTTCAGGATGATGAAATCCGAACAATCAACTCAAACGCATTCCTCCGCGGCCTTACCAGCTTAATCTATTTTATTGCGCTTATCGGGGTGTTTGAACTGATTGAAAGCATGCGGTCGGCGGGGCTGCTTCTCTCCTTATACACCATTTACTAATTCATTTCAGACCCCCAAAAAGAGGCTGCTAAGTAACTTCACGGGTATTAGGTATTAAGTGAATGAAATCAAACCTTTTGCTTTAAGTCGTTCACGGTTCACAGTTCAATGTTATACAAACTTAGTGCCTCAGTGCCTCAGCGCCTTTAAAGTTATTTATAGGCTCGGTCCCGGACGGCTCCGGGTGGGTTACATCCAAAATTCTTCCCTTTGCCTCAATTCCCGGCATCCGCCGACGTAGACAGTTCGACCACCTCGCCGTTCCGCAGCACCTTGAGGCGGATTTCGGTTTCCGAGGTAAACCCGCCGACTACGTCCTGGATGGCACAGGCATCGCCTGCATTATGGGCCACGGGGAAATCCTGAATGGAGAGCACAATATCGCCGCCGACCTTGAATGTCTCATCCCCGACCTGGACCGGAATATTGCCGGCCTGAAGGCCCAGGGCATCCCCGGGGGAATTGGCCGCGACATTCTGGACCAGGAGCCCCGCATCCTGGGGCACATTAAACGCTTTGGCCATGGGGCCGGAGAGCATATACGCGTCAAAGCCGATCCAGAAAGTCTTCTGCTCAAGCAAAAGGTCCCGGGCGGTATTGATGCTTACGGCAAAACCAAGGCCCACGGAGCCGCCGGATCGGGACAGGATTCGGCTGACAATTCCTACCACCCGGCCTTGGGCGTCAAACATGGGGCCGCCGGAATTGCCCTGATTAATCGCCGCATCGGTCTGTAAAAATTCAAACGGGGTCAACTGCTGACAAACGGTTCGGGACTGGCGCCGGCCGCTGATATGCCCCACGGTCAGGGTATGGTCAATCCCATAGGGGGCGCCAATCACAAATATCTGCTCCCCGATGCGGACCTTGTCCGAATCCCCGAGGCGGGCCACAGCCAAATCTTCCGGGACTTCATCCAGCTTTAAAAGCGCGATATCCGACTGCGTGGAGGAGGCGATCACCTCGGCGGTTATGGTGTCCTGGTTTAAAAACTTCACCACAATTTTATCCGCCACATTCACAGTGTGGGCGGCGGACATGATGAGTCCGTCTTTGGATACGACCACCCCGGAGCCGATTGCTGCCCTGACGTTTCTCGGCTGCCTGCGCCCGGGCTTCTCAAAGGAAAGTATTTTGACCACCGTTGGATTGACGTTTTCAAACACTTGGCTGATGGATCCGGTTTGGGCAAGTGCCGGGATTGGATAGCCAATATTTGCGGATGCCGCCAGAACCACGGCCAATGCCCATATATACAAAAG
>DATGCF010000351.1:0-4932 GCA_035312245.1 Desulfosalsimonadaceae bacterium
TGATCAAGGACCGGGGCCTGGTCACCTTTTGGGGGATTCTGCGATGGATGCTGATCGCCGCAGAAGCCGTCTTTTTGGGTATGGTTTATTTGAATCCCCGGGCCGAAATGACAAACGCCATCCGGGATTATTTGGACGGCATGGAATCCTTCCTGCCGGCGGTTCTGCCCAATCTGGTGACGATTGTTTTTCTAGGCGCCCTTATGATTCTTTTGCTGCGATTTCTTCTCCGGCGGGTGCCGGTTGAAAGCAGCTCCATCTGGGCGCTGATCCTCCTTTTAATGGGGTTTCAGCCAACCGGCAGCATGGCGGAATTGTCCTATTATTTTGCATCCACGGCCTTGCTTGTTATCGCCGCCATACTGGAAACTTCATACCGACTGGCCTATTATGATGAACTGACCGGTCTTCCGGCCCGGCGGGCTCTAAATGATCAGCTCCTGCGCCTTGGCTCAAAATATGCGATTGCCATGGCCGATATCGATCATTTCAAGAAATTCAACGACCGGTATGGCCATGATGTGGGCGATCAGGTACTTAAAATGGTGGCCGCAAAGTTAAAGGCCGTGCCCGGAGGCGGAAAGCCCTTTCGATATGGCGGCGAGGAATTTGCCGTTATATTTTCGGGAAGCGAAATGGAGGCGGCGAAGCCCTGTCTCGAGTCCTTGCGGAAAACCATTGAAACCACCAAATTTACCCTGCGGGGATTCGGCCGGGCATTTAAAAAGAAGGGCTCAGCAAAAAGCCGTAAGCGTCCGCAGCGGTCGGTTAAAATCACCGTAAGCATCGGGGTGGCGGAGAAAACCGCCCGCCATGCGGATGCCCAGGCGGTGATCAAGGCCGCGGATAAGGCGCTTTACCGGGCCAAACGGTCAGGCAGAAACCGGGTTTCCGCCTGACCATTATCGCTCTCAATCCGAAAATTGCCTAAAAACTCCGCTGCGCCCCTGAATAGCCGAAATCCAGCAGCACGGAGGTCGATTTTCCGTCATCTGACACGGATTTGACCATGCCGGTTGAAAGCATAAAATCATTCTTTAACAAAAAAACCCGGTTTATTTGCAAATTAATTGGACCGGGTTAAATTAATCTTATTCCAAAACCATTTATCCCGTTCTATGCATTTGGTTTTTAACATTTCAAAGACTGAAAAGGAGAAACAATGAGTAAAACAGAAAAGAATTTAATGGATGCATTTGCCGGTGAATCCCAGGCCAACCGGAAGTATCTGGCGTTTGCCAAAAAAGCGGATAAAGAGGGCTATGCCCAGGTCGCGAAATTGTTCCGCGCCGCAGCCGAGGCTGAAACCGTTCATGCCCACAGCCATCTGCGCACTCTGGGAGAGATCAAGTCAACTGCTGAAAATCTGGCAGCTGCGGTTTCCGGGGAAACGCACGAATTTAAAGAGATGTATCCGGAGATGATCACTGAAGCGGAGGAGGAGGGAAATAAAAATGCCGTCCGCAGTTTCCGGTTTGCCAATGAGGTGGAAAAGGTGCATGCGGAGCTCTACCAGAAGGCCATGGACAACCTGGATGCAATGGCGGAAGTGGACTACTATGTATGCTCGGTCTGCGGCTATACCTGCGAAGTTGAACCGCCGGAAAAATGCCCGGTCTGCAATGCCAACCAGAATGCCTTTTTTAAGGTGGACTAGTCAGACTGACAATTAAAGGGCGCACTCAAGGGGTGCGCCCGATCGTTTAAAAAGGCGTTCAAAATCCCTCCATACTGTCATTTCGAGCGGTAGCGAGAAATCTTTTAAAAGATTCCTCGTCGCTATCGTTCCTCGGAATGACAGCGGCCGAAGGCTTCTGAATAACAACATATATTGTTAAGTTCATTTCAAGCCCAATATCTTTGTTGCGAAGCCATCGATGTTGGAAAGAGAATAATAACTCAATCACCCAGCATCTCCAGAAATGCCTGAAGCCGGGTACTAATCTGGCCTGAGTACGTGGTACTGTATTCCCGCTCAATTTCAAGAAGCGGAATGCCTAAGTCTTCTCTTAGCCGCTCCCGCATCATTTTAAAGGCGCCGGCCCAGTGGTCGCAGTATTTAAGCCGGGCGCCGATAATCCCATGCACATCGCGTTCTTTGATTAATTTTTGAAGGATATCATACGAGTGATCAAATCCATCCATCACGGACGGGCAGGCAGCCCGGTTAAAATATCGATCGGCCATCGCCGTCAATGGATCAGTGGTATGCTTGTCGATCAATCCCTGGTAATGCCGCAGGCCGAAGCAGAGATCGTCAGCCACGACCCAGGCGCCCGAGTCTTCAATAGTTTGAATGAATTCATAGGCGTCGCAGGCCCCGCCCATGATCATCAGGCGGGGTTTTTGCGGGGTTTCGAATGTATGGTGGTCGGCCAGTTCTTTAAGCAGCTCTGTCAGTTTATCATTAAATCGATCTCTTGGCACGCTCATGCCGGTTAAAACGATTTTCATGTAATCCGCACCGCTTAAAACTTGCACGGATGCCTTTCTCAGCTCATTGAGCTTTGTCATCAATCGGCGGGTCTGATTGTATGTGTCAATGGAGTTGGTCAGTGCCGCATCAGAAATTTCAATCCCGTAAGCTTGCTGAATATGGTCGATCATCCGGTTCATTTCATTTACAAACCATTCTTTCGCCCCCTGGGTTCGGGTATGATACATTTGAAAATAATGGACCGGCTGATTCGCCTTTGCCTTGAGCTCACCCGCGAGGCGCAGATGATGATCGCAGGTATTGGTAACAATCAGCCCGTCCACGAAATCCATTTGTCCGGCCATAAAAGATTCGAGCACTGAGCGGGAATAGGAACAGTTAATTTCGTGCAAAAAGGCATCCGCCCGGGATGTGTCCTGAACCCCGGGTGCCCGCACCCGCACGGGAAGAAGGCCGGCTGCATGGAGCAGCTCTTCCGGAATATTTGAGCACAGCGTGCCGACCACCTTTTTCCCATCGTTTTTCCACTTTTGGATTTCCGGGTTGTGAAACCCGGCAGCCATGTCTTCAAAATAGGATAGGGAAACCATAATCACTCCTACCTAAATTGAGCGTTTCAAATTTTTAAAGATTTAATTTTTATATTCATTTTAGGTGCTTGAATCATTTTTAATTCAAAAATTTGAAACCCTCCGGGATTTCCAATTTCACCGCATCTACTGCGTCAAATGATGTCTCGCATAGGTAACTATAGCTCGACATCATTTTCCTTGTATCTGCGGCAAACTTGAAAATCGCTCAATTTAGGTCCTAATGCATGACGGCTTCAAAAAACTCTTCGATTTTTGCCTGCATGGCTTCAAGCGGCAGAACCCGGTCGTCGTTGTAGTCCAGAGCCAGGAAGAGGGCAGGGATGTTTTCTTTACGCAGATAGTCCCGTATAACTCCCCGAGCGCCGCATATGCTGTTGCACCCCACATGCTGGGTGATAATCATACAATCGCAGTCATACATTCGATAACAAGTCAGGGCTTCGCGGGTGAGGGCTTCGGAATCCAGCCGCATAATCGACATGGTCAGTGTCAGCCCCTGCATGGCATAGCCCTCCAGCATGGTATCAAGGCTGGTGGTGTCAATGGGATCCGGCATGGTATAGGACTGGCCGAAGAACACGCTGGCCCCAAGCTTTTTTTCCATCCAGCCGTAGAGTTCATTATTATAAAGCGGCGGGACATGAAACCATAGCACCCGGTATTTTTCTTCATATTTTGACTCCGGCCGGGATGCGCCTATCCGGCGGACCGCATCATCCCGCAATTCAGTCAAAGATTTGGTTAACCGGGGCAGTCCGGCCTGCATGATATACCCTTGCCACGGCGCCCGCTTTAATGCCGCGCGATGCGGCGCAGGCCTGACTTTATCGGTATCATTAATGTCGAACATGAGCTCCAGGGATTTGTTGGACTCTTCGATCACCTCCCTGAACCGGTCGATATCGAACTTTATACCAGTGACGGACTCAAGAAATGGGATAAGCTCCGCCTTTATCTGTTGGCCGAAATAACGGGCCGCCTCTCTATTATGACTGAAAGGGGCTTCTATGTAACAAAGGGGGTTTTGGGTGGCCTTCTGCATGATCGGATAGGCAAGGCGGGTCCCGTCGCAGGGGGCCGTTGTGGTGACATAAAAGGCATTATCCGGCATTTCCCCTCGAAGAACAGCGCCTACCAGAAACCGGTCCGTGGAGCAGATTTCAGACGGCATTCCCGCCTCATCCGCGGCTGAAAGAAAGTCATAGACCGTGTCCATGCTTGCCGCGGCGAAAATACCGGGATAGGCTTCGAGGCAGAGCGGGGCACAGTCAAATGCATAAAATAACTGGGGGGTGATACCGTGCTCAAACAATGCAATTTTTGGGGTGGGGGAGTCCATAGCATCGGCGACATCATCCATCACGGCGATATAATTTGAAAGCGTACCGGCGCGGAGCTGTTTTGCCTTATCCTCGCTTTGCGCCAGAAACTGGACTGCCGGCTTGAGTAAACCGTCGACAATCTCCTTTGTTTTGCCGAAAGGTTTCTGCATATGCGAACCTCCGCAAGACCTTGAATCATGACATCATTATTTACAGGGCATTCAGCTTGCCGCCTTAATTTTATCCAATTCATCCAGATCCCATTGCAGATCCATTTCTTCAAACAGGGCGCGGGCTTTTACCAGGTAGTCTTCAGCCGTAATGCCGTTTAATTCCTTATATTTGCTTTTCGGCTCGAGCAGGCGCCGGCCGATTTCAAAGTAGGTGCGGGATAAATCGGGCCGGGCGCCCAGGCGTTCGCCCTCGGTGGCACTTTTGCCCCACCACTTAAGCGCTTTTTTCTGCTTGCCAATCAGCCAGTAATAGGTGCCCATGAGTTTAAATGATTCAGTCCGCTCGTCAGCCACCTTTTTCTTTGTGTAGGACAGGCATTTGTTTCCAATTTTAAACGCGGCTTTTT
>DATGCF010000352.1:0-5485 GCA_035312245.1 Desulfosalsimonadaceae bacterium
AAAATAATCGGCCTGTCACGCCGGAGGTCGCGAGTTCGAGTCTCGTCGCTCCCGCCACTAATTAAATCAGGGGTTTAGGTTACATCCTAAACCCCTTTTTTAGTGCCCCATTTTGGATTTTTCCCATCCAGACAATTTTACTTATTGAAATCAAAGACTTACATTTGCGATTGGACGGATGCCACCTTCCTGGTCAGACCGCCAGAGCGGTCCTTTCGGTAATCCGCCTTCATCGTCAGATAGATGCGGTCGCAATCATTTTGTAAATCCTTAAAACACTGATCAATGACCCTCAGTACGTCCGGCCACTCCCCTTCAATACAGGTGCCCATGGGATTAATTTCATAAGAAAGACCGCTGCCCTCGATAATTTTGGCCACCCGGGCGACATACGGACTCACGCTGACACCCTTGTCCATTGGGAAAATGGAAAGCTCAATGATAACACTCATAATCCTCCCCCCTTCTTACTCTTTTAACGAATCCAATAATATATGCTGTTATTCCAAAATCTTCTGCCGCTATTGTTCGAGAAAGACGGCGTCTCATGTTAAAGATTTCTCGCTGCCGTTCGAAATGACCGTTATGGACGGATTTTCAATGATTGAATAATGTAATTAACATTATCAGGCACGGGAAGGGTTTCAAATGGGAAGATAAGAAGAAATCAGCAAAAACGGCTTTTGAGACAAGTAAGACCCCACCGGATTAATTATCAGACGGTGAGACAATAAAGGCAACGTCGTTTGAAAATTTAGAGAAGAATCTCCTGGTAAAGCTCGTTGAAAAGTTCTTCAGCGCTACGGATCTGCGCCTCTGTCATTCGCGATTTGATCACCTGGCGCTGCTCGGCCGCCACATCCTTTCCCTGGGCCGCTGCCATGGAAAGCCATGCGTAGGCGGCCGGATCGCTTGGGGGGATGCCCTGGCCGTTAAAATACATCACGCCCACGCTGTACTGGGCTTCCACACTGCCCTGCCGGGCCGCGGCTTCATACCATTTAAAGGCCTGATCAAAATCCTGCGCTACGCCAATGCCGTTATAGCAAATGCCCGCATATCGACGCTGGGAATAGACCAGACCCTGGACCGCCGCCTTTTGATGCCATTCTGCGGCTGCCTTGAGCTCCCTTTCAACGCCGAGTCCGTTGTCATAAAATACGCCCATCCGCATTTGGGCCCTGGCATGCCCGGCTTCGGCCGCCTGTCGGTACCATTCGGCGGCTTTCCGGTAATCCGTTTCCATGCCGGCCAGGCCCTCTTCACAGGCAACGCCCAGTGCAAACGCCGCCTCAATACTGCCGCTTCCCGCTGCCTTCCGAAACCAGTCGACCGCCTTGGATTCATCCTTAGACTTTCCGAGGCTGCCGTTGGCATACATCATACCGATTCGGCACATGGCGTCTTCAAACCCGGCGTCCGCAGCCTTTTCATATAGCAGAAGGGCCCGCTTGGAGTTCCGGGTTACGCCCTCCCCATTTTCATGCATCACCCCCAAACTGTATAGGGCCGGCGAAAAATCTTCATCCGCGGCCCTTTGAAAGTATTCCGCGGCTTTTTCATAGTCCCTGGGAATGCCATCCCCATTATAATAAATCAGGCCCGCACAGTAGCTGGATTGAACAACCCCCTGGGCATCGGCTTTTTTATACCAATTAAGCGCCTGCCAGTAATCCCTTGATACGCCATCACCATTGTAGAACATATCCCCCAGGCAGTGCTGGGCCTTGGCATAGCCGCCTTCGGCGGCCTGCTCATACCATTGGGCGGCTTTTTCCGGATTTCCCGGCAAACCGGTCCCGCTATCATACATGGCTGCCAGGCTGTAATAATGAATCGGCAAAGCATCCTCCCGACTGGCCGCCCGCTTGTACCATTCGGCGGCTTCGGCTGGCTGCTTTTCGCCGGCCTTGCCGTCATAAAGCATATGGGCATAACTGTATTCGGCCAATACATGCTTCTGTTCCGCAGCCCTTTGATACCAATCCATGGCCGTATCTAAATCCCTGGGCACGCCCTGGCCGTGTTCATGCATGTAACCCAGCGTATACTGGGCAGCGGCCCCCCCCCTTTCCGCCGCCTTTAAAAACAGATCCGCGGCTTTCTGATAATCCTGGGAAACGCCCTGGCCCTTATAATAACGGATGCCCTGATCTGTCAGTTTCAGCACATCCGGGTTCGGCGGTTCAACCGCCATGGGCGCAAATTTATCAGATGCCGCAGCTGCTTCGGATTCGGGTTCGGCTTCTTCTTCAGCTTTTTTTTCGGAAATTTTTGCCGCATCAATTGATTCCGACGCCTCCATTCGGACCAAGTCTTTTTCTGATGCACTGGTTTCGCAAAACCCGCCTTTCGGAAATATCAAGAGGAAACAGCAAAAAATGAATGCGGAAAACAAAAGGACGTTGGGCCAACCAAAACGACAGTTCATGATAGTATCTCTCACAAAAGATAAAATGTTATCAATTTATTTTAAAAAATGTGGACTAAAACCAATGACTTGTCAAGCAAATAGTGGAAACCGGCCGGCGACCTGAAAAAATCCTGGCCCCAAACCGACTTGCATTCCGCAGTCACCGATTTTATATTGCAAAACAAAATTTACAATCATGTTTTAGGCCAAAAATGACTGGGCAGCAGAAAAAAGAAAAACTGGTTCAAGAATTGATGCATCTCATGTCCGGGGATATCCATCTATCGCAATCCGTGGTTCATTATATGGATTCAACGCTTGCCGTCACATCCGGGGAAGAACTGGCGGACGCCCTCTTGGATCCCGATAACTGTGAGGCGGAGACAGCCATTGAGCTGATTTTTTTCCCGGATGAGGGCATGCAGGAAAAACTTGAACCCGTCCTTTCGGAAATCCAGCTGACCGAGGCCGATGTTTCCGAAATCGTCCGCCTGTTGAGCCAAAAAAACCTTCAGGCGCGGCTCTGCTTCCCGGACCAGGGCGGCAATGCGATCCTGCCGATTCCCGAGACGGCCATCCGCCAAATGGCGGCCCGCCTGCGGCTGACCCGCTCCATCCCTTGCCAAATAGCAGATGCAATTGATCAATCCCTGCCAGATGTTCATAGCGCCAACCTGACTCGGATCAAATTACGAAATGCAAGAATTTCCCAGTCAGACAATCAAATCGGTTTTCTCTGTGAGCTGATCCGGACGTCAGGCCGACAACCCGATGATTTCTGGCAGCTGTTGGATCTTGCCATTGATCTGCTGGAGCAGACCGATGCCGAAGCCGACATGTATGATGCCCTGATGGCGCACAAACAGTTTCTCATTAAAGCCATTCGGGTAGCAGAGAAAAACCAGCAGACGCTGGCATCCAATACCGTGGAAGCCCTGATTATGAAGGGGATTAATGTGTCCGCCATTGATATCGAGGCGGCCCGGGAAAAAATTGACCGAATCGACCGGATCAGTGTTGCCGTTTATGGCAGAACGGAGTTTCTTTCCGCCTTGGCGCCTTCCGGGCAGTCAGTCGATATAAGCGACAAGGAAGATATGGCCGCCATACGGCGGCTTCTCTCATAAAAAGCGGCTATTCAAACCGCCAGACTTCTTCGGCCAGCCGGGCCGCTTCTTCTCCCCATTGGGTATCCTTGCCCATGGCCGCGGCCTTTTTAAAGGTTTCATAGGCCTTATTGTATTCATGAATGTTTCGGTAGGCTTTGCCCAGCTCCAGATGAATCCGGGCTTCCTCGGGCGCCTTGTCAACGGCTTTTTCCAGAACCTTCACTGCTTTGTCGTATTTGCCGGTTTCCATATATACCTGACCCAGTCCATGAAGGGCCTTTGGAAATCCGGGCATTAAATCCAGCGCCTCTTTATAGTAGCTGACCGCCTGATCATAATTGCTCCTGTGAAAGGCGATAAACCCCAGATTGGTCAGCGGGAAGTGAGGCGTGGCATAGAGCAGATCATCTTTTACCGCCTTGAAGCATTCAATGGCCGCATCCCAGTTTTCCTTTTCCATATAGGCCGCGCCGAGATTGTTTCGGGCCGGCGAAAAATCGGGCTTCAATTCAAGGGCATACTTAAAATGCGAAATGGCTTTATCATACTTTTTTTTCGACATATAGGCCAATCCCAGATCATTCTGGAGAAAGGGATCCTTGGCATAAATCTGCTCGGCCTTCAAAAATTCCCGAAGCGCCCGGGTATAGGCATTCTGGCCCATATAGGCCTCCCCTAAATCCCGGGAAGCCTTAGAACGCTCCTTTTTCAAGGCCAGATCCCCGGTGGCACAGGCAGTCAGTACCAAAATCAACCCAAAACAGATAAAAAAGATCCATTTTTTTGAGGCCATGATGCAACTTCCTTTATAATATGACATTTTATGGACTGCGCACCTGAAGGACCGTCAGCCCTTTTTCGGCAAAAAAATACCGTATTTCCGGCGGCACTTCAATGCCGGTGATCAAAATTTTCCGCTCAACCCCGGATGGGCGGGAGGCAGACACGACGATGCCCGGCATTCGGATGGAGGTGCTGTGTATCCGCCGCCGCTCGGCCGCCCAGAACATCGGTGCATCGGCCTGATCAACAGGCAGCGCGGAAATCAGCTGGCGGGCTATCTGATAATGGTCACGGCCGCCCTGAATTTGAATCACCCGAAAACCGGTGGCCTCAATCGATTCGATCGCATCGCCCTGCAGGTCCCCGTAATCGATCAACACCTCGCTGTTTGGGCCCAAGACGAGCATATTGGTCCAGGCATTGACCTGGAATCCCGCATAGGGGAATGAAATTTCAATATTTTCCTGGTAGGTGTAGCCCAGCTGGTCGGCCAGCTGGCGAACCACGCCGGGCGGGGCGGCGGCATTAATGGTCGCCGCTTCACCGACTTCCGTATTATTATCACGGGCTTTTCGGGCCTTAGCAAAAAGATCCTCCCGGTTAATCCAGTCTTCTAAAGTTATCCATTGATGCGCCAAATATTGGCAGATGGCGGGCGCTGTCTGCTCACTCGCTTCCCGGATAAACGTCAGACACGCTTTGCCATCCCCATCCAGGCGGTCGTAAATATATTCTCCGCGAACCGTAATAGATATGCCGTTATCCGAAAACACAAGCTTGTTTTCGCACCCGTCCGGATCAATCAGCGGACAAATCTTTTGAAAAAGCCCCCGAAGCGTGGCATCTGGGGCCAATCGCACGATTGAAATATTTTGCCAGAATTTTTTGATGGCAGAGGCCGCCGGGGCATCTATTGTCCCCTGGGAATCAAACAGCAGACGCCCCCCATTGGGAAGCTCCATTATCGGATTCTGGGTCAAATCGACCCTGTAATCCGGAAGCCCGGCCCGGGGAAAGAAAAAATCCCCTTCGTCCATAAGCCGCGCCTTTAATATCCGGGCGGCCTTCTGATAAATCGGCTGCAGCCGATCGGGGGTCGGAACTGCCGGCGGTGCCGGCGCTTTCTCCTTTTCTTTTGATAGGCTTTCCGGCGCCTCCTCCGATGCGGCTGCCTCCGCAG
>DATGCF010000353.1:0-7073 GCA_035312245.1 Desulfosalsimonadaceae bacterium
GCGGTTTTTAAACAGCTCGGCAAACGGATCTGTTTGGCCGCCCCGACCGGCCGGGCGGCCAGACGCCTCTCCGAGGTGAGCCGAATCCCGGCGCATACCATTCATAAGCTCCTGGAATATAACCTGGCGGACAACTTTTTCGGCCGTCATCAGGATAACCCGATTGACGCGGATGCCATCATCATTGATGAGGCCTCGATGGTGGATACGCCGCTGATGTACCACCTGTTGAACGCCGTCTCCCTTTCCAGCCGTCTCATCATTGTAGGGGATGCGTTTCAGCTGCCGCCCGTGGGCCCGGGCAATATCCTGGCCGATCTCATTAATTCCGGCAGCCTCCCGGTCTGCCAGCTGACCGAAATTTTCCGGCAGGCGGCGGAAAGCCGGATTACCCTGAATGCCCATCGGGTAAGAAACGGAGAATTCCCGGAGAGTGACCGGTTTGATGCGGAAGCGCCCGGCGGCGGGGAGTTTTTCTTTTTACCGGAAAACGATTCAGAGGCCATTGTTGACGCCATCTGCCGCCTTTGTACAGAGGTATTGCCGAACACCTTTGGCCTGGATCCGCTTAAATCCATCCAGGTACTCTCCCCCATGCACAAGGGCATTGTCGGCACCATCAATCTGAACCAGAAACTCCAGGCCGCCTTGAATCCCCGAAAACCCCCGATCGCCGGCACAAGGTTCCGACCCGGGGATAAGGTCATGAACTTAAGGAACAATTACCAGAAAGAGGTGTACAACGGGGATATCGGCAGGATTGTAACCATTGATCCCGCCACTTCAGGCTTAACCATTGATTTTTACGGCCGGCTTGTTGAATACGGCATGGATGAAACCGACGATCTCACCCTCGGGTATGCCATATCGGTACACAAATCCCAGGGCTCCGAATATCCGGTTGTGATCCTTCCGCTAATTACCCGCCATTACGTCATGCTTCAGCGCAATCTCTTGTATACCGCAATTACCCGGGCCCAATCCCTGGTCATACTCCTGGGCAGTGAGAAGGCCATGTCCATTGCCCTGGGCAATAATAAGCCGGAAATGCGGCTTTCCGGCCTGAGCGGACGGCTAAAAGCACTGGCAGTGCAATGACCTTATTTTTGCTTGAATCCGTATGAAATTTCATATATATTACCAGTCTTTAAAAAAGCTAAATAAATATAAATGGTTATACCTGCACCGAACCCTAAACAATGGGAAGTCATGCGATGCGACTTTTTCTCGGCGTTTTTTTCAGCCTCATGCTCATTACCGCCCCGGCAGGTGCCGCAGCCAAATACGTGGATGACCTCCACGAAATCACCGTGCGATTGGGCCCCGGCATCAAGTACCGGGTCATAGAAACCGTATCCTCCGGCACCAAATTTGAGACGATTAAAACCCAAAACGGCTGGACCCAGGTACGGCTTTCCGACAGCCGGGAAGGCTGGGTGGTCACCCGTTATTTAACCGATGACGTGCCGGACAGTAAGAAGTATGAAACCCTTAAGGCCAAATACGATCCCCTGGAGAAGCAAATCAAAGAGCTTAAGGCCGAAAACAGCAGACTGCAGGCAGACAACCAGACTCTTTCTCAGAAGCTCACCCAGGCCCGGGACGAACTGGCCCAAACCCGCACAGCCTATGAAGAACTAAAAGAAGCCTCGGCGGATGTGTTAGGCCTTAAAAACAAAAACGAAAAGCTCACCCAGCAGCTTAAAGAAAAAAATCAAAAAATCGCATCGCTTGAAGCCAAAATATCCGATGCCTTTCTCTCTGAAGCCCTCAAATGGTTTTTGATCGGCGCAGGCGTGCTGCTTGTGGGGATCATTATTGGCGCAAGCGGCAAACGTAAACGTTCATCCCTGTTATAGAAGAATCGGCTCATGGAATACCATTCTGACTTTCTGGTTGTAGGCAGCGGCGTGGCCGGCCTGCTTTTTGCCATCAAGGTGGCGGACCACGGCCGGGTCCATATCATTACCAAAAGAAACATGCGCGAGAGCAGCACCGCCTACGCCCAGGGCGGGATCGCATCGGTTTTCGGCCAGGAGGACTCCTTTGATCTGCACATTTCAGACACCCTGGCCTCCGGCGACGGCCTGTGCCACGAAGACGTGGTGCAAATGGTGGTCCGGCAGGCGCCGGAACGGATCCGGGAATTGATCCATTTGGGGGTTGGATTTAACCGCGACAATTCCCAGGCTAGCGGGCTGCATCTGGATTTAAGCCGAGAGGGCGGGCATTCGCAAAACCGAATCGTGCATGCAGCGGATCTCACCGGCCTGGCCGTTGAAAAGGCCCTTATTGAAAAGGCGAAACAGCACCCGAATATCCAAATATTTGAAAACCATATCGCCATTGATCTCATCACCCGCTCCACCCGTTTAAAACGGGGGCTCATCATCACCACCCATGAGGACTACTGTTACGGTGCCTACGTTTTGGATCGCTTTTCCGCAGAGATCCATACATTCTGCGCCAAAAATGTGGTCCTGGCTACCGGCGGGGCCGGAAAAGTCTACGCATATACGAGCAACCCGGATATCGCCTCCGGCGACGGCATTGCCATGGCCTACCGGGCGGGCGCCATCGTGGCCAACCTGGAGTTTGTGCAGTTTCACCCCACCTGCCTGTTCCATCCGGCGGCCAAAAACTTTCTGATCTCCGAGGCCGTGCGGGGCGAAGGCGGCATACTGGTCAATGCCGCTGGCGAGCGCTTCATGGAGAAGTATACCCCCTTAAAGGAGCTGGCTTGCCGGGATGTGGTGGCCCGGGCCATTGACTCGGAATTAAAAAAGCGGGGGGATGATTCGGTTTTTCTGAATATTTCCCATAAACCCGCGGATTACATTAAAAGCCGGTTTCCCAACTTGCATAAAAAATGCCTGGAATTTGGTATCGACATGACCACCGATCCCATTCCGGTGGTGCCGGCCGCCCATTACATGTGCGGCGGCGTGGTGACTGACATCCATGGCCGAACCAACATCCAGCAGCTCTTTGCCATCGGCGAAAGCGCCTGCACCGGCCTTCACGGGGCCAATCGCCTGGCCAGCAATTCGCTTCTCGAAGCCCTTATATACGCTCATCGGGCGGCCCTTAAAACCATCGAAGAACTGGAGACCATCGAATTTGAAACCCTGCCTCAAATCCCGACCTGGGATGACCTGGGCACCATGGACAGTGATGAGGCCATTATGGTTTCCCATACCTGGGATGAAATCCGCCGGTTCATGTGGAACTATGTGGGAATTGTCCGCTCCGACAAACGCCTGGCCAGGGCGCAGCGCCGCATTGAGATGGTGCAGTCTGAAATCGAGGAGTACTACTGGAACTTCAAGGTTACCCCGGATATGATCGAACTGCGAAATATCGCTCTGGTGGCCGAGCTCATCATCCGCTGTGCCAAACACCGGAAGGAAAGCCGGGGGCTTCATTATAACATCGCCTATCCGGAAAAAAAGGACGTGCGCTGGAAAAAAGATACGGTGCTGCGGCGGCCATTTGTCAGCTAACCCGCCCTTGACGGCTTCGCAAAAAGTCCAATATCTTTGTTGCGCTGCATTCCTCGGGATTTGCGCGCCGCGATCTTAAACTTTTTTCTTTGCCGTCCCGGAATCGACTTTTTACGAGCCCATCACTCTTGCTCTTCTCCTAGCAGCCGTATCACCGGAGCTTCGCCTTTTTCCATATCCACCAATACGCCCTGCCGATTGCCGGCCATATTGCAGTTGACCACATGGGTCCGGCCGATCACGGCATGGCCGTAATCCTCATGAATATGGCCGCAAAGAACCAGTCGCGGCTCCTTTTCGGCGATCAATTCTGAAACCGCCCGGGCACCGGCATGGAACCTCCCCATCACCCGGTCAAGGGTCCCGTATGGGGGCGGATGGGTGACAAATACCGACTCCCGGTCAGTCAGGGCGCTTGCCTGCTGCATGACCTTTTTCTGCAAAAGCCCGATACGGGAGCGGAACGGGATGGGAAGGGTCCCGCTGACGCCTGAAAAATTCACGCCTGAAACTTGAATCTGTTTTAAATGGAGCGAAAAAATATTACTGTACGCGTCGAACAGTTTTTCCATCCGGCTTAGGTCGGTATTGCCGCGTACCGCCAAAACCGGCACCGGCAAAAGCTTAAGTTTCTCAAGAACTGCTGCCGGATGCCGGTAGCTGGTCATGTCGCCGGCAATCACCAACACATCCGGCCGGTATTGATATATATTCCGCCGGATTTGATCCAGGCGATCCGGGCGCGCATGCAGATCTGCCACCCCATAAATGCGCATTGTCAGTACTCAACAGGCATACAAAGAAAGCTTTCTACATTTTTGCGATCATCCGAAGGGGGAGGATTTTAATCAGCGGACCGAGTGCGGCCCATGGGTAGGCCGGCACACAGGCGGATTTGACCCTTTTCTCAATCAGCCGGGAAATGATGGCCGCCCCTTTTTCCACAGGAATCAGAAAGGGTCGGCTGGGCAGCATTTGATTCAGCGGGGTGTCAATATAGCCTGGATACAGGACGGTGACATCGATATTTTTCTTAAGGCATTCCGCCCGGACCGCCTCCAGATAGATGGCCAGCCCGGCCTTTGACGCACTGTATGAAGAGCTTCGGGGAAAACCACGCAGGGCGGCGATCGAACTCGTTCCCACCACGTGGCCGCCGCCCTGGGCCAAAAAAAGCCCGATAGCGGCATCCACGGTTGCCATGGCCCCGATCAAATTGACTTCAATTGTCTTGCGGGCCTTTTCAAACTCGTCCTTGCCCACCTTTTCCCCCAGCCCGATACCGGCATTGGCGAAAACGATGTCCAGGCGGCCAAAAAAATCCCCGATTTCGGATACCGCATTAAACACCCCGGCATGGTCGGTCACATCCAGGGCCCGGGAAATGATTTGCGGGGGATGATAGCGGGCCCTAATATCTTCGCCGATCTCATCAACAAGATGCTGCCGCGGCGCCGTCAGGGCCACGGCATAGCCTTTGCGCGCCATCTCATAGGCAACGGCTTTACCAATACCGGATGAAGCACCGGTTATCAGAATCGACTTTTGCATGGCTTCAAATTCCCGCGCGCCTCTTTGTCAGTTTTTTATCGGTTTTCTCGGGCACATGATCAATCATACTATATTCTCTTATAATATCAACAAGTAAAATAGAGACCTGCAAATTGATTGACAAGGATTAATGACCATCAATTTGAGGGATTTCTGGACAGGTTCGGGACATTATTTGACAACAGACGAAATTTTTAGTAGATAAATTTATTTGAAATATGAATTATCTGAAAATTTACAGGCAAATCAAAATTTTATTTTTCATTTTTAATCTATTTTTTTTGTTTTTTTTTCGAAACCGATTACCTTAAAATGTAGCAACGCACGAATTCTGTTTGAAAAGTCGGACGAATATGTGAGGCGAATATACGATTATCGGCAAAAACCTGGCAGCCCGTCAATGGTTGCGCCATTTGGCAAATGGGGTACGTATATCTTCAGGCAAATCTACAAAAAATGACGTAAAGGATAGAAATTATGGCAAATAACGGAACCCATGGGCAAGAGCGGATGCGGGTGGAGCACGCCTTCAAGATTTTCGGCGGTGACCCCGAACCCGCTTATGAGCTCATCAAGCAGGGGAAAAAAAAGGATGAGATCTATAAACAGACCGGCCTGACCATTGGCGTTCGCGACGCCAGCTTCGAAGTCTATGCCGGTGAAGTCTTCGTGATCATGGGGCTTTCCGGCTCCGGCAAATCCACTCTGGTGCGGCTGCTCAACCGGCTGATTGAACCGACATCCGGAAAAATTATTGTTGAGGGCCAGGATATCACCCAAATGGACAAAAAGGAACTCATCCAGATGCGGCGGGATTACATGAGCATGGTTTTCCAGTCCTTTGCGCTGATGCCCCATCTCACGGTACTTGAAAACGCGGCTTTCGGGCTGGAAGTCATGCAAATCCCGGAATCCAAGCGGAAAGAGCGGGCCATGGACGCCCTCAAACAGGTGGGCTTAAACCATGTGGCAAACAGTTATCCGAACGCGTTGTCCGGCGGTATGCAGCAGCGCGTAGGGCTTGCCCGTGGCCTTGCAGTGGATCCGGATATCATGCTGATGGATGAGGCCTTCTCAGCCCTTGACCCCCTGATCCGGACGGAAATGCAGGATGAACTGCTGAAACTACAGGAAGGCAGCGAACGGACGGTGGTGTTTATCTCCCATGATTTGGATGAGGCTATGCGCATCGGCGACCGGATCGCCATCATGGAGTCCGGCCGAATTGTCCAGATCGGTCCGCCTGAAGAAATTATGAGAAACCCGGCGGATGATTATGTCCGGGCTTTCTTCAGAGGCGTAGACCCCACCAACGTTTACAAGGCCGGCGATATTGCCACTACCACCCAGGTAACCTTCCCACTGCACAAAGCGGGCCTCCGGGTGGTCAGACAGCGGCTGAATGAGTTTGACCGGGAATATGCCTATGTGCTTCGCAAAAACCGTGAATATGTAGGCGTTGTATCGTTAACCAAAATTCAGGCGGCCCTCGAAGACGACTCGATCAACTCGGAAGATATCTCACCGGCTTTCCTGGAAGACATCGAGCCGGTCAATGATGATGCGACCCTCCAGGAGCTGCTGCCGAAACTGACCTCCTATGAATGCCCCGTGCCAATCGTCAACGAGGAAAACAAATACGTGGGCACCATCTCCAGATATCTGTTCCTCCAGACGTTAAGCAGGGAGACCGCAGAGGATACAACCAGCGACTCGGCGACCGACGAATCAGCAGCTGCGGCCAATGAGACCGAACCCGCGGAAGGGGCCAAGGAAACCGCGGGCATCGACAGCTAATCCATGCAAAATAAACCAGCAGGAGGGATAAATGTTTGATATATTTAGATATACAATTCCACTTGACGATTGGATCGCCATAGCGGTCGAGTGGCTTGTGGGCAACTTCAGACCTCAGTTCCAGGCCATCAAAATGCCCATCGAGGTGATGCTCAATTCCATCGATAATTTGTTGTTATGGCTGCCGGAAGAAATCATTCTGCTGGCGTTTCTGGTCATCGC
>DATGCF010000354.1:0-4641 GCA_035312245.1 Desulfosalsimonadaceae bacterium
GAAGATGTGAATGCGACAACCGGCAGCGGGGTATCCGCCTTGCTGGTCGCGGCCGCAAGAGGCCACGGTGATATTGCCGAATATCTGATTGCGCAGGGTGCGGATGTTGATGCCGCGGTGACGGAAGCATTTGAAAAGGAGGGGCGGATTGTTTATCCGGGCGTGACCCCGTTGTTCGCCGCCCTGGGCAACAAGCATCCGGAAATCAGCCGCATGTTGATTCAAAGCGGGGCGGATGTGAATAAAAGCGATATCAACGGAACAACGCCGCTAATCGTTGCTGCAGCTCAGAATGATCCCAAGATCGTGGCCGCACTTATCCAAAAAGGCGCGGAGGTCAATGCCGCCACAACCAACACCTATGTGTATGAAGGCAGAACCATAGACGCGGGGGCTACTCCCCTGATAGCGGCATTGGCGAATAACCGACTAGAATCCGCCAAATTATTAATGGACAAGGATGCAGATGTAACCCATCGGAATGAATGCAATGTGGGCGGATTAATGATTTCCGCGGCGGAGGGGCAAACAGATATCGTCCGCTTATTGCTTGAAAATGGGGCAGATCCAAATGCATCCGTCACAAAAGATTTTATTGTGGACGGCAAGTCGGTCTTTGAGGGGGCGACGTCCCTGATGGCAGCCGCTTATGCCGGTCATGAGGAAGTTGTAAAATTGCTGATTGAGGCCGGGGCGGATGTGAATGCCGAAACCAAGTACGGGGGTACGGCCCTGATGGCCGCCTCCGCGGAAGGGCATCTTGGGGCGGCGGAATTACTGGCGGAAAACGGGGCGGAGGTAAACGCCCGGACAACCGAGACGTTTGCTATGGACGGAGCCAAGGTGCCAAAGGGGTCCTCGGCGATTTCCGGGGCAAGCTATAACGGCCATGCGGATGTCGTGCAATGCCTGATTGAGCATGGTGCGGATGTCAATATTAAGGATGATGTGTGGCTCATGGATCCATTATATCTCGCCTCTTATATGGAGCATCTCGATGTGGTAAAGGTTTTAATCGCAAACGGTGCGGACGTGTTTGCCGAATGCAAAAGGGGGACTGCGCATGGGAATGCCTATGTCCAAGGAAACAAACGCATTTTGCAATGCATCAATGACGCCAGGAAGGAAGCAAAGGAGAAAGCGAATAATGAGTAGTGCCCATCCTGAAAGGAAGATGATGAGGCATAAAATCCATCGGTTTCAGTTGGCCTGGGCCCTCCTGTTAATTGCATTCTGCCTTTCATGCGGCTGCACGGCGGGCGCCCGTTCAAAAATGATGGTGAACAGCATGAAGCCATTATTGGAGCACATGAATACGGCCGCCAGAAAAAATAATGACATCAAATTGGTCCGCGATGCCATGCCCGCCGCCCTTGTTCAAATGGACGGACTCGTTGAGGCCTCCCCGGATAACAAGTACCTCCTGGCAACCGCTGCGGAGAACTACTATGCCTATTCGTTCTTTTTTGTCGAGTCAACGGACAAGAAAGCCGCTGAAAAGTTGTACCTCAAGGCGCGCAACTATGCATTCAGGGCGTTAAACCAGAACAAGGCGTTTAAAGAGGCCGCATCCGGCTCTCTTGATGATTTTTCAAATGCCCTTCAAACATTTGAAAAGGAGGACGTGCCGGCCATGTATTGGGCCGTCAGCAGCTGGCTGGCCTGGATGCGCATCAGCCACAGCAGCGGTTTTGATTCGGTGATTGATTTTCCCAAAATCGAGGCCATGATGGATCGCATGCTGGTGCTGGATGAAACCTTTAACTACGGGGCCGTGCATATATTGATAGGGGCCTATTATGCCAGCATTCCTGATACTTACGGCGGCATCGCCGAAGGCGCCGACTACCATTTTGAACAGGCGTTTGATATATCCGATTCAAAGTATTTGTTGTGGCATGTCTTCTATGCCCAATTCTATGCCTTTCAGGTCCAGGATAAACAATTGTATTTGGATTCATTGGAAACCGTCATCTCAGCCCCGGACGATTTATTCCCAAAGGAGGCCTTTTCAAATCAGATGGCCAAAAAGATGGCCACGCAAATGCGCGAAGAAACCGACCTGTTGTTTTTAGACTGATTGCCAAAGCCGATCGCAGAAGCCCTGCATGAAATTCTACATCGCCAAAAGACTGCTGTATGCCTTACTGATTCTGTTTCTGGTATCCATTCTGATTTTTATTATCGCCCGCCTCCTTCCCGGCGACCCCATTCAGGCGGCTGCCATGATGAATATGGATCTGGCCGATGAAGAAATCATGAACGACCTGAGGGCGCAGTTCGGTCTGGACCGCCCGGCGCACCTCCAATATTTTTATTGGGTCAGGGACTTTTTCATCGGAAAATGGGGTGTTTCCTTCAGCAGCGGGGAACCCGTATTTGGCATGTTTCTGCGGCGCATACCGGTCACAATGGAGCTTTTTGCCGGCTACGTGTTCTGGTCCTTTTTGATCGGTTTTCCCCTGGGGGTTATTTCGGCGTTAAAGCGAAATACCCTGCTGGACGCATCCATTACATCGGCGGCGATAACTGGGATTTCGGTGCCGGTTATCTGGGAGGCCATCGTGCTGATCTACCTGTTTGCCGTTTATTTTCAGATATTTCCGCCTTCCGGATATGTGCCGTTTTCAGAAAATCCCGTGGAAAACATTCTTTGCATGGTGATGCCGACCTTTGTGCTGGGCACCCATACGGCGGGGATGTATATGCGGTATGTCCGCTCAAGTCTCCTCGAAGTGATGGGCCAGGATTACATCCGGACCGCCCGCGCCAAGGGGTTGGGGGAGATGGCCGTGATTATGCGCCATGCAGCCAAACCGGCGATGATCCCGGTGGTCACGGTCATCGGAATCGACTTTGCCTACGTGATATCCGGCACGTTTCTGGTCGAATACATGTTCGCCCTTCCCGGATTCGGCAGGATGGGCATAGATGCCATTGCCGCGAGGGACTACCCCGTAATTCAGGCCACCCTCCTGGTGGTGGCGCTTTTTATCCTGATGGTCAATCTGGTCGTGGATCTCCTGTACGGTTATCTCGACCCGCGGGTTCGCTTAGCATAGGGGCTTTTTAATGGCAACCAAGGCGGCTGACAACATCAAGGGCATACGGTCATCCAGGCGCAGGCGGGAAAGTCTCCTGCATACGATCCTGACCCATAAAATCGCCTGCGTCGGGCTGGCGATTATCATCGGCATGATCTGCATGGCAGTATTCGCCCCGTTTCTTGCCCCGCATGACCCGAACGACCAGGATTTATACCATGTGCTGGAAGGCCCTTCCGCCAAGCATCTGCTGGGGACCGACGATGTGGGCCGGGATCTTTTATCCCGGGTGATATACGGCGCCCGCATCTCGCTTTTTATCGGGATTTTCTCCACGTTTTTGTCTGCGCTGCTGGGCTGCACGCTCGGTTTAATTTCCGGGTATAAGGGCGGTATCGCGGATATGGTGATTATGCGGATTACCGATACGTTCATGTGCCTGCCGGTGATGGTCATGCTCCTTGTCATTGTGGCTGTCATGGGGCCGGGGGTACAAAACATCATTATCGCCATATCCATTCTCACCTGGACGACATTTGCCCGGCTAATGCGGGGCCAGGTGCTGTATGTCCGCGAGCTCCCGTTTGTGGAAGCCGCCCATACCGCCGGCGCATCAGAGATAAGGATCATGTTAAAGGACATTTTACCCAATGCCATGGCGCCCATCATTGTGGCGGTCACCATAACCCTTGGCCGGCATATCATGCTGGAGAGCATCGCCACGTTCCTGGGGTTGGGCGTGCAACCCCCCACCCCGACGTGGGGCAAGGCTTTGCGCGTGGGCTATTCATATCTCGAGATCGTGCCGCTCTATTCCATCGCCCCCGGCCTGATGATCACCCTGGCTGTTCTGGGGTTTAATTTTTTCGGCGATGGGTTAAGGGATGCGCTTGATCCGAGGCTAAGGGGAGAGGGAAGCACACTGTAGGAAGATTAATTGAAACCGCTGCTTTCAGTAAACAACCTGAGTGTTCATTTTTCCACCGGAAGCGGTGTCATCAAGGCCGTGGACCAGATCTCCTATGCGTTAAATGCCGGGGAGACGCTGGGTATCGTGGGGGAGAGCGGATGCGGGAAAAGTGTGTCCGCATTGTCCCTGCTCCGGCTGATTCCGAGTCCGCCCGGAAAGATTGTTGGCGGCGAGATCCTATTTCAAGGAAAAGACCTGCTGAAAGCAACTAAAAAAGAGCTCTCAAGCATCCGCGGCAACCGGATCGCCATGATTTTCCAGGAACCCATGACCTCGCTGAACCCCGTGCAGCGGATCGGCTGGCAGGTCCGGGAGCCGCTTCTGGTTCACAAAAAAATGAAAAAGAACCGGGCCACCGCCGAGGGGATTAAGGCCTTGCAGAAAGTTCGGATTCCGGATAGTGAAAACCGGATTCAGGATTTTCCCCACCAGTTTTCCGGGGGGATGCGCCAGCGGGCCATGATCGCCATGGGCCTGACGTGCGCCCCGAAGCTCATCATTGCAGATGAGCCGACCACCGCTTTGGATGTCACCATCCAGGCGCAGCTGCTTTCATTGATGAAGCAGCTCACCCGCGAGACCGGGACCGCTCTGATGGTTATCACCCATAACCTGGGCATTATTGCG
>DATGCF010000355.1:0-8446 GCA_035312245.1 Desulfosalsimonadaceae bacterium
TATTGGGCATAGAAACCTCATGTGACGAAACTGCGGCGGCAGTGGTTGAAAACGGCGACCAGCTGCTTTCATCAGTCGTGGCCTCTCAGGTGGCCCTGCATCATCCCTATGGCGGGGTGGTGCCGGAACTGGCCTCAAGGAAGCATATCGAGGCCATCGTGCCAGTGGTGCAGGAAACTTTGGAAAAGGCCGGGATAGGGGAAAACAGGGTGGATGCGGTGGCCGTCACCCAGGGGCCGGGGTTGGTAGGGGCCCTTCTGGTGGGGTTTAATTTTGCCAAGGCATTTGCCTACGCCCGGGGGCTGCCGTGGCTCGGAGTGGATCACCTGGAGGCCCATATTTATTCAGTTTTTCTGGGCAGCGAAGTACCGGATTTCCCCTATGTGGCGCTCCTGGCATCCGGGGGGCATACAAGCATCTATCATGTAAAATCCTACCAGGAAATGGTTTGTTTGGGACAGACAATGGATGATGCTGCGGGGGAGGCGTTTGACAAGGTGGGCAAAATGCTGGGCCTGGGTTATCCCGGGGGCAAGGTCATATCCGACCTGGCTGCCAAGGGAACGCCGGGCAAATTCCTGTTCCCCCGCGCCTATATGGATAAGGCCGCTTTTGATTTTAGCTTCAGCGGCCTTAAAACAGCAGTGAATAGGTTCATTCAGACCCATCCGGAAACCTATCGCGAATTGATTCCGGATATTGCCGCAGAATTCCAGGCAGCGGTCATCGAGGTGCTGGTCTATAAGCTGATGCATGCGGCGGAACAAACCGGGTGCAGGAATATGGCGCTGGTCGGCGGTGTGGCAGCCAACAGGGAACTGCGCGAAACACTTGCCAGGGCGGCGGAATCTGCCGGATGCCGGCTTTTTACGCCGGAAATAGACTTGTGCGGGGATAATGCCGCCATGATCGCCGGATTTGCCTATTATCTGCTGGGCAGTGAAAAAATTACGTCCGAGGCCTTGGCCATGGATGTTTACTCACGGGCGATCAGAAGATAGTTGATATTTGCGGACCGCCCGATTGTGTTCGTTCAGGGTTTTTGAAAAATGATGGGTGCGGTCCGGCTTGGCAACAAAATAGAGATAATCGGTATCTGCCGGATAAAGGGCGGCCCGGATGGATGCCTTGCCGGGATTGGCAATGGGGCCGGCGGGCAGGCCCCTGATTTGATATGTATTATACGGAGTCGGTTTTTTGAGGTCAGCGCGGGTCAGGTTGCCGTCAAAATTTTTAATTCCGTAGATCACCGTGGGATCGCTCTCCAGGCGCATATTTTTTCCCAGCCGGTTGTGGAAAACCGAGGCAATAACCGGTCGCTCATCCGCAACGCCGGTTTCTTTTTCGATAATCGAGGCAAGGGTTATCATTTCGTGGACGGAAAAGCCGAGTTCTTGAGCGCGCTCATGCCACTTGGCCGGAAAATTCGCCCGCAGCTCGGCAACCATGGCTTTAATGATTCTTTCAGGATCAGCGGTCCGGGCAAATGCATAGGTGTCCGGGAAAAGATAGCCTTCAAACGTATCCGCCGGCACGCTTAATTGCCGGGTCAATCCGGGGTTGGTGGCGGCGGCCAGAAACGCATCAATACCTGTCAGGCCGGCCGCTTCCATTTGCCGCGCCACCTGTCGGATATTGAACCCTTCGGGTATCGTCACATTGTAGAGGACCACCTGGCCCCGGCTCAGCGCCTGAAGCAGTTCCATCGGCGTCATTTTGTTTGACAATTGGTATTCGCCGGCCTGGATGCGTCGTTCAAATCCCTTCCATCGCGCAATGATTTCGAACTTCAGCGCGTTGTCAATAAGGTCGTGATCCCGGAGTTTTTCCGTGATTCGGTCAAAATTATCGCCCGGGGATATAGCAAAGGATGCGGTCTTCGGGTTGTTTTTTTGGAGTGGGGCATGCATATACTTGTACATATCATAGGCTGCATAGGAAATCACGGCGGATGCCAGCAGGAGCACTGCGGCTGATGCGATCAACAGTTTTTTCATGGGCAAATTTCCATCATGTTTTGAAACCTGAAATTTGTGTCTTACCTTTCATTTCACAATAAAGCATTTTCATTTGGATTTTCAATTGGCATAATAAAAAATTATGAATTTTTGAAGGAATTGCCATTAAAAGGGAGTGTTAGCATTCATGAGCGCCAAAAGCAGAAAAGTTGAAGAATACAAGGGATTCGAACAGGGCCCGATTCGTCCGCCGAGCGAGGCCTACAGCCTTTTGATCCGGGTAACCCGGAACTGCCCCTGGAATAAGTGCAAGTTCTGCCCGGTTTATAAGGGGGAAAAGTTTTCCCTGCGGCCGGCGGCGCATGTCAAAAAAGATATTGATACGGTGCATAAGCATATCAAGGCGCTGCAGCAGATGAGCGATGGGTCCGGCCGGATTTCCCGGGAGGACATTGACGCCTATAATGCGAATTTGCCCGCCAACGAGCGGCAGGCCTTCATGGCTGCCCTGAACTGGTATGCGGCCGGCATGGAGTCCGTTTTTTTGCAGGATGCCAACAGTCTGATCATCAAATCCCAGGATATGATCGAGATTTTGCGGCATTTGAGGGATCGGTTTCCGGCGATCGTTCGCATTACTTCTTATGCCAGGTCCCATACCGTGTCCCGGATAAAGGATGAAGAGTTAAAGGCGATGCGAGATGCGGGTTTAAACCGGATTCATATCGGTCTTGAATCCGGTTCGGATGAGGTCCTGGATATGATCAGAAAAGGGGCCTCCAAGGAAAAACATATCAAGGCCGGCCAAAAGGTTGTTCGGGCAGGGATTGAGTTGTCCGAATATATTATGCCGGGCCTCGGGGGACGGGCACTTTCCCGGACCCATGCCCTGGAAACCGCAGATGCGCTAAATCAGATCAATCCCGATTATATCCGGATCCGAACGCTGGCCATCCCAAGCAGTGTGCCGCTGGCTGAAGACTATGAATCCGGCCGGTTTGAAAAGCTTACCGATTATGAGACGATTCAGGAACTGCTGCTGCTTCTGGAAAATCTGGATGGCATCCAAAGCAAAGTCAAAAGCGATCATATTTTGAACCTTTTCCAGGAATTGGAGGGAAAACTGCCTGAAGACAAGGGGGCCATGATGGAAACCCTTCGCACCTTTCTCAATATGCCGCCGCACCAGCGCATGCTTTATCAGGTGGGCCGGCGCCTGGGACTGTTCTCCCGCTTAACCGACCTGGACAATGCCGGCCTTTGCCGGCAGGTGGAAGATACCTGCCGGCAGTACGGCATTACACCGGAGAATGCCGATACGGTGATCAGCGATCTGATGAAGCGCTTCATTTAATCCTAAATTGAGCGTCCCAAATTTTTAGAAGTAAATTTTTATATTATTTTTAATGAGTTGAATCATTTCTTAGTTTAAAAATTTGAAACCCTCCGGGATTTCCAATTTTACCGCATCTACTGCGTCAAATGATGTCTCGCATAGGCAACTATAGCTCGACATCATTTTCCTTGTATCTGCGGCAAACTTGAAAATCGCTCAATTTAGGTTAATGCCGGTGAGTCAGAATAACGGATCAAATTTGCCGGGGATTTACGTGCACGTGCCGTTCTGTCGGCGTAAATGCCCGTATTGTGATTTTTATTCTATTGAAAATTCGGATTGGCTGCCGGCCTACCTTAACGCCCTTTCTGAAGAAATTCGTTTGGCCGCAAAGCCTGTAAGCCCCTATGATACGATTTATTTCGGGGGCGGGACGCCGTCGCTGATTGATGCTGACCAAATGGCGCGCCTGCTTGAAAACATTTTCACCCATTTTGATATCTCGGAAAACGCCGAGATTACCCTGGAGGCCAATCCGTGTGGGGTCTCAGCAGATTTGCTCAAACGCTACCGCGCAGCCGGCATCAATCGGTTAAATATTGGTGTTCAATCCTTTAATGACGAAAGCCTCCGGTTTCTCGGCCGCATCCACTCCGGCGCGCAATCCCTTGAAGCCCTGCGCCAGGCCCGAGACGCAGGCTATGACAATATCGGACTCGACCTGATCTATGGACTGCCGGGTCAAACGATTGAACGATGGCGGAAAGACCTTTCAGCTGCCCTGGATTTTTCACCGGCCCATCTTTCGTGTTACCTTTTAACTTATCCGCCCGGCACGCTGCTGGCTGAAGCGCTGCATCAGAAACGTTTTACGCCGTTATCAGAAGAAATCTGCGGCGAGTTGTTTCTCCAGACCCATGATTTTCTTCTGGATAATTGCTATACGCATTATGAAATTTCGAACTTCGCCCAATCAGAAGAGAAACGATCCCGGCATAACCAAAAATACTGGCAGCATGTGCCCTATATCGGACTCGGGCCGGCGGCGCATTCTTATTTGAATCACCGGCGGTATTGGAATGTCTCGTCGGTTAAGCAGTATGTGGCAGCCATTCAATCCGGTCAGCTGCCGATCGAAGAAGGGGAAGAATTGACGGAAGTTCAGGAAATGATGGAGGCAGTCTATCTGGGATTGCGTTGCGCCGAAGGCATTTGCCTGGATTCATTTGAAACCCGGTTTGGCGTGGATTTTGAGGCCAAATTCCGGGAGGTGCTGGCCCGCTATCAGGCAGAGGGATTTTTGACGGCAAATGACGACCATTGCGCGCTAACCCGGCAGGGCCTCTTATACGCAGACAGCATCGCCGCCGCTTTTATCGCTTCCATCTAAATCCGTCTTAATCTTAATCTTACTCTTAATCTTACTCTAATCACGTCGACAGCGTCTTCACCAAAAGCCCCAGATAATACCGCGCATGGCTGATATGGGCGGCCATATTGGCCCGGTGGTTGGCCAGAATGCCGTTCAAGCTTGCCTCTGTGACCATGAGCCAAGGATCCAGTTGCGCGGCATGATGGGCCGATTCAATGGCGTGATGCAGCACATCCTTGGAATTACGGGTTTCAAGGAGGCCTGTGAACTCCACATCAACCGCATGCAGAATTGTGGTCATGGCCCGGGCCACCCCCTTGGCGTAATAAAAATAATTGTCCGCCCGGAAGGTGCTGACCGGTTCGCCGTCGTCTTCTTTCTGCTTGACGAGATTTTCATCGCAGCTGCCCAAAAGATCTTCCAATGTCTGCAAAAGCGGAATCAGGCTGTCTGAGCGGGTATAAAAAGAGGCCTGAGTGTTGACCAGCTGTTTTCTGTATTTCTTTAATTCCGCAATCGCGTCATTGTATTTGCCCTCCGCAGACGGCATCCAGTAGCTGTCCGCATTAATCATAAAAAAGTTCATGGCGTTTTCCAGGTGCGGGTTTAATGACGATGCGCTGCCGGTTCGGGATATCTTTTCCGTTAGTGCCACTGCCGTCCGTCGGGTTACCTCAAGGGTGCCCAGCTGCATTTCATTCACATTATCCGTGATGTTAATAATGTCATTCGGCCGCCAGCCCCAGAAACGTTCATTCAGTTCATGATTGATGGGCTTTATCAGGGAATCCACAAAAAGTGTTCCCTGCACGTCATGATCGCCGCTGGGGGCGACATGGCTGATACCGGTCGTTTCTCCCATGTCATGGGAAGTGCTTTCGGCAGCCGTCCCCTCATGGGTTTTTGGGGTATCTGACGTGTGGGTGGCCTTTGCCTCATCAGATACACCCGGCAGGTCGGCTTTATCCCCTGATGGCTTAGCGCCGTGGGTATCGGCCGCGGTTTTCGAGGCGTGCAGCCCTCTGGCGCCGGATAAATCCAATGTATTGATGACCCAGGTGATCCCCCATAGGACGGCTACAGCTAATACAATGGCGCCGACGATGCGGAGCCATGCAAATTTTTTAAATTCTGCATCCTGTGTATCAAGGTTGCCGCTGTTTGTTGCATTCACCATGTTCTCTCCTTTGACTTAGCCTCCGGAATGGCCGGTTCATGGTAGCTCGCCTATGAATTTGTTTCGACTGATACGGGATCTCCGGATTTTCGCAGTTTGCGGCTATCCCCCACACGTATGGTAATATTGGCGGCATCAAAATATTCAAGCAGCGGGATGGTGTATTTTCTGGATGTCCCGGTCATTTCCTTGAACTCCGGGGTGCTGATTTCGCCGTTTGATTTTAAGTATGCCACCAGCCGGGCCTTTAGGCCATTGATGGCCTCCGCATGGAAAAAAAGATCCTCTTTGGCCTTGATGAGCTTTCCCTCATTGACTAATAGCATCATGATGTTTTTTGCGGTTTCCGGCCGGATATCCAGCTGGCTGACCAGATCCTTGAATACCGGGGGCTGGAGTCCCTCTCGCTGTAAGATGTCGAGAATTTTATCCTGCAGATCGGATTCGTCCTCTGCAAGCCGCACTTCGTGCTCCGGCAGCCGGATGTTGCTTTCCGTTTGATAAATGGCATTTGCCTGAGCCATCCGGTGGATGAGCTGGTTGAATAATTTGTTGCTCATCACGGGCGGGAACTTGGATTTCAGTTCGCCTTTCGGCATGCCGGCCTTTAAGGGGTGCTTGGCATGGTATTCGCCCAGTCGCTGGATCACTTCATTTTTGAAATGATCCAGCGTGCTTTTGTGTATATAGCGCTTGGGGTCTTTATCCGTCTGAATGATGGCCTGTTTTGAGAGCAGGGACTGCAGGGCGTTTTCCAGCTGATTGACCGAAAGGTTGGTCATAATGATGAGGTCGGTTATGGAGAGCTCTTTATAGCCAGCCGCTTTGACATGAAAATCGATCAGCGTTTCCGGATCCCGGGTCAGCAGGGTCTGCAGACGCTCAACCTCATCTTTCCGAAACCGTTTATGCTTTTTGGGGATGGGATTGAGGATCGGGCCGCCCCCTAGTGTACGAACCGGCGAATAGCTGCGAACCACATACCGGTCATCCCGAACGCAGGCCACCGGAATGTCCAGGCGCAGCTGGACGATGGCATCCTCGCCGGGGATCAGTTCCTCGCGGTCCAGGAGAATGATGTTACATGAAATTTCGCTGGTGCCGGTATGAAATCGGACCTGTTCCCGGTTTTTAATCGGCCGGTCGTTGCTTTCCAGGTAATGGAAATGAACATCCAGCATATAAGTTGAGCGCAGGGTATCCGGCCTTGCCACGACATCACCGCGATTGACCGTTGCCTTTTCAATGCCTTGGAAGTTGATGGCGGTTCGCATGCCGGCTTCCGCCTCACTAACCGATTGATCGTGGACCTGCAGGCCTCTGACTTTGGTTTTAATGCCCGACGGGTATATCATCACCGGCTCCCCGGTTTGGATTTTGCCGGATATGAGTGTGCCGGTAATCACGGTGCCGAACCCTTTAATCGTAAACACCCGGTCCGCCGGCAGTCGGAAAAGAGAGGTGGGTTCTCTGTCCGGGATCTGGCTGCAGTATTCGTCCAGGGTATGAAGAAAACGATCTGTGCCCTCTTTGGTAATTGAGGAGACCGGCACAATAGGGGAATTGTCAAGAAAAGTCCCCTGAGTGAATTCCTTCACATCCTCCGTGACGAGTTCCAGCCATTCCTCATCCACCATATCGATTTTGGTCAGCGCCACAAAGCCGTATTCGACACCCAGCAAATGGCAGATTTCAAGGTGCTCACGGGTTTGGGGCATGACCCCTTCGTCTGCGGCAATAATCATGGTCACCACATCAATGCCCGAAGCCCCGGCCACCATGTTTTTGACAAATTTTTCATGACCGGGCACGTCTACCACGCCGATATGGATGCCGCTGGGTAGATCGATGGCCGCAAACCCCAGTTCAATAGTGATCCCCCGCTGTTTTTCTTCTTTTAACCGATCGGTGTCAATCCCGCTAACTGCTTTAATCAGGCTTGTTTTACCGTGGTCAATATGGCCGGCCGTGCCCAGAATAATCTGCTTCAAATCGTTGCCACCTGCTGCTTTTAGGATTTTTTCTTTCGGAAGAATTCAAACACATAGGCCAAGCCTACCAGGATAATGGCAAGTCCGATCATTGCTGGAGCGCCGGCGTCAGGACGAAAGATTTTCGTCAGGATGACGGCAAACACGCCCCCCAGAACGGCGCGAATAATGAATATTTGAAGCTGGTTCACAAGATCCCCACAATTAAATTGAAATATTTACATAAATTGAGCGATTTCCAAGTTTTAAACTAAAAAAAATTTCAACTCCTTAAAAAGAATATAAAAATTTACCTTTTTAAAATTTAAAACGCTCAGTTCAGGATTTAATAAAAATGGCGGATAAGGTCAATAACAAGTTTTGCGGGCGGATGCAGGTATCATCAATGAAATAGGCTTGAAAAATTCCTTGAAATGGTCATAATACTTTGTTAGATAAAATAATTTTTATGGTGAGTGTAGCTCAGCTGGCAGAGCACCAGGTTGTGGCCCTGGTGGCCGTGGGTTCAAGTCCCATCACTCACCCCATTTTACAAACAGGCGCCCGTAGCTCAGCTGGATAGAGCGCCGGACTTCGAATCCGTAGGTCGCAGGTTCGAATCCTGCCGGGCGT
>DATGCF010000356.1:0-5556 GCA_035312245.1 Desulfosalsimonadaceae bacterium
ATCTGCCACCGCGAAAAAATTCTGGTCTTTGGCGACTATGATGTGGACGGCATCACTGCCACCACATTGCTCCATGAATTCCTGATCGTCTGCGGTGCCCGGGTGTCTTTTTATATTCCCCATCGCGTGGATGAAGGGTACGGCCTGAAAACGATGCACATCAATCAGGTAGCTGCCAAAAACCATATTGATCTGATTGTCACCGTGGATTGCGGCTCCGGCTCAGCGGCGGCCATTACCGAGGCCAATCGGCTGGGCATCGATGTCATCATTACCGATCATCACACCATCTCCGACCCGCCGCCGCCCGCTTGTGCCGTGGTGAACCCCCAGCGCTGCGACTGCCCCGCGGGCACGGACTGTCTGGCCGGCGTGGGCGTTGCATTTATGCTTTTGATCTGTCTGAGAAAACACCTGCGAGAGATCGACTACTGGAAGGACCGCGAAGAGCCCAATCTGAAGGCGCTATGCGATTTGGTGGCCCTGGGAACCATCGCGGACATCGTCCCCCTGGTCAATGAAAACCGCGCCCTCACGAAAATCGGACTGGAAGTGATCAATACCGCCCCCAGACCCGGGATCCAGGCGCTAATCGAAGTCAGCGGCCTTGGCAACAACCCTGTTTCCGCCGAGGATGTCGCCTTCCGCATTGCCCCGCGCTTAAATGCCGCAGGCCGCATGGATCATGCTAATCTGGCGGTTAATCTTCTCCGGGCCGAAGACCATGACACTGCTCGAAAGCATGCCGAAAGTATCCACGGCCTGAATGCCCAACGCCAGATAATTGAAAACCAAGTTTTCAACCGGATTTGTATGTATATAGACCAAAAGCCGGAACTGCTTTCCCGAAAATCCATGGTTCTTGCGAGCGATGACTGGCATGAGGGAATTTTGGGGATTGTGGCCTCGCGCCTGGCCAGAATGTATTGGCGGCCGGTGGCGCTTCTCTCGTTTAAAGACGGTCTGGGCAAAGGCTCGGCCCGGAGTATTCCGGCCATTGACCTGTATCAGGCGATTTCTGAATGCCAGACCTGCCTGGATAAATTCGGCGGCCATCCGATGGCCGCCGGCCTTAGCCTCAAATCCGAGCGCCTGGATGAATTCAGGGAGGCATTTGAAATTGCGGTTTCCGGGATGGCAACGCCGGAAGCCTTTGAGCCCTGTGTCTATATTGACTATCCCCTCCCCCTTGACCGAATTTCCGAGCAACTGATCAATGAACTGGAGCGCCTTCAGCCATTCGGGCCCCAAAACGAAGAACCCCTTTTCTGCGCCAAAGATATTGCGGTGGTCAATGCCCGGCCGGTCGGCCAGGGACATCAGCGGCTGGTTTTAAAGCAGCCGGCGGCTAAGCCCCATAAACCGATTGACGGCATCTGGTTCAACGTCCCGACGGAATATCAGGATGTCCGGCGTTTTTCACAGCTTATCTTCAAACTTAAATGGAATTACTGGAACGGTGACCGGCGGATGCAAATGATCATTGAACAGGCCTCGGTTGGTTAACCCATGGTCCCGGAGTTTTCCCTTGAAATCATTTTATTTAAAGACTATGATGCATTTCCAAAAACAACCATGAATACGATATAGAGGGCAACGATCATGTCAAAGCGATTTCGTCCCAGCAATCGCGGAGAGGCCAAACTCATCTCAAAGATTGAATCTTCTAAGGAATATGAACGCCGCCGCGCCATCCATCTGGCCGGCGACCGACTGGAGACCTTAAGCAACGCCATTTCCATGAAGCTCGTAGAAAATGATCTGGTAGAAACCAGCAATAAGAATTCTTTGCAGGAACAGATCGCCTACTGCTTGGAAAAGCTGATCCATGCGGATGATTTTGACATCGACTATCAAATTGCACCGGTCCGGCACATTGTCTCCAATCCGCATGTGGTCAGCATCTATGTTACCGCGTTTGTTATCGAGCAGCTGATTAAGCACAGGGACATTATTGATATCTACGGCTCAGACGAGGAAATATACACCTGCATCAACAGGCAGGTAGCCAAACATCTTTCATAAAACATGCCGCCGTTTGTCTCCCCAGCCCTTGTGAACGAGACATCCGGTGACCCCGGCCTATTTGTTCCCTTCACTTACGACCGTTTTGCCTACCTTTTCGACATCGGCGATATCAACCCCCTGTCATCCCGAAATCTGCTGAAAATCAGCCATGTCTTTGTCAGCCATACCCATATGGATCATTTTATTGGATTCGACACCCTGCTCCGCATCATTCTGGGCCGCGAAAAAACGCTTCACCTCTTCGGTCCGGAGGGATTTCTGGAAAACATAGAGGGTAAACTTTCCGGCTACTCCTGGAACCTGGTAAATAATTACAGTAACTTACTCATCCTTGAGGTAACAGAATTAACGGATATGTACCGGCGCACCCGCACGCTTTCCTGTCAGCATCGGTTTCAGCCCATTGCCGAGGATGTACGGCGGGACACAGATATGCCGGCGGTTTTATACCAGGATGCCGGGCATAAAGTTACCGCTGCGATCCTGGATCACGGCCTTCCGTGTCTCGGGTTTTCACTCGAGGAGCATTTTCGCATCAATATCCGAAAGGATGCCCTGAATCGGCTCGGTCTGCCAGCCGGTCCCTGGCTGCATGAACTCAAGGAGGCCATCTACAAGGAGGAAAATCCGGATAAGACCATCTCAGTGCCGGCCGGTCGAAACAGCGCGGATAAAAAAACTTTTCAGGTAGGGGATCTGGCGGATGAACTGGCGATCATCAGTAAGGGGCAGAAAATCAGCTATATCGCAGATGTGGCCTACACCCCGGAGAACATCTCAAAAATCCGAAAACTGGCGATGCATTCGGATCACCTGTTTATCGAGGCGGCCTTCCTGGATGCGGACCGGGCGCACGCCAAGCGGAAAAAACATTTAACCGCCCGCCAGGCCGGCGAAATCGCCGGCTTGGCAAATGCCCGGCGGTTTACGCTCTTTCATTTCTCGCCGCGCTATACAGCGCCCGCATCCGACTTTTACAAGGAGGCCAATGCAGCCTATGAAGCGGTGCTCAACAGGGGAACATGAATTCTAAATGGGACGCCCATAAGAGATCAGGCTTTTTCCAGGGCATCGATCGCACTCTGGTGCATGATCAGCAAGGCCAGTTTGTGCATGGCCCGGCGTTTTTCCTCAGCCGTGCGGCCGGGATAGTTCCGGAAGGTCAAGACCACGCCGGCAAGGGAGGCAAAAAACGCCTGGGTATTTAATCGCAGATTCTCCGCGCCTTCCATCTGGTTTATGACATTTTCAAACATTTTTAAGAAATAGCGCTGAACCCCGTTGAATTTTTTCAGGGCCTGGGGATTCAACTCCCCGCGAATCATGAAATGGCACATCATCTGGAATGTGGCTTCGTTGTCAATCAGGTAATCCACCACCGCGATACCCAGGTCCTCGATGCTTTCGCCCTTGTCGACCCGTTCCTGAAGGCGCTGTTCGATGTTGTTAATGTCCTGCAGCAGGGCTTCCACAAACAAATCATCCCGGCTTGGAAAATACCGATAAATGGAAGCTGCGGAAACACCGGCCTTTACCGCAATATCGCGCATCCCAATGTCATGGAACGATTTTTCCTCAAAAAGCTCCATGGCCGCTTTAATGATAAGCTGCTTTCTTACCTCCCTTTCATCTTCCCGCAATTGTTTGAAAGTTGATTTATCCGACGGCATTCTTCCCACATCCTCCAAATAAAATTGTCATTCGCAGTATTTATAGAATTACCCATGTTCAGTAAAAATATGGTTATTTATCAGAATATATGCAAGTTGTTAATTCTTTATCAAAGTTTTGCGGAATAAACAATGTTTTTTAAAATGACACGTAATAATTGGCAGGGAGGGGGACGGTGATCCGATTAAAGATTGACGGCTTTTTTGTTATAGTCCGCCAGCGCCTGATAAAGGGCCCCCACAGCCAGCTCAGCACAGTGGTAGTGATCTTCCGGCAGGGTCTCCAGATATTCGGCAATCATTTCCGGCGTCACCGCCCATGCCGCCTCAACATCCTTGTTTTCAACCAGCTGGATCAGGGCATTGGTGCAGGCATTGGTGTTGACGCAGCCGTTTACCTGATAGGCGACTTCTTCAATCATGCCTTTATCAATAATTAAGGAGATTTCCACGGTATCCCCGCAGTCCCCGGTCCGAATGCCATAGCCCTCCGGATGAGCGAGCCGCCCCTCTTTATCCCGACGGAAAGCCATTTCCAAGTACTGCGTGGAATGGTCCTGCCAAAAATTGAATGCGTTATCTTCCATTAGGTCCCAAATTTTTAGTAATTTTTTTATACCTAAGCTGTTAACTACTCAATGTCACCTAAATTGAGCGTTTCAAATTTTTAAAAAGCAAATTTTTATATTTTTTTAAGGAGTTGAATCATTTTTTAATTCAAAAATTTGAAACCCTTCGGGATTTCCAATTTCACCGCATCTACTGCGTCAAATGATGTCTCGCATAGGTAACTATAGCTCGACATCATTTTTCTTGTATCTGCGGCCAACTTGAAAATCGTTCAATTTAGGTGTCATTAACTTTAGCATTCCGCCCCTGTCATTTCGAGGAATGACAGGGGCGAGAAATCTTGAAGAAATATCCAATACATTAAAATAATCATTTTCAATTACTTTTAAAATGAAAAATGCCGGATCACGCTTGATTGAATATATTAACCCAAATTGAGCGCTTCAAAATTCAATATCTTCACCAGTTCACGGGAATCCGAACCGCCTGCCCCGCCTTGTTTTGAAACAGCAAATATCCGTTTTTCCGGCCGTAGAGGTAAATCTCATGGGTAATCTCAACATCCACCCGGCAGTATTCGACGATCTCATCAATTCGCCCCTCTTTCCACCACTTAAGCGCCTGCAGCCCATCCGCGCTTTTTTCGATCCCAAGGCTCACTTTGGCCAGATGGTTGAGCGAGAGGCGGTAGCCCAGCCGCTGATAAATGACCTCGAGCATATCAAGGGTGTTGAGAGACGAAAGATCAAAATCGGAATACCCGCTTAACACCTGATAGTCAAACCGTTTGATGTTAAACCCGATGACAAGGGCCATCTGCTGCAGGTGGGCTATCAGGGCCGGCACATCCGATTCATAGTAGTTATGATATTGGCCGGTCTTCGAATCATAGAGGACCACGCAGCTGATACCCATTTTATGCGACTGGTGCCATCCCCCGACCTCTTCGGCTGAGCGCTGGGTTTCAAGGTCAAGCACGCCGTAGTAAAGCGCCTCTGCGGGCGCCTTTTCAACCGGTTGGGGGATCGGCTGCGGACCCGGGCGATCTGATACGGGAGCACCGACCGGGGTTAACGGCTTATCCGGGTTGATCATTTTATCCAGCACACTCAATGCGGCCAGTTTATCAATCGGCCGGTTCCCGGATCCGCATTTGGGCGAATGCACGCAGGATGGGCACCCGGCCTCGCAGTCACAGGTGTTGATCACCTGATAGGTATGGTCCATCAGGTCTTCCGCCCGGGCATAGGCCTGGCGGGTCAGCCCGATCCCCCCCGGCATGCCGTCA
>DATGCF010000357.1:0-29336 GCA_035312245.1 Desulfosalsimonadaceae bacterium
AGCGTTCATTCTGAGCCAGGATCAAACTCTCCAGTTAATCCTATTAACTCATGTTGTCCCCTAAAGAACAACTCAGTCCCTTTAACAAGGACCCGGCTTTTTTACTTCACCACTATTTAGTTTTCAAAGATCAAAGGCTAAAGCTTAAAGAAAACAATTCCCCTTATACATCCTATATTAATTAAAAGAACGTATCAGTCAAGCTTTTTTAACTTTTTAAATTTGGGGGATGTGTTCTCCGAATAAAATAATATTTTTAATATATGAAACTCTGCTTGTCAACAGGAATTCTACCTGGAAATCGTAATTTTGTGATATTTTTTTTTGCCTGCCCGGAGCATGATCTCATCTGAGGCAGCATCATCTAAAGTAACCAGATAATCGGTGGAGTCAACCCGCTGGCCGTTGATATATGCGCCCCCCTGTTCAATCAGCCGCCTGGCGGCGCTCGCGGACTGGGCCAACCCGACCTGCTGATAAAGCTTAAACGCCAATATCCCTTCCGCCAGATCGGAGCCTGAAATTACCGAAGAAGGCACGGAACTGTCAACCCCTTTTTGATCTTTTCCTCTTGGAATTGAACTGGAGGGCAGTATCGCATCGGGCACGGCTTTTGCGCCGAATACCGCAGCGGCGGCATTAAAAGCCTTTTCCGCTTCTTCCCGGCCGTGACAAAGCCGGGTGGCTTCATAGGCCAGCACCGCTTTGACGCTGTTTAGCTCCGCATCTTTTAATTTTTCCACTGCCTGGATCTCCTCTATGGGCAGAAAGGTAAACAAGCATAAAAACCGCTTCACATCCCGGTCATCCGTATTGACCCAGTACTGATAATACTCATAAGGGGATGTACGCCCGGCGTCCAGCCATATGGCCCCTTTGGCGGTCTTTCCCATCTTGGCGCCCCCGCTTGTGGTAACCAGCGGGAACGTAATCCCATAGGCCTCTTCCTGGCGCATCCGTCGGATCAGTTCAATGCCGGCCACGATATTGCCCCACTGGTCGCTGCCGCCCATCTGCACCCGGCAGCCGAAATCATCGAATAATTTCAAAAAATCATAGGCCTGAAGGAGCATATAGTTGAATTCAATAAAATTTAGCCCTTCTTCGGATTCAAGCCGCGCCCGGTAGCTTTCCGCCTTGATCATGCGGTTGACGGAAAAATGCCGGCCAATATCCCGCAGAAAGGGGATATACTCCAGGCCCACCAGCCAGTCCGCATTGTTGACCATTTTGGCGTTGCCTCTGGAAAAATCAATAAAGCGGGACAACTGCCGCTTTATACCCGCGGCATTCTGCTCAGCCGTCTCAACTGTCATAAGCTGCCGCATCTCTGTTTTGCCACTCGGATCCCCCACCAAACCGGTTCCGCCGCCAACCAGGGCGATCGGGCGGTGTCCGTTTCGCTGCATATGGGCAAGTGACATGATCGGCACCAGGCTGCCCACATGAAGACTGGGCGCTGTGGGGTCAAATCCGATATAACAGTTGGCCTCCCCGGCATTAAAATGATCGGTCAGCTCTTTATCATGCGTCGTGTTTTCAACAAATCCGCGCTCTTTTAGAATATCCAGAACAGTCATCACAGCCCCTTATTTATACGCATATTCAACCGCCCGGGTCTCCCGGATGACCGTCACCTTGATCTGACCGGGAAAGGTCAGGGTCTCCTCAATTTTTTTGGCAATATCCTTGCTCATCATCGTGGCGTCCTCATCGGAGATGTTGCCGCCGTCAACGATGACCCGCAGCTCCCGACCGGCCTGAATAGCATAGGCATTGGAAACACCGGTAAAGTCATTGGCAATGCCTTCAAGCTCTTCCAACCGCTTGATATAATTTTCCAATAGTTCCTTGCGGGCGCCGGGGCGGGCGCCGGACAGGCTGTCCGCCGCCTGGACCAAAAGGTCATAAACCGTCTCTGGCTGAACTTCCTCGTGATGGGCGGCGATGGCATGCACCACCTTGGCTGATTCACCACATTTTTTGGCCAGCCGAGCGCCGATTTCCGCATGCGAGCCGTCCACTTCATGATCAATGGCCTTGCCGATATCGTGGAGCAGCCCCATGCGCTTGGCCAGTTTGACATTCAAGCCAAGCTCTGACGCCATGGCCCCGCAAAGAAAACCCACCTCAATCGAGTGCTGGAGCATGTTCTGGGCATAACTGGTGCGGTATTTCAGCCGGCCCAGATACTTGATCAACTCGTTGCTGATCCCGTGGACCCCCAGGTCAAAGGCTGCCTGATCCCCGGCCTCTTTGATGGTGGTTTCAACCTCATGGTTTACTTTTTGGACGATGTCCTCAATTCTTGCCGGATGGATCCGGCCGTCTTCAATCAGACGGGTCAAAGAAATGCGGGCGACCTCCCGGCGCACCGGATTAAATCCGGATAAAATGACCGCTTCAGGCGTATCATCAATAATCAAATCAATGCCCGTGGCAGCTTCCAGAGCCCGGATGTTTCTACCTTCCCGGCCGATAATCCGTCCCTTCATTTCATCATCCGGCAGCTGCACCACAGAAACTGTCCGTTCCGCTACAAAATCGCCGGCGTAGCGCTGAATGGCGGAAGCCATGATCTTCTTGGCCTCTTTATCCGCATTCTCCTTGGCCTCTGCAGTAATCCGCTTAATCAGTTTGGCCCCTTCATGGCGGGCCTCGTTTTCCATGGACTGGAGAAGCAGCTCCTTTGCCCCTTCTGCGGTCAGCCCGGAAATTTCTTCAAGCTGCTTGCGCTGCTGCTCGATCATGTCATTGTATTTTTTCTCAAGCCCCTGGATATCAGACTCCCTTTTTTGCAGCTCCTTGTGTCTCCGGGCCGCCTCCTTTTCCTGAAGCTCAACCTGCTCGTTCTTTTTCTCTAAATTTTCTTCCTTCTGCTGAAGGCGTTTCTCCTGTTTTTTCAATTCCGATCGGGCTTCAGCCGTCTCGGCATCAAAATCGCTTTTCATTTTAAAAAGCCGATCCTTAGCCTCCAGCTGAGCCTCCTTGACCAGCGAATCCGCCTTTCGTTCGGCCGAATCCACGATCATTGCGGCCTTGTCTTCCGCATCCTTAATTTTTTGGGCGGCAAAACGCTCGCGCAGCATCTGGGAACCCAGAAAGCCGAGCGCACAGCCGACCAGAAACATAACTATATATGCACCCTCCATGGATCAACTCCCTTAATTCAAAAATTCCGTGTAAACGGTGCCCAGAACGTCAAACAATCCGGGCGAGATAATAATAAAAATCTTAAAAATGAATGAGTGAAATAAATTAAATGAAGAGATGGTTGATAATCGATGATATAGCGGATATGCAGTGAGAAGGGACTCAAAGACTTTGTATAAATAGAACCCCCGCCCGGCCGTGTTGAATTTACCTTGATCCATAAAGATCAAGTGGGCGCCTTATAGCTTCTTTAGGCTTTTCTGTCTTTGCAGAACATGCACACCGAAACCAGTGAAAGCTCCCTTTTTAATACGTGTTGGGTCAAGGGGTCTTGTTCAATCACGTACCCGGCAGGGGTCAAACCGTTACATCAATAAGCTAAGCACAATCGCTTGGCGCGTCAAACTTTTTATTCGGGCCGAAACAGGAGGCGGAGACAATCGAACTATGGATCAATTTTATCGAGTAAATCATCCAGCTTCAATGTCCGGTCAGCGACATTCGCAATCAAGTCCGAATGATTGGTTTTTAATTCAAAATATTGCTTGGTAATGTTCAAAGCGGCGGATACCAAAATTGCCATTTTGTTCGTTTTTACCACGTGTTTGGGAAACTGCCCGGAGACGGATTCAATTTCAGCCGTCAGGTGGTCTGCAATTTCCTTTGGATTCAAATGAACTTCATCAACCTTAAATTGAAATGTTTCACCTAATAGTTCGATTGTTATCAGCTGTTCCACAAAAATCCAATGCGAATTGGGTGTTATCTCCTGTTACCTGCCCACTGAATTCGTGCCCAACTCATTGAGCTTAGACAAAAGTCCATCGATTTTTGACCGAATCAGTGCCTTCTGTTCTGAATATGTATTTTCCGTTTCAGCCTTTTTTCTGAGCTCTTCCTCTAATGTTTCGACTTTTTCGGCAAGCTCAGCATTTTTTGCTTCCAGCGCCTTTTGCTGCTCCATGAGCTTGCCGACTTTATCCTCAATTTCATCAAATTGGAGCATCACATCATCGATATCCAATTTTCACCTCTTCTAATTTACTTGTATAATATTTCTAAAATTTCAAAGTCAAGCGTTTTTCATGAAACGGCTATCAAGGCCTCCAGCTGTTTCAAATCATCCAGGGTATTAATGCCGAGTAATTCCAAAGGCTCCGGGGCCCGTATCATGCCCACCGACTCGTTATTTGTGGCTGCAATTTCGATGAGATCGGTCAGATAGAGTTCATTCTGCGCATTGTCCGATTTCAGCTGAGCAATGGTTTGTTCCAAAAAACCGCGGTGAATGCAATAGATTCCGGAATTGATCGTTGAGATGCCCTTCTCCAGTTCTGTCGCATCGGCCTCCTCAACGATTCGAATAACATTGCCATCCGGATCCGTGACCAAACGCCCGTATCCGGATGGATCCTCCAGGTTTACGCCCAAAAGCGTTACCGCATTTTGATGGGCCAAATGGGTATGAACCAATGCGTTGAGGGTTTTTTCAGTAATCAGCGGCACATCGCCGCAAAGAATAATAACATTTTCGATGTGATGCGGCAGTTCAGGCAGGGCGCACTGCACGGCGTGGCCAGTGCCAAGCTGATGGTGTTGGTAGGCAAACCAAGCTTCTGCCGCCTCAGCCACCGTTTGCCTGACCGCTTCAGCTTGATTGCCGATTACCACGATAATATTTCTACCAAACATATTGACGGCGGTTTCGATGACATATCCGATAATCGGCCGACCAGCCAGCATATGAAGGACCTTGGCCTTATCCGATTTCATCCGGGTCCCTTTGCCGGCCGCCAATATAATGGCCGCGATATTTTCAAAGGCTGATTCCATAGCCGATGCCACCACAAGAACCTAAAAAGGGCAAATCATGCGCCATACCCATGAATTGCCCTTGAGAAAAAAAATGAAAAATATACTTAACTGTGACGGGTTTCAGCGAGCTTGATACGCTCCATCGCCCGGTACATGGCGGCGCGGGCACGCTCAAAATTGCTATTCTCCGCCTTTTCATCAGCCAGCCGCTTTTGTGCTCTTTCCAGGGCAGCTTTGGCCCGCTCCAGATCAATCTCGCTTCGACGCTCCGCGGATTCTGCAAGTATCGTTACCCGGTCCGGAAGGGCTTCGGCAAATCCGCCGCTAACGAACAACTCACGCTCCTGACCGCTGGCATCCTTGTAATGCAGGCGGCCGATTTTGAGGGATGTCAAAAAAGGCGTATGGCCTCGGAGCACACCGAATTCACCTAAAGAGCCGGGCGCCATCACGATTTGGGTATCTTCGCTGACCACATACTTTTCCGGCGTTACCACCTCAAGCTTTATATTTTCAGCCATCTGTCGTATTCCTCGGTTTATTTATTCAGAAGACATCTTCTTGGCTTTTTCAACCGCTTCCTCAATGGTGCCGACCAGATAGAAGGATTGTTCGGGCAGATCGTCATGCTTGCCATCGACAATTTCCTTAAACCCGCGAACCGTATCCTCAATTTTTACATATGCCCCCTTCAAGCCGGTAAAGGTTTCGGCCACATGGAAGGGCTGGGACAGGAAGCGCTGAATTTTCCGGGCGCGGGCCACCGTGATTTTATCTTCATCAGAGAGTTCTTCCATACCCAGAATGGCGATAATGTCCTGCAGCTCTTTATACTTCTGAAGGATCTGCTGAACCTCACGGGCCACTGAATAATGCTCCTCGCCAATGTAGGCGGCGTCGAGAATCCGGGAAGTTGAATCCAGAGGGTCCACCGCGGGATAAATCCCGAGCTCGGCAATCTGTCGGGAAAGCACGACTGTTCCGTCCAAGTGGGCAAATGTGGTTGCCGGCGCCGGGTCGGTCAAGTCATCTGCCGGCACGTAAACACACTGAACCGCAGTAATCGAGCCCTTGTCCGTGGAGGTAATCCGTTCCTGCAGCTCTCCCAGCTCAACCGCGAGAGTGGGCTGATACCCCACGGCAGACGGCATACGACCCAGCAGGGAGGAGACTTCCTGGCCGGCCTGGGTAAACCGGAAGATGTTGTCGATAAAGATCAGCACGTCCTGGCCTTCTTCATCCCGATAGTATTCGGCTTCCGTCAAAGCCGAAAGCGCCACCCGGGCACGGGCGCCCGGCGGTTCGGTCATCTGACCGTAAACCAGAGAAGCTTTCGGCAGAACGCCGGATTCTTTCATTTCGTGATAGAGGTCATTGCCTTCCCGGGTCCGCTCGCCCACACCGGCAAAAACGGAAATACCACCGTGCTGCATGGCGATATTGTTGACCATCTCCATCATGATAACGGTTTTGCCGACTCCGGCACCGCCGAAAAGCCCCATCTTCCCGCCGCGAGGAAACGGAACCAGCAGGTCAATAACCTTGACTCCGGTTTCAAGCACGTTAACGGATGTGTCCTGCTCGGTGAATTTTGGCGCCAGCCGATGAATCGGCATCATTTTCTGACTGTCAACAGCCCCTAAACCGTCAACCGGACGGCCGACAACATTTAAAACACGGCCAAGGGCCGCCTCGCCAACCGGCATCTTGATGGGACTGCCGGTATCCTTTACCGGAGCGCCGCGAACCAAACCGTCTGTAACGTCCATTGCAACGGTTCGAACCACATTATCGCCCAAATGCTGTGCAACCTCCACCACCAGGTTGTCTTCTTCATCGTTAATAGAGGGGTTGGTAATGAGAAGCGCGGTCAATATTTCAGGGAGTTTGCCCTGCTCGAACTCCACGTCGACAACAGGTCCCAGTACCTGCGTGATTTTTCCGATGTTTTCTGCCATGGATAGACCTCCTCAAACTATATAAGGCGTAAAATTATTGTTTAACCCTTTAATGCTTCGGCACCGCCGACAATATCCATCAATTCCATTGTAATAGCGGCCTGACGGGCTTTGTTGTAAGTCAGGGTCAGGCTCTCAATCATATCGTCACATGCCTTGGTCGCGTTATCCATTGCCTTCATCCGCGCGGCATGTTCACTGGTCGAAGTTTCCAGCAGTGCATTGTACAGCTGAATGTATACGTTTCTTGGCAGCATTTCATTCAACAATTCATCCGGTGAGGGTTCGATGATATGCTCTGCCCTATATGGGGCGTTCTCATCCGCTGTTTCTATGGTTTCCCCTGGCTGGATTACCGGTATGGGCAGCAGCTGCTTGATCGCAGGCGGCTGGCTCGCCATACCTTTGAATTGGGCATATACCACGAAAACCTCATCGTAGGATTCATTTAAAAACGCGTTGATCAACTCCTGGCCAGCAGTAGAGGCCACGTTAAATTCGAACCTGCCGCCGACAACCCCCATATATTCCTTGTCCCGCTGAAACTTGTTTTTACGGCACCAATCCCGGCCTTTTTTGCCAAAGTTCGTAAAACTGATATTGTGGCCCTGGCCCAATTTTTCATTGGCAAACTCTTCGGCCGTCTCAATTAAATGCGTATTAAAGCCGCCGCATAATCCCCGGTCCGATGTCATTAGAACGATATGGGTATTATTGGTTTCTTCTGGCGCCATCAACAGGGGGCTGCTCTCTTCCCCGGCTTTATCGGCAATATTGCCCAGCACCTCGGAAAATTTTTCAGCATAGGGTCGAAACGATTCCATGGCGGTTTGGGCGCCTTTCAATTTTGAAGACGCCACCATATTCATGGCCCTGGTAATCTTTTTGGTCTTCTTGACACTTTGAATTTTTGCCTGGACTTCTTTTAACGACGCCATAAATCTTTGCCCTTATCAGCTATTATTTGATTGTGTCCTTGAACTCGTCACCATATTCATTAAACGCTTTCTGCATCATCTGATCCAGATCATCACTGAGTTTACGCTCTTCCTGGATCGTCTTAAAAACATCCGGATAGCGGGATTCAATGAACTGATAAAGTCCGGCTTCGTATTTGGCCAGCACATCAAGCGGAAGATTGTCAAGATAACCTTTAGTACCGGCATAAATGATAGAAACCTGCTTCTCAAGCGGCAGCGGCTGGTACTGAGGCTGCTTAAGAATTTCAACCAGGCGCTCACCCCGAGTCAACTGTCTCTGAGTCGCGGCGTCAAGATCGGAACCAAAGGCAGCAAAGGACTCAAGCTCACGATACTGGGCCAAATCGAGTCGAAGTGTACCCGCAACCTGCTTCATGGCTTTCTCCTGGGCAGCTCCACCGACCCGGGAAACCGACAAGCCAACGTTAATGGCAGGCCGCACACCGGCGAAGAAAAGTCCAGGCTCCAGGTAAATCTGACCGTCAGTAATCGAAATCACGTTAGTGGGAATATAGGCGGAAACGTCGCCGGCCTGGGTTTCAATAATCGGCAAAGCGGTCAGAGAGCCGGCGCCGAGCTCATCATTTAACTTCGCTGCGCGCTCAAGCAGTCGGGAATGGTTGTAAAAAATGTCGCCGGGATAGGCCTCACGTCCTGGCGGACGGCGCATCAGGAGGGATACCTGTCGATAGGCGGCCGCCTGCTTGGAAAGGTCATCATAAATAATCAGGGCGTGCTTACCATTATCCCGGAAGTATTCACCCATGGCGCATCCGGCATAGGGCGCAACATACTGCTGGGTCGCCGGGTCACTGGCGCAGGCGGCAATAACAGTGGTGTATTCCATGGCGCCATATTTTTCCAAAACTGCCACAACCTGGGCGACGGATGATTTTTTCTGCCCACAGGCGACATAAATGCAGTAGACATCCGTATCCTTCTGGGCCAGAATGGCATCCACCGCCACCGCGGTCTTTCCAATCTGGCGGTCGCCGATGATCAGCTCCCGCTGACCGCGACCGACCGGCGTCATGGCGTCAATGGCCTTAAGACCGGTATAGCAGGGTTCATGGACGCTTTTTCGATCAATAACGCCGGGCGCCACTTGTTCAACCCGGTGCGTCTCGCTGGCTTCAACCGGGCCCTTGCCGTCAAGCGGTTCGCCAACCGCCGACAACACGCGGCCAAGAACGGCATCACCGACCGGCACCTCGGCAATGCGGCCGGTCCGCTTGACGATGGCGCCTTCCTTGATCTCAGTATCTTCGCCCATAATGGCAACACCCACGTTGTCTTCCTCAAGGTTCATTGCCAATCCGAGCACACCGTTCGGAAATTCGACAAGCTCCAGCGCCTGAACCTGCTCGAGTCCATAAACACGGGCGATGCCGTCACCAACAGATAGGACCACGCCGGTTTCACTCAGTTCAACCTTCTTGTCAAATTCCTGAATCTGATCCTTAATAATTTGACTGATTTCTTCGGCTTTTATTTCCATTAGACCCTCTCACCCCTTTTTAATGATTCTCTCATATTTTCCAACTGCGTCTTTATACTTCCATCCAGAACCAGATCCCCGATTTTGGTGACCACCCCGCCAATAATGCTCGGATCCTGTTCTGCTTCCAATACCACATCTTTTCCGGTCATCTTTGAGAGCGCATTCCGGATTTCCTCGAATTTTTCATCAGACAACTCCGTTGCCGAGGCCAGATTCGCCCGCACAACCCCCCTCAACTCATCAGCCAGCTTGTTATAGTTGGTGGCTATCTGACGGAGATAGGGAATACGCCCCTTATCGAACAGAAGAATTAAAAACGACCGCATGACATCTGAGATTTTCACCGCATCAAGTACAGCCGTAAAGACTTTCCGCCGGTTATCGGTGCTGTACAGGGGATTGGTGATCATCTGCTCCAGTTCTTCCTGTTGATCAAACAGGTCGATGAACCCCTCGAGCTCTTCCCGGTAAGTTTCAGCCTGTCCGTCCTCCTTGGCAATCAGCATCAAGGCTTTCGAATATCGTCTGGCAATCGCAGAACTTCTCACTTTTTCACCACCTCATTTAAATATTCATCAATTAGTTGGCTCTGGTCGTCTTCGGTAATGCGACTTTTAAGCTTCTCCTCAGCTTTGGCAAGCGCTTTTTCAAGCACGTCCACCTCAAGCTGCTTCTTGGCCTGATTAAATTCATGTTCAATGGTTCGACGGGCCTGCTCTTCCAATTTGGCGGCAGAGGCTTCAGCTTCCTGAAGTATTTTTTCGCGGGCCGCCTCTCCCTGCTTTTTATACTGTTCAATGATTTGTTCAGATTCCTCGGTGAGCTTGGCAAGCCGTTCATTATATTCTGCCAGTTTCTTTTCAGCCGCCTTCTTTTTTTCTTCGAGCTCTTCGAGTTGCTCCTGAATGCCTTTAATGCGGCCTCTTAAAAACTGAGCAGCGGGTTTTCGCAGGAGAAAAATCAGCAGGGCAAGCAGGACAGCGAAATTCATGACGCGGTAGGTATCGGTGGCTTGCCATCCGCCGCCGCCGCCGTGGTCACCACCGGACGAAGCAATAACGACGGTGGGCAAGAGAAGCAGCAGAAATGGCAGCAAACTGCTTAGCAATGGTCGTGATTTGCGCAATACCCCTTTCAATGTCATTAAACCGCCCTCCCCAAAATTTTCTGGCTGATATCATCAGCAAATTTATCCACTTCCGACTCCAAGGCTTGGCGGGCCGACTCCATATCCTTGGCAACCTGCTCACGAACTTTGGCCAGATCCTGGCGGGCCCTTTCATTGATCTCCTCGATCTTTTGCTTTTCAAGCTCTTTGGCCTCATTTTCAAGGGCTTCCTTTTGCTCCACGCCTTTGGCCCTGGCCTCTTTGAGTCCATCCTTGATGGCCTGATCCTTGTCTACCACATCCTGTTCATAACTTTCGATACCCGTTTCAAGCCCTTCTACTTTTTCAGTCCGTTGATTGATAATCCCCCGAATCGGCCGGTAAAGGACAAGGTTTAACGCCCATATCAAAACAATAAAATTGATGATCTGAATGATGAGCGTGTAGTCGATACTTACCATAAATTTATCCCCCGCATTTTTACCAATCGTCTAAAAAAGTTCTATCGTTGACAAACTTCATATATCCTTAAATTTAAGCAAAAATGACTATCACCAATTCGTTATATTTGTCAAAACTTTTTTGAAAAATTTTGTCCGCTTTTCGCCACATGCGTTCGATCATCTAAACACCACCCGGACCGCAGAAAAAATCATAAGTGAAAACGAGAAGTTGCCAAAAGCGCACAATAGGTGCCTAATCCTTCATAAATCTTCGCATACTGATATTCATGAGCAACCCCAGACTGATCAAGCTGGTAAGGATGGAGGACCCCCCGTAGCTCATCAACGGCAGCGGCATGCCCACCACCGGCATAATGCCGATCACCATGCCAATGTTAATAAATATTTGCCAGAAGAACATGGCGGTGATACCGACCGCCAGAATAGCGCCGAATTTATCCCGACACGCATAGGCGACGTTTAACCCGAAGACAATCATAAACAAATAGAGAAACAACACGGCGAATGACCCCACAAACCCTATCTCCTCGGCTAAAACCGAAAAGATGAAGTCCGTATGCTGCTCCGGCAGAAAAGAAAGCATCTTCTGGGTGCCGTCCAGATAGCCTTTCCCAAATAGCATGCCGGAGCCTACCGCGATTTTGGATTGCCGGATATGATAGCCGGCGCCCAGCGGATCCCGGTTGGGAAAAATCAACGTCAGGAGGCGCTCCTGCTGATAGGGCTCCAGCAGGTTCCACCCGAGCGGCAGAATCACCACAAGCACCAGAATAAAAAAAAGCAGGGTTTTTCGTTCAATTTTGGCGAAAAGGGCCATAGTCGCGGCAATCAGTGCGATGGTACCCGCGGTGCCCAAATCCGGTTGGGTCGCCACCAATAAGAAGGGGATGCCGGTGAGTACCATAGGGGGGATCAGGTCTCTCAAATCAAGACCGTTTGGCTTTACGGCATTGGCAAAATATTTGGCTAAAATGATGATCATGCCAAGTTTGACCGGTTCGGAGGGTTGCAGGGTAAGCGGGCCGATGACGAGCCAGCGGGTGGAGCCCCCGGCCTGTCTGCCAAAAACAAGGACAAGCAATAGCAGCATGACGCAGCCGAGGTATATCATCAATGCCCACTGATCCAGGTGCTTATAGTTAAATAAAAACGAGGCGATCATGACCAAGAATCCCCCTGAGAGCCATATCATCTGCTTATAATATAGGATACTGCGAATCCCGCCGGTTTGGACGGCGCTATAGAGCAGCATGAGGCCGATACCGGAAATTATCAGGGTGATAAATAAAAGGCCCCAGTCAAAATACTGGATCAGACGGCGATCAAACATTGGGCAAGCGAACAATCTGATAGATTATAGGCAAACCGGAGGACGGGTGCCCCGCCCCGGAAAAGTGACATGATAATTTCGGCTCCTGCCATATCGCATTCCGGCCTTTATTGCAAGCCTTAACCCTATGGATCTTTCTACAGGCTATGGAAAATTTGGAAAATCTATCGTTATAGGGCTTGGCTTGCTCAGGGCAGTCCGTTTTTGCTATAGGATTAAACCAGATTTAAGATAACATATATCAGAGCGGCATGACTTTTAATCTACTTCATTTGGCACACATCCGATAAGGAGGAATAATGGCCAGTAATGTATTTTTTATCGATTTCAAAGCTTCCTGGAAAGAAAACTTCATCACCAAATTAAAGCGGCTCATGGATAATGCCGGCATGCCGGAGCGGGTCAAAAAGCGAGACCTGGTGGCGCTTAAGCTTCACTTCGGCGAACTGGGCAATACTGCATTTATCCGACCCGTCTATATTCGCCACATTGTGGACAGCATCAAGGCCACCGGCGCCTATCCGTTTCTAACCGACGCGAACACCCTTTATGCCGGCTCCCGTGGCAATGCGGTGGATCATTTAAAGACGGCAACAGAAAACGGATTTGCCTATTCGGTGGCAGGCGCCCCGCTTGTGATTGCCGATGGCCTTCGGGGAAAGTCAGAAACCGCGGTGCCAATTAATCAGAAGAATTGTAAAGAGGTCTATATCGGGTCTGAAATTATTGAAGCGGATGCCCTGATATCCGTTGCCCACTTTAAGGGGCATGAACTTTCCGGTTTCGGCGGGGCCATTAAGAATGTGGGAATGGGATGTGCCTCAAGACGCGGAAAAATGGACCAGCATTCAGGGGTTTCGCCCAAGGTTAAGCAGAAAAAATGTGTGGGATGCGGTGAATGCGCCCTGCACTGCGCCCAGGAGGCCATTTACTTTGTCGAACAGAAAGCCCAGATCGATGCTGAAAAATGCGTGGGGTGCGGCGAATGCATACTGGTGTGTGAGACCGGTGCGGTTCAGATTCAGTGGAATCAGTCAATTCCCCGGTTTCTGGAGTACATGGTCGAATATACGCATGGGGTATTAAAGGATAAACGGGAAAAAAGTGTTTTTATCAATTTTATCAATCATGTCTCTCCGGCCTGCGACTGTCCGCCATACAATGATGCACCGATTGTTCGGGATATCGGGGTCGCCGCCTCAACCGATCCGGTAGCCCTGGATCAGGCATGCGTGGACCTGGTTAACCATGAACCCGCGCTGCCTGATTCCTGCGTCAAGCACAACCAGGGCGCCGGAGAAGACAAGTTCAAGGGGCTTTACCCAAAAGTGGACTGGCCGATTCAACTCGATTATGCAGAAGAAATCGGCCTTGGCACACGGGCGTATGAACTGGTCCGGCTTTGATTACAACCTAAATCCGAGCAAAACCTATTCCGCCTTTTCCGCGGTATTTTTAAACGCCGTCTGGGGGAAAAAGCAGTACGGGCACTGCTCGGGCGGTTCTTCTCCGTAATGGACATAACCGCACATCCGGCACCGCCAGGCGGTTGTTTCCGGCTTATCCGGCTGATTCACGGTCTCCGGTTCCCTCTCGGCATGCAGCGGCAGGTCTTCCAGAGATGGCATCACCGGCTGATAGGTGTGCATCGCATAGCCTGATACAATCAGCCGCTGGACTTCGCTGGTCCCCTCGTAAATACGGAAAAGCCGGGTGTCCCGCAGCAGTTTTTCGATGGGAAACATTTTAGTGTAGCCGTAGCCGCCAAAAATTTGAAGCGCCTCATTGGCCACCTCAAGAGCGGCCTCTGAGGCATACATCTTGGCAATGGAGGCATTTATGGTCGGATCAATGCCCTTGTCCGCCTCCCATGCGGCCTTCCAAGTCAGCAGGCGGGATGTCTCAACTTTTTGATACATCTCGGCAATTTTAAACTGAAGCGATTGGAAATTGGCAATCTTTGTGCCGAATGCCTGGCGCTTTTTGACATAATCAATGGCATATTCCATGGCTGAGCGCGCCGCGCCCACAGAAAATGCCCCAATAGCCGGCCGAGTCCTGGAAAACGTCTTCATGGCCAGGTAAAACCCCTGCCCCGGCTCAGCCAGGACATTTTCCTTTGGCACGCGCACATTATCAAAATGGACGCCTACGGTATTGGAGCAGCGCTGGCCCATTTTGGGGATGGTTTTTCCCACACGGACCCCTTCCCAGTCCCGCTCCACCAGAAAAGCGCAGATGCCTTTGTGCTGGGATTTTGGATCTGTTGTGGCGAATATGGAATAGTAGTCCGCAATCCCGCCGTTGGTCACCCAGTATTTGGTGCCGTTTAAAATATAATCCTCCCCGTCCGGGGTGGCTTTGCAGCGGATGCCGGACACATCGGAGCCCATAGTGGGCTCAGAGGTGGCAAAGCTGATCAGCTTGAATTCATTTGCGATTTCCGTAAGATATTTTTGTTTGGCCGTTTCATTTTCGGATAAGATCAAGGGCTCCATACCGAGGGAGTTATCAAACACGGATGTAGCAATGCCCGGGCAGGCGGCGGCAATCTCTTCGGTGACGAGCACGCCTTCAACTGCGCCGTAGCCTTTGCCGCCGTATTTTTCCGGAATATCGGTACTGGAAATACCCGCATCATAGGCGGCCCGAAGCACTTTCAAGGGGACTTCATCGATTTCATCGTAATACGCAGCCACCGGCAAAACATGCTCAAGCGCGAATTTACGGGCCTTTTGCTGCAATTCCACCTGCTGATCGGTTAGCTGAAAATCAAGCATTCTCGCCTCCTGCCCTAAAAATGGTTGGTCTGATTAATAAAAATTGAATTCAACTGATCTTTGCAACATCTGCTGAAACATAATGGCCATGCGTTAATTTCAATATAAAATGTGCGGCGGGGATTTCAATTATTTATATCCATATTTCTATCATTAACTTACCTGATCATAAACCAAAAAATCATAGGCTATCACCTTAGAGAGAAATGGAGAGCCTAAAAAAGAGCAGCAGGGTTTACAGTTGCCTGCTGATCAACCTTAAAGCATTAAGTGATTTGCCAAGATCCTAAAATGGCATTATGATTTATGAAAACCGCAGATAAGGAGGCTAAACTATGGACAAGAATGAATTATGCCAAAAAATTGAGGAAATTTATCCGGATATCGGAGAATGCGGCATTAATGTGGATGTCAACTATGATGATGACCAGGAGCGCTGGGTGGTTGATTTAAAAAAGGATCAGCATCACCTGAAAACCTTTTTGGAGGAAGGGGACGCAGATCTCTGCATGCAGGGCAAACAATGCGTCAGCCTGGGCATTGAAATCGCCCAGTTAAAGGATAACATTTCAAAAATGTAGGCGTAAAGGCATCTGCCCCGGCCGGAGAGAAAACATATCCTCCCGCCGGGGTGTAATTATACGGCACTCATTACAGAAGCCATCAAAATTAGGTTTTTTGATTGCCCTGTTGTTGCTTCTTAACCTTTGCCCATTGATCGCGCAATGTGACAATGCGGTTAAAAACCAGATGTTCAAGTGTTGAATATTTAACATCCTGACAAAAATACCCAAGCCGCTCAAACTGGCACTGGGCCCCGAGTTCCGACTCAGTAAGTGCGGGCTCCAATTTTACATCACTCAGAATTTCAAGCGATTCAGGATTTAACACTTTTTTAAAATCCTCTTCAGCCGCCGGGTTTTCGACGGTAAACAGATGGGTATAAAGCCTGATCTCCGCATCTGCCGCATGGGGTGCCGAGACCCAGTGTAGTGTGGATTTTACCTTTCGGCCGTCCGGCGCATCCCCGCCCCGGGTTTCCGGATCATAGGTGCAGCGAAGTTCAACAATCTCACCGTTTTCATCTTTAATAACATCCGTGCAGGTGATAAAATACGCATACCTAAGCCGTACCTCGCGTCCCGGAGCGAGCCGAAAAAATTTCTTGGGCGGCACCTCCATGAAATCTTCTTTTTCAATAAAAAGTTCACGGGAAAACGGAATCTGCCGAGTCCCCATGCTTGCATCCTCCGGATTGTTGATCGCTTCCAGGGTCTCTGTTTCCCCCTCCGGATAGTTTTCAATCACTACCTTCAAGGGCCGCAAAACCCCCATAAACCGTGGCGCCCGTTTGTTCAAATCCTCGCGGATGCAGTGCTCAAGCAGCGCCAAATCGACCATACTGTCTCGCTTGGCCACGCCGATCCGTTCGCAGAAATTCCGTATCGCCGCCGGCGTATAACCGCGCCGCCGGAATCCGGAGATGGTGGGCATCCGGGGATCATCCCAGCCATCCACATAGCCGCCGTCAACCAGTTCGATCAGCTTCCGCTTGCTTAACACCGTATAGGAAAGGTTTAGCCTGGCAAACTCGATCTGCTGGGGATGGTAGGCTTCCAGGGCATCCAGGATCCAGTCATAGAGTTCCCGGTTGTTTTCAAACTCCAGGGTGCAGATGGAATGCGTAATCCCCTCGATCGAATCAGACAGGCAGTGGGCAAAATCATACATGGGATAGATATGCCATTTTTCGCCCGTGCGATGATGCGGCCGCTTCCGTATCCGATAAAGGGTGGGATCGCGCATAATGACGTTGGGTGAGGACATATCGATTTTGGCCCGAAGCACACACTCGCCTTCCTCGAATTCCCCGGCTGCCATGCGCTGGAAAAGATCTAAACTCTCTTCAACCGACCGATGCCGGTAAGGGCTCTCCTTTCCAGGCGCGGTGAGCGTACCCCGGTGTGCCCGGATCTCATCCGGGCTTAAGCTGTCAACATAGGCTTTGCCGGATTTTATAAGCGTAAGCGCATATTCATAGAGTTTATCAAAATAGTCGGAGGCAAAATACAGGTGCCCCTTCCAGTCAAAGCCCAGCCACCTGACATCCTCTTTTATCGAATCCACGTAGGTCACATTTTCCCTCAACGGATTGGTATCATCAAACCGGAGATGGCAGGTGCCGCCAAACTCCTCGGCAAAACCAAAATTGAGACAGATGGATTTGGCATGGCCGATATGAAGATAGCCGTTGGGTTCCGGCGGGAACCGGGTCACCACCTGACCACCGTATTTGCCGGATTTGGTGTCCGCCTCAATAATCTGCCGAATAAAGTTCGACGGTGCGGATGCCCCGGCTTTGGATATATCGTTGGAATCAGATGACATCTTGGTATCACTCCTTTATATTCGCCTTCTCAGAAGGCTTTAGATAGTTTCGCATCAGTTTACCGGCAATGGGCCCGGCCCCGCTGGATCCGTGCTCCCCGTGTTCAACCAGCACAGAGACCGCAATCTCCGGGTGCTCTGACGGGGCATAGCCAATAAACCAGGCATGGGGCTTATACCGGTCTTCCAGCTTTTCGGCCCGCTTCTCCCCTTTTTTGCGGCTGATGATCTGGGCGGTACCGGTTTTTCCGCTAATCTCGATCGACTTGTCCCGCACATGCCAGTAGGCCGTCCCATGCCGGGCATTGACCGCCCGCCACAAGCCTTTCCGTATAATCTGCAAAGTATTCTGGCTGGCTGGCAACCGACCGTTTATCGTCGCTTCTCCCGATTTTACCCGGTTACCCTCCACTGTTTCAATCGTTTTTAAAATGGTCGGCTGATATCTGATGCCCCCATTGGCCACCGCTGAAATCAAAACCGTCATCTGAAGGGGAGTCACCAGGTTATACCCCTGGCCGATGGCAATGGACAGGGTCTCGCCCCCCTGCCATGGTACCCCGTATCGCCTGAGCTTCCACTGCGAGGTGGGTATCAACCCGTCCGCCTCCCGATCCAGGCATATCCCGGTTGCTGAGCCCAGGCCGCACCCGCGGGCATATTTGGCCAATGTATCCACCCCCAGGCGCTTGCCCATTTGGTAAAAGTAAACATCGCAGGATTGGGAAAGTGCGTGAATCAGATCCACATGGCCATGCCCGATTTCCTTCCAGCAATGATACAACCGGTTACCATACTGATAATGACCGGGACAATAAATCTCTTCTTCTTTGTTGACAGCACCCGCTTCCAATGCCGCCATGGCAGTGACAATTTTATAAGTGGAGGCGGGCGGGTATTCCCCCTGAACGGCCTTATTCATCATCGGCTGTTCCGGGTTAGCGGTCAAGGAATGCCACTCTTTGTTGCTCATCCCGTCCACAAAATGATTCTGATTAAATCCCGGGCTGCTGGCCATGGCCAACACCTCGCCCGAATCAGGATCCATCGCCACCACGGCACCGTTCTGATCGCCCAGCAGCGATTCAGCCATTTGCTGGAGTTCGTAATCAATGGTGAGGTAAACGTTGTGCCCAGGCTCGGCACGAACTTGATCGAGCACATCAACGATTTGCCCGCCGGCATTCGCCTGCACGATACGGCCGCCGGAGGTCCCCGCAAGATAGGTTTCAAAGGCCTTTTCCACGCCAAACCGGCCGACATAATCGCCTTTTTGCTTTTCATGGAATCTGCTGTTACGAATCTCCGCCGGACTGACCTCCCCTAAATAACCCAGCAAATGGGCGGCCAATGCCGGATACAGATAATGCCGCCGGGCCCTTGCTTCAATGTTAATGCCCGGCAATTCGAACCGGTGCGAGGAAACAGCCGCCATGGTATTGCGGTCAATATCTTCCCGGAGCAGCACCGGTTCATACCCGCCCTCGGCCTTTTCAATCTTGGCCATGATATCTTTAGGGGTTTCCGTTAAATACGTACAAAGCTTTTCAACCGTCTGCTCCAAGGGTTCGGCATCATTTTCCACAATGCTGAGATTAAACGCCGGGCGATTTTCTACCAGAAGGTGGCCATTCCGATCATATATTAATCCCCTGAAAGGCTTTATTCGCTGACGGCGGATACAGTTATCTTTAGCCAGATCATAATAGTGCCCCCCTTTGATAATCTGCATATAGACGAGCCTTATGCCGAGCACTAAAAAGGCCGCCATCATAAAACACATAAACCCGAATAGCCGGTTTCGATACCAATCCGTATCAACCCGTTGAAAATATTTTTGCAGCTGACTGGGCGGGGTCATGGGCAAACGGCCTGTCTCTATATGTATATTATTGGGCGGCCCGCATATGGTCCACACCGGCAAATAGGGCGGCAAATAAGCGATATATCAAGGGGGCGGTCAAAAGCACCCAGATTAGCTGCACGACAAACAACCAAAGCGCGTTAACCAGAATATCCAGTTCCGTATGGGCTAAAATGGACAGCAGGCAGAATATCAAGTTTTCGGCAAATACGCCCACCGCGGTGCAGATGGTGAACAAGAGAGTTTCCTGGGCGTGAAAATAGGCGGTAATATTTCGGAACATAAGAAAAATGATCATAAAGGTGGCCATGTAAATGCCGTTCGGCGCCCCCGAAACCATATCCATAAAATATCCGATCACCAGCACCACGAAAAGTCCGGCGAACAAACTCCGAAACAGGCTCAGATAAACCACAAACGGAATCAGAATGTCATAGAAGGAAATGATTTTCGGAAAATCCGATAGGATCGCAGTATGAACCCCCATCAAAAGGATACCGAGGATCAGATAAACGATGCAGCGCATCAGTTCTCGCCAACTACATAATCTGGCGGATTTAAAAGCACCATCACTTCTTCCAGGGTTTTAAAATCCACGGACGGCGTAATTTCGATATCCTGAAAAAGACCGGCGTTTCGGCGCACGACTTTGGAGACATGCCCGATTCGAAACCCCTTGGGATACAGCTGATCGAATCCGGAGGATATGACGATGTCGTCGATCCGTACCTCCTTTTTCCGCAGCGTATAGTCAAACAGGCATTTCCCGTTTTCCGCGCCTTTGGCGAGCCCCCTCGCCCGGCTGCGCTGAATCATCGCGTCAACCGCGCTGTTTCTGTCGACAATCAGTAATATCGTGGCATAATCTCCCCCCGCATGCAAAACATGCCCGACGATCCCCTTGGCCGTCATTACCGGATCCTGCGGATTTACGCCATTTTCAGTGCCTTTATTAATCACGATGGTCCGGTACCAGGGCGATGGATCCCTGGCAATAACCTCTGCCGCCAGATACTCAAACGGACTCCGCTGTTTAAGCCGGACCAGTTCCCGAAGCCGCTCATTGGCCAGTGCCATCTCTCTGCATCGGTGGTTGGCCTGATTGGCGCTTGCCAGTTTTTCCCGAAGTTTTTCATTTTCATACCCAACAGATACCAGACAGAAGTAGTGTTCCCACAAGTCATCCACGAACTCGACGGATGAATGAAACACATTCTGAACCGGGGCGACAAAAAAAATCGCCGCCCGGGCGGCGGCTTCATAAACAGAGGATTTACGGATCATATCAATGGAGAAGACGATACCATTGAGGGCGATCAAAATGATCGCCCCGGCAACGACCATCGATTTTTTTGAAAACATGGATCAGTCGATAACTACCTGTTTGAGGATTTCAATGCTGTTTAATGTTTTCCCTGATCCCAGGGCGACAGTGGATAAGGGGTCATCTGTTACCGTAATCGGCAGTCCGGTCTCTTCCCGCAGCAATTTATCCAGATTTTTCAGACAGGCACCGCCGCCGGTGAGGACGATCCCGCTATCGACAATATCTGCAGCCAGTTCCGGTGGGGTCTGCTCAAGGGCAATCTTTGTTGTTTCAACAATCGCATCAATCTGTTCGGAAATCGCCACCCGGATCTCCTCTGAGTCGATGGCAAGAATCTTGGGAATACCGGAAACCAGGTCCCGCCCCTTGACCTCAATGGTCTCATAATTTTCAGAATCCGGATAGGCGTTGCCGATGGTGGTTTTGATAATTTCCGCGGTACGTTCCCCGATCAAGAGGTTATACTTACGCTTCACATACTGCATAATGGCAGTATCCATTTTATCCCCGGCCACTCGTATCGACCGGCTGTAGACAATCCCGGCCAGTGAGATCACCGCCACTTCAGTGGTGCCGCCGCCAATATCCACCACCATGTTACAAGTCGGCTCAGTAATCGGCAGGCCCGCACCGATGGCTGCGGCCATGGGCTCTTCAATCAGGAAGACCTCTCTGGCGCCAGCGGATTCGGATGCCTCTTTAACCGCGCGTTTTTCCACCGGCGTGATCCCCGTGGGAACGGCAATCACAATCCGGGGCCGAACAAACGATCGGCGGTTATGAACTTTACGGATAAAATGGCGGAGCATGGCCTCGGTGACATCGAAATCAGCAATCACCCCGTCATGCATGGGACGGATGGCCACAATATTGCCGGGCGTTCGGCCGAGCATGTTCTTGGCCTCAAGACCCACCGCCAACACCCGATTTTTCATGCGATTATCTGTTCTTACAGCGACAACGGAGGGTTCGCTTAAAACAATCCCCTTGCCCCGCACATAGACCAATGTATTGGCTGTACCGAGATCAATCGCCAAATCATTTGAAAAAACCCCCAGCAATGCATCAAGAAACACCGTGTCGCCTCCTTTTCGCCCCAAAACCGTTTGTCCGCCCAGAATTAACTCTTATGGCTAACAGAAACATGGAGGCATAGCAAGCTAAAAATAATCCGGACAGGGCTTAAACTCCCTTAAATACGAGCCATAAGCGCATTGTGCAAAATCGGTCGGAACTGCCTGATCGCCTCATTATCCCGACGCGGATGAATCCGGTTGGTAAGCAGCATAATAATAATGGAGCGGTCCATCGCCATCCAAAAGGAGGTCCCTGTGAATCCAAGATGCCCCACGCTCGTCTCCCTTTGGAAATATTCGCCGGCGCTTGACCCTGTCTCAGCGGGCATGTCAAACCCTAAGGCACGCTCATAGGGGGAATAGCGACTCAAAAACCGGCGCAGCAGGGCCGGGGCAAAAAGTCCGGGAGACCCCCCAGTCCCCTGCAGCAGATGCAAAAGCAAAGCACAGACTGCCTCTGCGGTGCCGAATAGCCCGGCATGCCCTGAAACCCCGCCCAATGCATAGGCATTCTCATCGTGAACCACCCCTTCCAGCACCCGATTGCGCCATCTGCAGTCCTCTGTAGCGGCAAAGGCGCTTTCCGGGGGCCCATCGCAAACATCAATAAAAAACAAATCCTTAATCCCCAGCGGCTGATAAACTTCCCGGGTGACAAATGTATCCAGACTGCAGCCGGCAATCTTTTCAATCAAGAGGTGCAGCAGCATAAAACCGAGATCGCTATATATCGTTTTTTGGCCCGTGGCATAAGCCAGCGGCTCATTCTGCAAAAGCGTCAACAGCATATTTTTTCGATTTTTCAGGGGATGGGCGCAGAGCTCATGGTAGTAAGGGCGGTAGTCCGGCAGGCCGGACACATGCGCCAGTAAATGGGCTATCCGGATGCCGGCCTTATCCGTATTTTTAAACTCCGGAAGTATTTCGGCCACCGGCTGATCAATGGTCAGTTTATTCTGCTGGACGAGTTTCATGGCTGTCAGCGTGGTGGCCAGCGGCTTGGTTAATGAGGCCAGGTCAAATATGGTGTCACAAGTCATCGGCCGACCGGTAAATATATTGGCAAGTCCGTAGGCCTTAAAAAAACGGATGCTTCCGGATTGGGCAACGAGTAAAACCCCGCCGGGAAACACCCTGTCGGCGACTGCCTGCCGCATCAGGCTATCTGCTTGATCCATTCGACTCATGCCAAACCGGCATCAGGCGATGCTTTTCTGGCAGCCTTTGGAATTTTATTGAAAAACCGGGAATGATAGGTCAGCGTGCCGCTGCCGGCATCGAGTGTCGCCTTGACGCCGATGGGCAGCATCATATTGCGGGAGCCATGGCCGGCAGGTATGCCCCCCAGAACGGGAATAGACAAATCAGAAAAAATCTGCTCTGCAATAGCGTAAATCTCTTCAGATGTGCCGCAATCAATGAAACTGCCCAAAATAACTCCCTGAATATGAGACAGCTTTCCGGCCAGTTTCAGCTGAGTCAGCATCCGGTCTATCCGGTACGGGGCCTCGCCAATATCCTCCACAAATAAAAGCTTTCCGGAAAAATCCGGCTCATATGGCGTGCCAATCAAGTGGACAAGTGTGGTTAGGTTGCCGCCCGCAACAGGCCCCGAAGCCTGACCCGGCTGGATCACATGGACGGGTTCCGCAGTCAGCGTCCAGGCCCCCGGCATTCTAAACATTTCAATCGCCGCCTGACATGAGGCTTCATCCGCATCGGCAAATGATACGATCATCGGGCCGTGAAAAACGGGCATATCACATCGCTCGCTTAGCGCCGAAAGCATCGCGGTGATATCACTGGATCCGACAAAAGCTTTGGGATGGGCATGGATCAGGGAATAATCGAGCAGCGGCAGAATGCGTAGCGCCCCATAACCGCCCCTGGCACACCAGATGGCCTGAACACTATCATCAGCGAATAGAGCATTGATCAGTCGCGCCCGCTGGGCATCCGAGCCGGCCAGGTATCTGTCCTGGTGAAAGATTTCAGAGGGGATGCGGAGCCGAAAGTCCTGCTCCTCTAAAAACCGAATCCCGAATTCAAATTGGCTTTTATCAAATGGGCTGGCCGGCGCTGCAATGCCGATGGTGTCTCCTGGAGAGAGCGGTTTCAGCGCATGCATTCGTTGAATACACCTCTGGATTCAGATTTCAGTTGCAATGCCCGCCCAATTGATCAAAGACATAATTTGCCAACTCAGTTTTGGCGGCCTGGTCGAGTTCCAGAAAAGAAACCCCGATATCATAGCTTCCGCCCGGAAGCATTTCAACCCGGACGACCCGTCCAAGCACCACAATCGCATCGGCATTCTCCGGCACCGGTATCATCAGCTGCACTTTGGCCCCTATCTCAAACCGCTCCCGGCTCTCAAAAAGGATGCCGGATTTACTGATATTTTTACTCCTGGCGGTGAGTTCGCCCGCATTCTTATTAAAACCTACCTGCCGGACATGGATGTTTTCAAAAAAATCAATGCGCAAATAACGCCGCTTGTTTTGGGAGTATACGGCAATATTGTTCTTACCCGAAATTTTCGCCTGATACATGGCATTATCCGCAAACTTCAAAAGATCCGAGACGTTTTCCGCATCAATGGGAAAACTGGATAACCCCCCGCTGATTGTGGTATGGATTTTCTTGGTTTCGTATTCAAGGACCAGTTCAGCCACCCTTTTCCTTATCCGCTCAGCGATTAACAGGCCGTCCAGCTTGCCGGTCTGAGGCAGCACAACCACGATTTCCTCCCCCCCGTAGCGGGCGGCTGAATCCTCGGTCCGGATCTCGGATTTAATGATGCGGCTGACATCCTTTAATACCATGTCCCCGGCCAGATGACCGAACATGTCATTGATCCGCTTAAAATCATCAAGATCAAAAAACAGGAGGCACAATTCGTTTTCATAGCGTTTGGCGCGGGCCAATTCGCGGGCCAGGGTCTCATCCATGCTGCTTCGGGTGTGCAAACTGGTCAGGCTATCGTAATTCAGAGATTTCAGCTTGTTTTCGAATACATGGATATCAATAAAAACCGGATTTTCCAAAGATTTGTCAACCGCGCAGAAATAATCACAAATCGCTGTCCGCAGATGAACGGCCCGCCCCAGCATCTGCATCAAAAACCGGCGGTGATCAAGAATGGCGCGCCAATAGGCCTGGGCCTTTTGGGGGGAGAAGTCAATGTGGGTCAGTACATTGAAAAAGATGGAATACGTTAATCCGCCGCCATCTGCCGCAATTTTGTCAAGCTCCCGGATGAGTTTCTCATCATCATCGGAATAATTATAAATACAATTTAAAACAGCGTCGCGGATTTCTTTCATTGGGGGACTTTCCCAAAGCGTCGCGTGCGGAAAAAGGGTTTACGGCAAATTAATCACTAAACATCGTCCATTTGTTAAAATAGTGTTTCGAATAAATTAAATTGTCGTTTCAGTTATCGAAATATACGAAAAAAGTCAACCAGGGGAAGTAAAATTTTACCCCAGCTGCGTTCTGGATGGACCTACCCAGCCAGCCCCGCCGGCTCGCGATGATCCTTGAACCCTTATATTAATGCAACTGACGGCACCGAAGAGATAAAAGCTTAGGATAACGGCTTCTTTTGGCGGCAATTATCCAGGGAGGCCTTAATAAAATCTCTGAACAAGGGGTGCGAGGTCATAGGCCGGGATTTAAATTCCGGATGAAACTGGCAACCCAGAAACCACGGGTGGTCTTTTAGTTCAACGATTTCCACCAGATCGCCTTTAGGGGAAAGCCCACTGAACACCAGGCCGCTTTCGGCAAGGGATTGCATAAACTCATTGTTGAATTCATACCGATGCCGGTGCCGTTCGGAAATATTGCCTGCCTGGTACGCCTTGTATGCCATAGAGTCCTTGATCGGCAGGTGGCACGGATAGGCGCCGAGCCGCATGGTAGCCCCTTTATCCGAATCCACATCCCGTTTTTGAATGGTTTGCGTCTTTTCATCAAACCACTCCCGCATCAGGTATATCACCGGAAACTCTGTCGCCGCATCAAATTCAGAGCTGTGGGCTTTTTTGATGCCGGCCACGTTGCGGGCGAATTCCACCACCGCCAGCTGCATGCCCAGGCAGATGCCGAAATACGGGACTTTGTTCTTCCGGGCATATTGGATGGCTATTATCTTTCCCTCAACCCCGCGGGCGCCAAAGCCGCCGGGCACCAGAACCCCGTCTGCGGAAGCCAGCGTATCGGCGACGTTTTCGGCAGTCAGGGTGCTTGAATCGATAAACAGAAGCTCCACCTTGGCATTATTATAGACCCCGGCATGAAACAATGCCTCGTTCAAGCTTTTGTAGGATTCTGTCAAATCCGTGTATTTTCCGACCACCGCGATCTGTATCCGGTGCTGCAGATTGTTGATGCGCCTGAGCAGATCATGCCATTTCTCAAGCCGCGGCGCCCCCGTCCAGACATTTAAAACCTCAAGGACCTTATCATCCAAATTTTCCTGATTAAAGTTTAGGGGCACCTCATAGATGCAGTCCACATCCTTGGCCGTGATGACCGCGTCCTGGCTCACGTTACAGAAAAGCGCGATTTTTGCCTTAATATCTGAGGACAGGAAACGCCCGGTCCGGCATAATATGATGTCCGGCTGAATACCGATGCTTCTCAGCTCCTTCACACTATGCTGGGTGGGCTTGGTTTTAACCTCGCCGGCGGTCGATATATAGGGCACAAAGGTCAGATGGATATAGATGACATTTTCCTTGCCCACATCGAACCGGAACTGCCGAATCGCTTCAAGGAAAGGCAGACTTTCGATATCACCGATGGTACCGCCGATTTCAACGATGACGATATCGACATCCTGGGCGGTCTGTATAATGCTCTGCTTGATTTCATCCGTAATATGAGGAATGACCTGAACCGTGCCGCCTAAATAATCCCCCCGGCGCTCCTTTTGAATAACCGAATAATAGATTTTACCCGTGGTAAAATTATTATCCGCACTTAACCGCACATTAACGAAGCGCTCATAGTGGCCCAGGTCCAGATCCGTCTCTGTGCCATCATCCGTAACAAACACCTCGCCGTGTTGAAAAGGATTCATGGTGCCGGGATCCACATTGATATAGGGGTCCAGTTTAAGCAGTGTGACGGTCAACCCCCTGGACTCGAGCAAAGCTCCTATGGAAGCAGATGCAAGACCCTTACCAAGCGATGAAAGCACCCCGCCGGTGACAAAAATAAATTTGGGTTTACCTGCCATAAACCTACCTTACATGAATTTGGTGTTAGTGAAGCGCCTTTGGAAGGCGTCTGCCTCGAACCGACGCGCGGAACGGGGTTTTTCCTATTCCGGCTCAAAAATTTCCCGAAATTTCTCGATCTGCTGATCAATATCGCTTTCAGGCGCAGCGGATTCTGCCTCGGGATCAGGCACTGCGTAAACCGCCTTCAAATGGTCAATATTAAATATCGCTGACTTAAACACCGGATTGGTCTCAATCCCGGCCACATCCATGCGCCGCCGCAGCTGCCCATCTTGAATCAGCTCAATGGTCCTCGGATACCAGCTGCCGTTTGTCTGCCGCCAGTCCTTGTAGCGGAACTCAATCCGCGGCAGCCCGGCAGCGGCATTCTCCACCTGATAGACCCATCGAATGGGCAGAAAGCTTTCCTTATCCACCCATAGCTGTGGTTTGGACTCATCCGGATACTGGGCGCCAATGACATACGCAATATGCTTTTCCCATCGGCCATAGCTCGATTTCGACACATTTATGCCGAGATAGGCCAGATGATCAGACAACACCCGCCGGGAATAATAGCAAAAAAGATCTCTGTAATGATGAATGGCCTCTATGTTTGTAGAAACGATTTGGCCATTGACAATCGTCAGGGAATCCTCGCCGGAGGCCGAATAGATTCGGTGGAGCTCATCCGTCTTGATTTCAGCATAATAGTTTCCCGGCATTTTGTAGCAGACGGTCTGGGGAAAACCCATGGCACCGAATTCAGATGCGCCTTCAAATACGGTCAGCCGCTGTGCGATCCGCATCTGATTGGGCAAATCCATATGATCGAGCATCAAGTCAAGCACATGCCGGCCGTCCAGAACATATCCGGCCGCCGGTGCCCCACCAAGGCTTAATCCGGTTAAAACCAATAGTAAAAAGGCAGCCGCCCGTTTGACTAACCGATTTTTAGGACGTCTCATGGCATCCGGCATGTTATTGGCGCTCCGCCGGAAATTTACCCGGAAAAGGTAAACACATTGTCGGAAATACGGGCACTATCTCCCAGTTCCTGTTCAATGCGGATCAGTTGGTTGTATTTGGCTATCCGGTCGCTTCTGGACATGGACCCGGTTTTAATCTGCCCGCCGGAAACCCCGACCACAAGATCGGAGATAAAATAATCCTCGGTTTCACCGGAGCGGTGGGAAATTACCGTGGTATAGCCGGCCCGCTTGGCCATTTCAATAGTTTCAAGGGTCTCGGTGACCGTGCCGATCTGATTGAGCTTGACCAGAATGGAGTTGCAGATCCCATCCTGGATCCCCTGGCCGAAAATCTCCGGGTTGGTAACGAATACATCATCGCCCACCAGCTGCACCAGATTGCCCAGCTTTTCGGTAAACGTGGTCCAGTTCTTCCAATCCTGCTCAGCCAGACCATCCTCAATGGAAAAGAGCGGGTATTTATCAATCAATGACTGGTAATAGTCGATCATTTCAATGGCAGAGAGGCGCTTGTCCTCGGATTTCAGGTAATACTTGCCATCCTCGTAGAATTCATTGGCCGCGGCATCAATGGCCAGGCCAATATCCTTACCCGGCTTATATCCCGCGCCTTCGATGGCCTGGATAATGACCTGCATGGCCTCTTCATTGGAGTCAAAGTCCGGGGCGAATCCGCCTTCATCCCCGACCGCGGTGACGGAACCGCGATCCTTTAAAATCTTCTTTAACTGGTGAAAGGTCTCCGCCCCCATGCGAACGGCCTCGGAAAAGCAGGGGGCTCCGACCGGTACGATCATAAACTCCTGGATATCCAAACTATTAGCGGCATGCGCGCCGCCGTTGACAATATTCATCATGGGAATCGGCAGATACCTGGCGGTGAGTCCCCCGATGTATCGGTAAAGCGGCATATCATAGGCTTCTGCTGCCGCGCGCGCCGCTGCCATTGAAACACCGAGCATGGCGTTGGCGCCGAGCTTTGATTTATTTTCGGTACCATCCAGTTCCATCATAAACCGGTCCAGGGCAATCTGATCCCCCGCGTCCATACCGCAAATTTGCGGCGCGATCACATCAACCACGTTTTCGACCGCCTTGGTCACCCCTTTGCCCAGATACCGGTTTTTATCGTTATCCCGAAGTTCAAGCGCCTCCCGGGATCCGGTGGATGCCCCGGAGGGTACAGCGGCGCGGCCCATTGCGCCCGAGGTTGTCGTTACATCGACTTCTATGGTGGGATTTCCCCTGGAATCAAGGATTTCTCTGGCACACACATCATAAATCTCTGTCATCACTGCCTCCAAAACTGGTACACATAGGGGTTTACATCGGCTTGACTTGACAAAATTTAAGCGGATGATACGATTTA
>DATGCF010000358.1:0-3097 GCA_035312245.1 Desulfosalsimonadaceae bacterium
CTCGTAATCGTACTCGAAAAAATCAAAAGCCGATTACGAGTACGCGCACGAGTACGAGTACGAATCAGCAGAGATTGAATTTTTAGCAAATTTATATCATTAAGTTACTTTTACCCTCATCCCGCCCGCCTGCTTTTTCAGGCCTGCGGGGATTCGCCGGCCGCCGCAATCAGATCCTTTAGGCCGACCCGTTTGCGTTTCGGCTGCCGGGCGGCCGCCAGTTCGTATAATTGGTTTTCCCAATCCGGCTGGTGCAGCGGTTCAAAGAGCGCGCACTGCATCCGGGAGCGCTCGTCCTTAATCGCTTCATAGGCTTTTGTAATGCGCCGGAACATGACCGGATCGGACTCCGGGCTATATTGCCTGACCATTTCCAAATAGCGCTGCCGGATGGCCTTATCATCGGCGGTCAGGGAAAGATCGAGTATCAGATAATGGGTCAGCATGGTCACCTCCTTTTTACCGGATCCTCAAGAAAAAGCACCCTGGCCTCGGGCGAGAGGGATTCAAGTATATCCGGCGGAAAGCTTTCAAGGATATCCTTGACGAATTTTGTCTCCGGCCGGGAGTTGAAAACAATCGGCCGCATGATCCGCAGGATGGCCGGCGAACTGTTCCGGAATTTCATACGGTCGATAATGGCCTCCAGGTCTTCGATGATCTGGGCCGGGGTCATGCCCTCATAATAGGCGTCATCTTCTTCATCAAAGTCGTCATCCACCCAATCCCCGTCGTCTATGGCTTCATTATCGAATTCATCATCCCATTCGACCTCATCATCCCATGCATTGCGAAACATTAACAATTCCAGATCATAATACCGGAGGGCGAGGTGTAATTCCCCCCTGGCGTGCGGGGCCAGATTGAATGCGGCCTGCTTCAGTTTTCTGTCGGTTTCGGCGTCTGCATTATCGATAATCGCCATAAGATGTTCGGTATCCGTGGTTTCGCCGGACAGATCCGCGAGTACGGTGCAGTAGAAGTCCATCAGGGGCCGGCCGGCGGCACTGGTTTCCGATAGCCGCCGCGCCAGTTCTTTGTATGCGCTATCATACCAGCCCATACCCAAAAGCAGGTCGCAGACGACGATGATGTCTGCCTCCTGAACACCCGGCAGCAGCCGTAAAACCTCCCCCGCCGGGAGGATGGCGGGGGTCGTGTGCAGGGGATGGGCCGGCATGGCCGGCATGTAGGCCAAAGGGGCCGGATTAAGCAGCCGGTGCATCTCCGCTGATTGGATTTCGGATATGGTCGCAAGTTCCCTTTTGATTTCAGCGCTTATCCCTTGTCGCAGCGCTTCATCATAAGCATCAGCAATTTTTTGTCGGGGCCTGCCGCTTAACTCAAGAAAAAGTATAGAAAGCCCCTGAATGCGGGCAAGACCGGCCAAATCCGAAAACATAGGGCTGGCCTCCGGTTCCGCCTGGCTGCTGATCAATGCCAGGGCCGTTTGTTTGGCCCGGATAAAGGGGGCGGCCGGCCGGCAGCCCAGGGATTCGGCTTTTTCCAGATCCCTGCCCACCAGATGATATTTACCGCGTTTCAGATTAATTTCAGCAGAAATCAAATAGCCAATAGCTTTTTTCTCAATCACCCGATTGTCATAGGGGGCGCGCCTGGCCGCTTCCTCAAGCGCCTTTTCAGCTTTGCGGTAGGCGCGTTTCTGCTGGTAGAGCCCGGCCATTTCGAGATGGGGGAACGGATCATCCGGAAAATAGGCGGCCATTTCCTGAAGCGCATTTTCCACGATTTGTTTTTGCTCCTTATGCCGGTGCGGCAGCTTGAGCATCAGTTCATACCATTCCCGGTTTTCGGGATCGCAGGCAATGCCTTCCCGGGCGATTTCCAGGTAGGCGGTATCCGGATCATCGGAGGAGATGCCGAGTGCCGCCCAGTTGGTTGACTCTGTCTCGAAATCATAAAAGCCCAAATCCTCTTCCAATTCGTATGGCAGGGTGTCTTTTTCAAGGCTAAGTTTGAATGCGCGAAGCATTACCAGGGATTTGGCAGTGGCCTGCTGACGGGGGTCCGGATAAAGTTGAGGGATGAGGTCAATATATTTTGCCGCAGAATCCAGCGGCAAGCCGCTCATCATGTCCAGGCGGAGAATCAATGCGGTGGCTTTTTTCCGCGGGAGCAGCGTTGCAGCCAGTTCCAGATAAAAATTTTGACTGCCGCCTGAAACTGTGACGGAGCTGCTCACGATCTCCAGAATGGTTTCAATACAGGCTTCCGGATTTTCCGGGTAAATGCACTGCGCCAACTGTTTTATCGTATTTATGGCGTATTTTTTTTGCTTTTTATGAATGTTTTTAAGCAATTCGGTGATTTCATCGCCGCCGCCCGGGGGGCTGTCGAAGAAAAGCGCAATCGCCGTGTTTGCGGAAGCTTTGGCCGGATCTTGTAAAAACTGGTCTAATTGGCGCATCACCGGGGAAAGGAGGAAATCATCCGGGAGCATCGGGATGATTTTTTGGAGTTCCCGGTCATCCTCCCGGTAAAACGCGCACATGGCGCGGCACAGCATTCTTAAGGGGGCGTATGGGGAAGCGCGGGGGATGGATCGGAGGTCGTCAAGAGCGGCTTCCCAATCGCCTGTATTCATTTTTGAAACCGCTTCGGGGAGGGCTGAGGCGTCTTTTCGGATGGGCGCCGTGGGGGCCAGCCGGTCCAGAAGGTTCCAGTTTTCAGTTTGAATCAGCCGGTTGACCAGCTGCCGTTCCACCTTTACAGAGGGCGGATGGGCGTTCATGTATTCTGCATAGGCGTTAATCGCCTGATCCAGCGGGCAGAGGCCGGCGTAATCCGCCAGATCGGTTTCGGATATCTGATCCATGGCCGGTTTGCAGGCCTGTGCCTGTTCCGCCACCATATCGGCTTCAACATTCATGCCTTTTTCGCGAAGCTCTTTTCCCCGGGCCAGGTAGGCCCGGAATAACATGGGATAAGCGGCTTCAGGGGCTTCCTGTTTTTTCAGGGCGATTTTCAGGCACTCCACCGCATCCCGCGCTTTGCCCGAGGCCAGGGCGGACCGGGCATTTTCAATAAGCGTTTCAGGCGCCTGATTATGCAGCTGAATGTTCTTATGGCGATTTTT
>DATGCF010000359.1:0-5564 GCA_035312245.1 Desulfosalsimonadaceae bacterium
CCCGGACGTTTCCGGGATATGAATAGGTTTTTAAAAGCTCCAGTGCCCGGTTGGTAAACCCTTTAATGGATTTGCCGAAATGGGAGGTAAAGTTGTTAAAAAAATGGTCAATCAACAGCCTAAGATCCTCCTCACGCTCCCGGAGCGGCGGCAGATGCACCCGGACCACGTTTAGGCGGAATAAAAGGTCCTCCCTGAACTCCCCGGCCTTCACCATTTGCTCCAGGTGGCGATGGGTGGCGGCAATGACCCGCACATCCACATGTACGCCTTTGGAGCTGCCCAAAGGGTAAACGATCTTATCATCCAGAAAGGTCAGGAGCTTGACCTGGAGCGCGAGCGGCAGATCCCCGATTTCCGTCAGATACAGGGTGCCGTTCTGGGCCAGACGGAAGCGGCCGGGCTTGTTTTCCACCGCCCCGGTGAATGCGCCCTTGCGGTGGCCGAATAGTTCGGATTCAAGCAGCGTCTCCGGCAGGGCCCCGCAATTGACCTTGATAAACGGCCCCTTTGACCGGCTTGAGGATTCATGGATCGCTTCGGCCAGCATGTCCTTGCCGGTCCCGGTTTCTCCGGTAATCAGGACCGAGGAATCGTTCTGCGCAATCAGCGGAAGCATCTGAAATATTTTTTCCATCTTGGGGCTTTTACCGATGATCTGGGAATAACTGAATGCCTGATGCATTTCCGCATCATGGGTATTGATGGACCGGATGTCCTCCACCGTTTCGATGTAGCCGGCGATTTCACCGGAGGTGTCAATGACCGGCGCCATGGTGACGCGGATGGGAATCCGCTGGCGATCCTTGTTGATGATGTCGCTTTCATGGGACAAGGGTTCTGAATGTTTGTCCAGTTTCAGCAGTGGGCATTCCTTAAAGCAAATCCGGCTGCGGAGGATATGATGGCAGCCGATGCCCGCGGCCTCCTCCCGGTAAAAGCCGGTTAAAGCCTCAAGCGCCCGGTTCATGGTGATAATCCGCCGATGGGGATCCAGGATAAGAATCCCCATGGGAACCTCATCAATCAGAGCTTTAAGCGCCACCGGAGAAGCGAATAATCCCTTTATGGCGGCTGAATTATTCATTGGGACGAAATGTCCGCTTTGGAAGTTGGCTTGCCATTTGTTGTGTTTTCTTTATTTTTATTTAAGACTGCGTACTTTGTCGCTTTTCTCGTTTTTTGCGTGCATTGTCAATTCTATTGAATCCTCCGTATCGGTTCTTACTATCGTCACTTAAGCCCCATAATAGGCTCGACTGCGAATACCAATGGGGCGATACTATTTTTTAATTTTCCCATTTTGTAAGGTTTTCCACAAGTATTTCCGGCAAAGTGCGAAGGATTTGATAATTGTTCGTCATCGCATCTTGGATTCAGCGAAGTGTTTGACAGAGCGTCCATGCTGATTAAATTAATATATAAAAACAATAGTTTATGGTCATTTTCGGAGCCTTGGGCAGTTTGTCGGACATGGGGCCCAGCAGAGGCGGCCAAAGGGTAAACCTGATGATGTAAAGGAGGATGCGCCTATGATGATAGACAGAAATGAGCTTGAAACCTTAGCCAACTATCAGAACACTGAAAATCCGGTGATCAGTCTTTATTTAAATATTACCCCGCCGAGAAACCACGAAAATGAACTCAATTCAATGATTCATGGCACCTTAAGAGAAATCGAACAGTCCAACCGATACACGGACAAGCAAATCAAGGGGCTTAAAAAATTAATGGAGAAGATTGAGGCCTATGCCGCCAATGCGCTTAAACGACTCGAGCGGACCCGGATGGTGGCCCTATTTGCCGACGCCGACGGTTTCTGGCGGGAATACTATCTGCCGGTCGGGCTGACGAGTTCAATGGTGGTTGAGGTCGACCCGTATACCCGGCCGCTGACCATGCTGCTGGATGAATTCGACCGCTACTGCGTGGTCGTGGCTGATTCCCGAAAGGCCCGGATTTTTTCGTTGTATCTGGGGGATTTTGACGAATTTCCGGATGTGTTCATTGAGGACAACGTGCCGGACGGGGTGCGTGTCAAGCAGTCCATGACCGCCGCAGGCGGCGGCACGGTTAAGGGCGGCCTTGGAGACAAGCGGATTGAGCGCCATATCGAGGATCATGTGCACCGGCACTTAAAAAATGTGGCGGATAAGAGTTTAACTTTTTTCAAGAAGAAAAAATTTACCCGTCTGATCCTGGGCGGGCCGGATGATAAGACATTGCCCAATCTAAAAGATCATCTGCACAGCTACTTGAAGGATCGGCTGGCCGCGGAGTTCAATGCCCACCCGGACAATCCGGCGGCGGAATTACAGGAAAAAGCCATTGAAGCGGCACAGGCCTATGAGCGGGACAATGAAAAGGCGTTAATTGACGAGATTATCGACCGCAGCGGTCCGAATGATAAGGGCGAGCTAGGCGTTGAACCGGTTCTGGAATCCCTGATGCTGGGTCAGGTGCAAACCCTGGCGGTAAGGGAGGATCTCAAGATCCAGGGCTATGTCTGCCCGAATGACCGGACCCTTTCCACCTATCAGACGATCTGCCCGGTTTGCGGCGGGGATATGCATTATACCGAATACTTGGCGGATGAAATGGTGGAAGAGGCACTGAATCAGAGTGCCGAAATCCAGCATGTGTTTGCCGGGCATGAGACGTTTGATCAGTACGGCATCGGCGCCAGGCTGCGGTTTACTTTATAGGCCGAACTCCGTCCGTTCGATGAGTTCCAGCTGGATGTCCCTGTTCAGCATGACAAAATAGGCGTTGTAGCCCGAGATGCGGACCATAAGATGGCGGTAGGCATCCGGGTGGGCCATGGCATCCTTTAGGGTCTGTGAGTTGACCACGTTGAACTGCAACTGCATGCCGCCCATATTAAAGTAGGTCTGAACATAGGATCGCATGATATCAACGGTCTTCTCCCGGGAATCGAGAGGGTTGGGGTTTAGCTTGACATTGAATGCAATGTTGTTGTCCATGGTTTCGGCGTCAAGCCGGGCCACATCCCGGAGGTTGTCCAGGAAATTGGTGGAAGCCATGGGGTTGGGCGTCAACCCGGGCGTAAAGGCCTTGCCGAAGCGCCGGCCGGACGGAAGCGCCCCGGAAAGGGTGCCGTAGGCCACGTGCTGGGACATGGACCAAAAGCCCGTGGTGTAGGCGCCGCCCCGGAAATTTTTGTGGCCCGCATGGATATCATGGATCAGGCGGGTCACCCGCCTTGCCATTTCAAGCGCCTCCGGGTCGCCGGAGCCGAATCTGGGGGCCTGTTTGGCAATCAAGGCGTGGAGTTCGGGATCATCGGTAAAGTCCGTGTCAATGGCCGCCTTCATGCGGGTTAACAGGACCTTCTTTTCCTCAAAGACCATTTTTTTTATGACCATCAGCGAGTCGACCACGTCAGATAGCCCGATATTGGAGGTGCCGGATGAATTATACATGGCGCCGCCACGGGTGACATCGGTTGCCGATGCCACCGCGCCGTCCATCAAGGTGCTCAGGAAAGGTGTGGGCCGGTATTCGGCATGCACCCGGGCCAGCATGTTGTTGTATTCAACGGCGTTGCCGATCAGAAATCGGAGCTGGCGTTCAAACGCTTTAAAAAACGCATCAAAATCCGGAAAGTCCCCGGCCTCGATGCTGCCGGTGGCCGGTCCGGGCGTCCAGTTCATGAGCGGATGCGCCCCGTTGTGCAGCGCCATCTCAAGCGGGGCCACCAGGTTAAACAGGATCGATCCGGTATGGCCCATGTGCCTGCCGGAGATGGTGGGCTCGACGCACCCCGTGGCAGACCAGTCCCGGATATCCTCGATCGGGTAGCCCTGCGGTGCCAAAGATTTGAAAACCGCCGGGTCGTTGTGAAGCGATGGGGTGCCGGCTGTTATAAAGTTGACCTCGCAGAGCCGCCTGAGGAAGTTGCTTGTGTTTATTTCCGGGTGGAACCGGGCATTCACGTTCACATCCCGAAGCCCCAGCATCTCCGTTACCTTAAGGATGATATAGGTCATGTCATTGACCCCGTCCCGCCCTTTTCTGGTAACGCCGCCGATCGTGAGCGCCTGGGTGGCGGACGCCCCGCCGAATAAGTAGTTGCCGATATCCGGGGACAGGGGCAGGTGATCGGAGAACCGGAAAAACAGGCAGCCGATCAGTTCGATGGCATGCCGGATATAGGCGGATTTTGCCTCAGCAGTTTCCAATTTGGCCATATCGTTTTCAAAATAGGGCTGAAGCCACTGGTCCAGCCGGCCGAAGGACATGCCGGTATTGGCGTTTTCCATGTGGATGGCGATCCAGACGAGGTTTAAGACCTGTACGGCCTCGTCCAGAGTTTCAGCCGGCTCGCGGGGGACTTTCTTAAGGGTTTCGCAAAGATGCTGCAGTTCCTTTCGTCGGGTCGCCTCGATTTCCTTGTCGGCCTGTTTTGAAGCGGTTTCAGCGAGACGGGCAGCATAGGCGTCGAGCCCCTGAAGCGTGATTTTCATGGCCTGCAGGGTGTGCGCCCGGCGGCCGGCTGTATCCGGATCCGCTATCCGGGTTTCAATATCTGCGATGATGCCGCTGGTGCCCTTTTCAAGAATTGTCGGGAAATGGGGGATGGTGTGCGAGATGCCCACGGATTTCCAGACAAAATAGGCCACCCAGCGCTCCTCAATTTTTTGACAAATCGGATAATTGTTGGCCTTCCGCACCCATTCCCGAAAATTTCGGTCCGCCCAGAAGGGGAAAACGTCATGATGAAGTATTCGGATGGTTTCCTCGGATATCCGGTAGGGGTTGAGGATGCGTTTGTCGATGGAACTCAGTTCGCCCCAGGCCATCACGCCCTGGGCTTCCGGATAGATGACCACACCGATATTGGCGTTTGTGGTCGTGGTGCCGGCCACCAGGTCGTTTGGCCGGATGACGGGCTTTTTTTGGGCCATGAGGTGTGCAAATGCCTGGGCCTGGCGAAGTTCGGCGATCCAGGGGGTATTGTCGGCCTGATTTTCAAACCCCTTCTCCCGGAACCATTGGGTTAAGATCTGCGGCCGTTCGGGGCAGATTTCCGGCATATCGTTAAAATAGCGGTCAAGAAAATCTTTAAGCCGCGGGAAATCATCCAGTCGATACGCGGACAGATAGGGATCAGCCAGATAACGGACATTTGGATCGCTTTTTTCGCCGGTCATCCGGTAATCACGACGGGCGGTAAGCGTGTGCGCAAGGTCCGGGTTTTTCTGATCATAGGTGGACTGCCGGTATGCCGCATCCTGTTTATGCGCCTTTTCGAGCATTTTCTGGTGTTTTTTGCCCATTAAAAGCGAGACCAGGTAGTTGAAGAGCTGAAGGTAGGCGAGGTTGCCGTCCAGAATCATCCGGTTTTTTAAAATCAGATTGAGCACCTCATTGGGGGTTACCCGAAGCATTTCCATAAGGGCCGCCTCATCGGCAAACCGGATCAACACATCCGCATCCTCAGGGATTTCAGAAAGTACGGCCATCCGGCCGTTTCTAAATCTGGCCGCCTGGCAGACCCCGCCGGATTCGGTGATAAACCCCACGGTAAAGTTGATCCAGCC
>DATGCF010000360.1:0-5068 GCA_035312245.1 Desulfosalsimonadaceae bacterium
CTATGCACACGAGAAGCTATATCAAATACAGTCGCGGATCATTTCTCTCTGCAACAGGAATTTTTTGAGCGCGTTTTAAATGGACAATATAGTCAATGATTACGGCGACTGCATGTTCGCAGGGGGTAATAATCGGATTGCATCCGCATTGGGCAAATAAATCGCCTTCCTCAAATTCAATCAGCACGGCGAACGGTTCTTCTTCCGAAACCCAGGCCAGCAGGCCATCGCCCTGGCTGGTTTTCGAAAGCCCGCTGACCGCCCCTTTTTGCTGGAGTTTCCGCCCGTTTAGGACGGCTGCCTTGTTGGACCAGGCCGCCAGCTGGCCCCATGTCAGTTCTTTGCAGACATCGGCAAGTGAGTTCATTCGCCCCGGACCATTAATTAGGCCGATTACTGGGACATCCCGTTGATCAATGCGGTCACATTCTGTCCCAGTACCGAATGGTTATAGCCCCCTTCAAGCAGGGCAAAGCAGCCGCCGTTGGTCTGTTTGGCCCGATCCCGGACCAGCCGGCCGATGGTGAAGTAGTCCTCTGTGGCCAGCAGACCGCCCCAATCCTCCAGATGGTTGTCAAAGCCGGCGGAGATACCGATAATATCCGAATTCACCGAGGCCAATGCATTTTCAACCTCGGCAATATAGGCAGTCCTGGAATTTTTGGCCGGGTTTAAAATGCTCACCCAATCCGCGTCACCGAGAATATTAACCGTCCCGTCGCCGTAATGCAGATCAATGTCCAATACATAGGCGGACTGGATTTGCTGGTCAGCTTTGAGCGTGAGCAGGGCAACGGCCATATTGTTGAAAAAGCAGAATCCCCAGGCGGCATCGACTGAGGCATGATGGCCGGGCGGCCGAATCAGGCCGAAAGCCGGCTCGGACAGACCGATCCGGGCGGCCGTAATGGCGCCGCCGGCAGCCAGGGCTGCCATATCATACAGCTCCTGCTCCTGAATAATGCGGATGTGTTCAGCCGTATGGGCCAGATTGATCTGTTCATATGTCACCGGCTTTGGCTCGACAAAAGTGGTATTCGTGGGCAAAGCCTTGACAATGGCTTGCATACGGCCGGGTTCGGCCGCCGGGTCGGATGTATAAACCGTATAATATGACTGATCAAATACAACTTTCATGATCGCCTCCCTGAGCCCCGTTGCTAAGAAAAGATATTGGAATTTTTTGCGAAGCCATCAGAACTGATAAAAAATACCAAACTCGCTTATCCATCCGCCAATATTCAAATCATTGTCCCCTATCCGGTCCACACTGCTATACCCGGTTTCAATCAGGGCGCCGGAGCCTTTAAAATCCTCATCCGTGTTATAGAACTTAAAACCGATTTTGCCGTGAAATCCGCCGACCCACTCCTCGACCGAGGACATGAGCGACGCATCATCCGGCTCTTCCTTCACATACCAGTAGTCCGGGCCGACGCCCACATACCCCGTCACATATTCGACGATGGGAAAATGCAGCTTAATGGAGGCGGCCGTGGGGACCATTTCAATTTTGGAAGAAATATCGGTTTCATCCCCGGTGGCGGTCAATAAGTCGCCGGAATCCTGAAAATAGCCGCTTTCAATTTCAACAGAGATGTGGTCGGTGATGAATCGATCATAGAAAATGCTTACCGGATAGGAGTTTTTCCCATACACATCGCGATAATCGGATTCAGCCGCCACATAGTATCCGCCAGTCAACCCAAGCGTATTATTGCCTGCCGGCTGCCATTGTTCGGCATGGGAAAGCCCACCCCCCAAGACGATCAGCATGACGATAAATCCCGCAGACGGCCGCCGCCTGACTAAATACCCTAAGGATAAAGCAAGGGCGGCAGCCAGCAGGCTTGCGAAGGTTTTCCAGATCATCGGCGATTGGCCTGACCGAGCGGCACTGGCCACAAAGCAGCCACCGTCAAAATTTCCGGAGTCATTTAAAAACAGGCTGATGTCTTCAATGGTAACGGATGTCTCAGGCGTTTTGGCGCTTTCGTTGCCTGTATCGTCATATGCCGACGCGGTAAAATACCAGGTATTGGCGTCTTCGGGCAGTCCGGTCAAAACATGGGAACCAGCGCGGCCGATATCTATGGAATAATCGTACTGTCCTGAAGCGGTGCCGTAATAAATGTTATTGCCAGCGAAATCGGTCATTTGTTTATTTCCCGGATCAATAGTGATGTTGATTTCATTCGGTCCAGCCAAGGCCCCGGAAATGCCGTCCGGCTTAAACGGTGCCCGGCTATCCGGCAGCGTATCCACAATCAGTTCCTCGGCCTTATCCGACTCATTGTCCGAATCATCCACCGCGGCAATGGTAAAGTAATACCGTGTGGTCGTGTCCCCGGCCTGAACTTCTATTGTCGCTGCCGTGCCGTCGCCGACATCCACGCTGTTACTATGAGTGCCGGGTGTTGTGCCATAGTAGATGTTATAATGGTCCAAATCCGATTCGGTATTGGCGTCCCACTGGAACTCGATGTCGTTGGTCATTTCAGGGGCGGTAACAATAATGTTGGTTAACGTAAACCCTGTGGGCACGGCCGGATTGTCCTCGTCTTCATCAGTGGTTATGGATTTAACCGGCGAGCGGTTGCTTTCCACCGAATTGTCCACCGATGATACGGCGATATAATATTCCGTCCCCTCGCTCAGTCCGGAAATCGTAAACTCGGTGGTGGGGTCCTCCACTGACGCGCTTTGATTAAGGTTGGTGGAACTGGTGCCCCAGTAGACATTATACGTATCCGCGTCGCTGTCGCCATCCCAATTAACCGTTATGGTATTTCGGGTGGCTGAAAGCGAAATGTTCTCCGGAACATCCGCCGCATGGACCATAACCGGAATCCACAGAAGCAAGCCGATCAGCAATCCCACTGTTAGACGCCTATTCATCGATTAAGCCTCCTTTACCCTGTCCGCGTTTTATTTTATCGGTTCATGTACAAACAGATGTTGCCGGGATCGTCAGTCATGATCACCCCAACCCCCACACCTAAAGCCTTATCCACCAGAGTTTCCGTGTTGCACGAATAGGTCATAACCCGTAACTCGCTTGACTGACAATTTGCCACAAATCGCGTGTTCATTTTATGTATCGGCAGGCTCGCCGCATAAAGGCGAACCGGCCAATCCCGGCGCGGAAATTTTTCAGTTTTCAAATTCAGTGCATAGGTCAAATGTGGCGCCCGGCGCATCGCCGTTGCGATGATGTCCGGATCAAATGACAAAACCATCATCTTCTCGATCAACTGGGGGGGCAGAACAGCTGTCATCAGATCCACCACCGTATGCGCCAAAACGCGATTGCTTGTTCGATCGCCAGATGCCCCGTCTGTTTTGATCTCAATAAGCAACCGGGTCTGGCGGCCGTATTTTTCCAGCGTCTCTTCCAGGGTAAGAATGGGTTCTCCGGCAAAAACCGGGGAAAACCATGCCCCCCAATCCATCCGGCAGAGCTCAGAATATGTATAGGCGGAGACGGGTCTGCGGGTGCCGTTAATTTTTTTAAGGCTCGCATCATGAAAAATGACGGCCACGCCATCACGGCTCAGCTGAACATCCAGTTCAATGCCGTCTATTGGATAGTCGAGCGCCTTTTCAAATGCGGCCCGGGTATTTTCCGGTGCCTCAGCCATAGCGCCCCGATGCGCAATGATCCAGGGAGACAATCCCCCTCCGTCAATTCTGTTGCCGGGTTAGCCGCCTGTCAGTAGTTGTTCGGGTTCTGAACATAGGCGAGAAAATCATTTTCAGTCAAAAAAGCGGAAATCATTCCACATAATTTTTCATGGGTGTCCACCCGATAGGCGCCTTTTTCATCTTTTCCCGCCGCTTTTTTGGCATTATCCACCACCGCCTGCAGGGCGGCCGCCGGTATATCAACGGTCGCATTAATCGTAATCATGTCATCTGACGAAGCCACAACCAGAGTCCTTTCTCTCTCATTGGGTTGACAAAAAATTCCAAGCCACTAAACTTGGAATCTTTTTAATTTTTCATCAAGCTATTAATTTACCCCATAACATACGATCCCACAAGAGGTAGTCATGGAAAAATTATTTTATCCCGAATCCATCGTGATTATGGGTTTGTCAAAAAAGCCGAATAATGTCCCTCGGCTGATACTGGAAAATCTGATCCGCTGGGGGTATATGGGGCGCATATTCGGTGTCAATCCGACCTCATCCGAGGTGCACGTGGACGGGGTCCGCATGTATAAACGCATTGATGAACTGCCCATTGTTCCGGATCTCTGCGTTTCCCTGATCCCGGCCAAATTTGTGCCGGATGCCATCAAGGCATGCGGTGAATTCGGCATTAAATGGATGGCCGTGCCCTCCGGCGGCTTCAACGAGCTTAGCGAGGACGGCCAGCAGCTTGCGGATATCACCATGGAAACCGCCCGAAAATACGGGGTTCGGTTTGTGGGGCCGAACGCTCTGACTGTTGCCAACACGTCAAACGGGCTTTGCCTGCCGTTTATCCCTCTATATAAACCGTTTGAAGGCGGGTTCTCGCTGATTACACAAAGCGGCGGGCTGGGGTTGATGCTTTGGCATCTGATGAACAACGGCAATATCGGTCTGGCCAAATTCGCGAGCATCGGCAATAAGCTTGATCTGGACGAAATCGATTTTTTGGAATACTTCGGCCGGGACCCGGAAACCCGCGTGATCGGCATGTATCTGGAAAGCATCACCAATGGGCGGAAGCTGGTGGAGACCGCCGCCGCCATTGACAAACCCATTGTGATCTATAAGGCCAATACCACTTCTGCCGGCAATAAGGCGGCCATGAGCCATACGGCGGCCATAAGCAATGACGAGGATATCATTGATTCGGCCATTGAGCGGGCCGGCATGATCCGGATTCGAAATTTCTCGGATTTTATTTCCATGGCCAAAGTCTTCAAGCTGCCGCCCATGCGCGGCAACCGGATGATGATCATGAGCCCGGCCGGCGGCTTTACCGTCATCCTGGCGGATCTGTGCGAACAGGCGGGCTTTGAGTTTGCGGATCCGGGACCGGCATTTTACCAGGAGCTTCAGAATTACTCCAATGC
>DATGCF010000361.1:0-8148 GCA_035312245.1 Desulfosalsimonadaceae bacterium
TTTGAGCTGGCCCTGCAGTTTTTTGTAATGTTTGGCGGTATCTGCCTGCTGTGAGAGGCCGGACAGCTGCTGGTCGATTTCCTCGATGATATCGTTTAGGCGGTCTAAGTTCTGGCGGGTGGTCTGTACCTTTTGAAGTGCCTCCTTTTTCCGGGTTTTATAACGCATCACGCCCGCGGCTTCCTCGACGAAACTCCGCCTCTCTTCCGGCGAGGCCTCGGTAATCGCGCCGATATTGCCCTGCTGGACAATGGCGCAGGATCTGGACCCCATGCCGCTGCCCAGAAAAATATTGTGAATGTCTTTTAACCGGCATGGCTGCTTGTTTAGCAGGTACACGCTCTCCCCGGACCGATAAATCCGACGGGTGATCATAATTTCGGCGTACTGGCTGACCGCGTCCGGCAGGTTGCTGCTATCGTTTGCAAGAATCAGGGAAACCTCGGCCAGGTTCAGGGCCGCGCGCTTGTCGGTGCCGGCAAAAATCACATCCCCCATGGATTTGCCCCGCAGCTGCTTGATGCTTTGCTCCCCCATCACCCATTTGATGGCATCAAAGACATTGCTTTTACCGCAGCCGTTCGGGCCTACGACCGCGGAAATTCCCGGCGGAAAATCAATGGCGCATTTATCCGGAAACGATTTAAATCCCGAAATTTCAAGCCGCTTTAATCGCATACCAAAGGTTCAGGCAAATCCCGTCAGCTCATGAGCCATGAGCCGGATCATTGTGGAAACGTTTAAACTGTTCCTGGGAGAAAATATCCAACGCCGGCGAATTCTTTGTGGATGTCTGTCCAAAGAGTTGATATATGCAAATTTTATAATTCTAACCCGATTTTCATAAACTCTGCAATAAAAAACTAGCCCTTTAAAAGGCGATGAAACTGTTGAATTTGATTAAAAAGTATTGGTTTTTGCTCGGCCTGGTTCTGGTTTTTGCCATTACCCTGGCGGATGCGAGCAATCTGACCGCCGAGGCTGGGAGATGGTGTAAACAGCACTACGGGCCGAATCTGGTCATTTTCCTGGTCTTTCTTTTTTCCGGGCTGATCCTGGATCCGGCCCGGATCCGCGAGGGATTGGCCAATTTTAAGGGCACGGTGCATGCGCTGATATTGATTTTTATCATGTCCCCGATACTTGCGGCACTTCTCCAGATTTTGCCCATCCATGCCGGGATTAAAATCGGGCTATTCCTGGTGGCCGTCATGCCGACCACGCTTAGCAGCGGGGTGGTGATGACCGGTGCGGCCGGCGGGCGAATGGCCCATTCATTGGTTATCACCGTGATTGCCAATATGCTGGCCGTTGCCACCATACCGATTTCCCTGTCCCTGCTTCTGGAATTGACCGGAAATGAAACCGCCATTGTGATTGACAAGGTGGCGGTGATGATGAAAATCGGATTGTTCGTGGTGTTGCCGCTTTTGATCGGTCTTGTCGGCCGGGCCATTTTTCATCGCCGGGTTACGCAGTACAGCAGCCGGTTCCAATTGACCAATCAGCTGCTCATCCTGGGCATTGTATGGATGGGCATCGCCCAGTCCAAACCAGTGGTATTAAGATCCCAGGAACAATTGATAATTATTGTCCTGCTGGTGTTTGCCTTTCATCTGGCCCTGCTGGCCGCGGCCTGGATAAGTATCCGGTTTTTTCGGATTCCCCCCGGCCGGCGGGAGAGCGTCCTGTTTATGGGCATCCAGAAAACCCTGCCGCTTTCGGTTATACTTCAGGTCACCCTGTTTCCGGAATACGGCGAAGCCCTGCTGGTATGCGTGGGCCATCATTTCATCAGCCTCATGATTGACGGGTTTCTGGTGGGGCGTTTGCGGCCTCAGACGTGAAAATCCGATAGACATGACGTCATAGGGACTCGGTCGTACTCAGTCCCGTGTGAGCGGGACGGTTCTCGTACTCGTACTCGTGCTCGAAAATATTTAATGCCGATTACGAGCAGGAGCACGAGTACGAGTATGAATTTAAAAAATACCGCTACGCTTCTATAATTAGCGTTTCCATAATTGTTTTGATATGTTATAAAGACATATACTTTATCAAAATCCCGCAACAGTCAGTTGCTTCCCGATAAATAGACGAGGGCGTTAATGGACAAGCAGGCGGTGTTTGACAAATTTGCCCGGCATGTTTCCCCGAAAAAGGCGGCCTTCTTTCGCGATGTGGGCATTGAATTTGTCTTTGGAAAACGCGAAGGTTCTTATATCTGGGATATTGGCGGGGATAAGCGTCTGATTGACTGCCACACAAACGGCGGGGTGTTTAACTTAGGCCACCGGCATCCGGAAGTGATTGCGGCACTTATCCATGCTTTAGATGATTTGGATATCGGCAATCACCATTTTGTCAGCCAGGAAAAAGCCGAATTGGCCGAAAAACTGGCCGGCCTTTCGCCGTCAGGCCTGACCTATTCGATATTCGGCGTGAGCGGGGGCGAGGCCATTGACACGGCGATAAAGATCGCCCGGAAAGCCACCGGCCGAAAAGGGGTCATTTCCGCCCAAGGCGGCTACCATGGCCATACCGGGATTTCCCTGGCGGCCGGTGACCCGAAATTCAGGGATCCCTTTCTCTCGAGTTCCGCGGATTTCACCCAGGTGCCGTTCAACGATCCGGATGCACTAGCCAACGCGCTGAATGCGAATACAGCCGCAGTCCTTTTTGAAACCATTCCCGCCACCCTCGGCATGCCGATACCGGATAAAGATTTTTTCTCAAAAGTCCGCGCATCGTGCGATCAAAACGGCACCCTTATGATCATTGACGAGGTTCAAACCGGCCTGGGCCGCACCGGCAGATTCTGGGGCATTGAAAGTTACCAGGCCGTGCCGGACATGATCGTTACGGCCAAGGGACTGGGCGGGGGTATTTACCCGGTGACCGCAACCATTTTAAAGACCGAACTGGAGGCGGTCTTCCATGACGACCCGTTTATCCATATTTCCACCACCGGCGGCGCGGATGTGGGCTGCCGGGTAGCAAGGAAAGTGTTAGAAGTCTCTTCGGACACGCGTTTTCTGTCCCATGTGAATGAATTGGCCGGGGTTTTTGAAAACGGCATGGCAGCGCTTAGGCAGACATATCCGGGCGTGATTTCCGATTATCGGCAGAAGGGCTTGATGTCCGGCATAAAAACCCCGCATCCGGATTTTGGACCGCTTCTTTCCAAGGCCTGCTTTGATGCGGGCCTGCTTTGCGTGTATGCGGGAAATGATATGTCTGTACTGCAGTTTTTGCCGCCGCTGATTATTGAAAAATCCGTGGCGGATGAGATTCTCCAGCGATTGGACCGGGCAATGGAGATAACCGCCCAATTTATCGGATAAGTATTTTGCGGCAGCACAGCCCATTAATAGTTTTAGGTTTATGATCCCGATTGACGCCCGCCTGTTAACCGATTTTGAAAATGGGCTGAATCCGGCTGTCCCGGAAAAAAGCCGCATGCCGCCGACGATCCTTGGGTACGGGGAGATATCATCAACCTTTATGATCCCGCAGATGCCGGGGGTTGCCTTAAAGCGCATGCCGCCGTTTGATAGCGCTGCATCGGTTGCATCCCATAAATCCATTGTCGACAGATACTGCCGGGCGCTGGCAGAAAAATGCCAGATCCGGGTACCGGGCTATGATTTTTTTGATCTTATCAATCAGTCCAATGAACATATCCTTTATATTGCCCAGGAGCAGCTGCCTGAGGCCGGCATGGGCCATTTTTTGCTGCGTCGCCTGGAGACAGACGGCCTAACCGCCATGCTTGAGAGCGTCTTGGGAAAGCTGGTCAATATCTGGCGATGGAATGACAACCCGGAGCGGAACCTGACCCTCGGGCTGGATGCCCAGATTTCCAACTGGCACTTTGATTTCGTTGAGCAGATCGGCCTGTCTGATCCGGTCTATTTTGATGTCACCACCCCCCTGATGCGGATTGGCGGGAGGGAGCAGCTGGACCCGGAGATTTTTTTGAAAAGCTGCCCCGGTTTTCTGGTATGGCTGGTCCGGTGGCAGTTTCTGGACGAGGTGCTGGACCGGTATTATGATCTGCGCCAGGTCGTCATTGATTTGGTGGCCAACTTTAACAAGGAAGGGGCGGCCCAACGGATTCCAGAAGCCCTCTCCATCGTCAATCGATATTTGTCAACATACGCGCAGGACCTGGCAGTCGATCCGATAACTGAGAGCGAGGTGCAGACCTACTATAAAAACGATGCCTTTATATGGGGCCTGTTTCTCACCTTGCGGCGGCTCGATCGATTCGTCACCACCAAAGTGCGCCGCAAACGGTATAATTTTATCTTGCCGGGCAAAATCCAAAGGTAGGCGCAAATGTGTGACACTCTTGTAATCCGCCAAAACGGCATGACGTGGTTTGGCAAAAACAGCGATCGGGAACCCGGTGAAGCCCAACTGGTGGTAAGGATACCGCCGGTGCCAAATGCCCATGCCAAAACCCTTCGGGCGACCTATATCAACATCCCCCACGTGGAATCCAGGCATGGCCTGCTTCTGTCCAAGCCATTCTGGATTTGGGGCGCGGAAATGGGGGCCAATGATCAGGGCGTGGTCATCGGCAATGAAGCCGTGTTTACAAAGGTAAAGAAAAAAACAGACGGTCTGATCGGAATGGATCTGCTGCGGCTCGCACTTGAACGGGGGGATACGGCGGAACATGCCCTCTGCGTGATCACAGAACTGCTTGCGGATTATGGCCAGGGCGGTATCTGCGGCCTCAGGGACCGAAAGATGCACTATGATAACAGCTTTATTATTGCGGACCCGGCATCCGCCTGGGTACTTGAAACCGCCGGCCGGCATTGGGTGGCTAAAAAAGTTGAGACCTTTGCGGCGATTTCCAACTGTCTGACCATAGGGGCGGACTTTGATCTCAAATCGCAAGGGGTCGAGGATTTTGCCCGGAAAAAGGGGTGGCTTCCTAAAAACAGGGATTTTAATTTTCGTAAGGTATTTGACACCCGGCTGGTGCCGTATTTTGCCGGTGCAAAAAAACGATTGGCGACCAGCCATAAGTGTCTTAAAGAAATGGCGGACCCAAATCAGGCGGGTTTGCAGCAGATGATGAATAGCCTGCGAGCCCATTTCAGGCCTGATGCTTCCCCGGCTGAAGGTTCAAATGCGGATATCTGCATGCATGCCGGCGGGATAATCCGCCGGAGCCAGACATGCGGCAGCATGGTTTCCATGCTGCCGACCACCGGAAAACAGCATTATTTTACCGGCACATCGGCGCCCTGCCTGTCTGTTTTTAAGCCCGCAGGTTTTGATTATGATCTCCCGTATTTTGTTTTAAACCCGGATGAGCGAACCATTGAGGGATCTTTATGGGTCCGTCATGAGCAAATCCACCGCCGCCTGCTCTTTGATGAGAAGGGACGGAGTGAATTACGAAAAACCATCGCCCCCACAGAAACGGCGGTGCTTTCCACTCCCGCTCGTTCGGCGGCGGATCGAATGGTCCGGGATTGGGAAGAAAAAATGCTTGTAGAACATGGAAGCAAGCGGGTTTTCTATCCCAAACGAAGCCCCTATGCCTGGTTCTGGAAGCGCGCCAATCGGCTGGATGGCTTTGACTTCTATAGATTTACTTAAGCAGATACCCGGACGCCAGCTGCCGATACTGATGGATCTGGTTGGCTGCCCAAGCGTCATCTTTTTTTAGTTCACGGGCCATTAGTTCGGCGACTTTCGGTGCCATCTCCATGCTGGCCCGGGCATCCAAGAGCAGCGATCGGGTGCGGCGGGAAAGGAAATCCTCAACCGTCCGGGCCATTTCGCGGCGAACCGCATAGACCACCTCAGCCGCAACAGTGGTTAAACGATGGTGGAGCTTTTCTTTATAGGCGTTATTTTCATGCATCAGATCGATAATGGACTGGGCATCGGATCCATAAACGGCCAGATCGCCGAATTTATCGATATTTTTATGAAACCCGTGGATATGAAGGTCTGCGGAGACAGACGGCGAGTCCGGCAGCTGCGCTACGGTGGCGGCCTGATCAATGGTATCTTCCGCCATCTTCCGGCAGGTGGTCCATTTCCCGCCGGTAATCGTTACCAAGCCGGACCGGGAGATATGAATGGTGTGATCCCGGGAGATGGCCGCGGTGTTGCCGTCTGAGCCCTCGCTGACCAATGGGCGGAGGCCGGCGAATATGCTCAGCACATCTTCGGGAGAGGGGTCTTTGGTGAGATAATGGGCGGCATGGGTCAGCAGAAATTCAATTTCTTCTTCCATGGCCCGCGGCTCCAGGGAAATATCATTTACGAGGGTATCCGTGGTGCCGACCACCACCTTGTTATGCCAGGGCGTGGCAAAAAGCACCCGGCCATCTGCGGTATGGGGCACCATGATGGCGCTGTCACCCGGCAGAAAAGACTTGTCCAGTACGATGTGAATGCCCTGGCTGGGCATGATCATTCCTTCAGTATCGGGCTCATCCATTTTCAGGATCGCATCTGTGAATACCCCGGTCGCGTTAATTATGCCTTTGGCCGGGATGTCATATTCCGTTCCGGTCTCCATGTCTTTGGCTTTAACCCCGGAGACGATGTCGTTCTCCTTTCGCAGACGGGTGACCTTCATATAATTGATCAACGTGCCCGACTGCTCGGCTGCGGTTTGGGCCATATTCACCGCCAGACGCGCATCATCGAACTGACCGTCATAATAGATAACCCCGCCGCGCAAGCCCTTGGTTTCGATGGTTGGTAAATATTCCAGGGTTTTTTCCTTGGACAGGAACTTGGAGTGGCCGAACCCGTGCTTTCCAGCCAGCATATCGTAGACCTTGAGGCCGATGCCGTAGAACGGGCCTTCCCACCAGTCGTAGTTGGGCACCACAAAGCGAAGGTTATGAACCAGGTGCGGGGCGTTTTTCCGAAGCAGCCCCCGCTCTTTCAGGGCTTCCAGAACCAGGGTGATGTTGCCCTGCTGCAGATACCGCACGCCGCCATGGATCAGCTTGGTGCTCCGGCTGGAGGTGCCTTTGGAAAAATCATCCTGCTCCAGCAGAATGGTCTGGTAACCGCGGGATGCGGCCTCGATCGCGCAGGCCAGGCCGGTGGCCCCGCCGCCGATAATGACAAAGTCCCAGGGTTGATTGGCATATTGGATTCTGGAAAGCATTTCATCGCGGTTCATGGATACCTCCGTCGGCTCCTCGTTGATGAGTTTCTTTTACCTGCATGTCATGTTGATACACGAAGTCGATGATATTCTCCCGATAGGCCGGGGGAATATCATTATGTCCGCAGTCATAGGATACCATCCGGGCGTTTGGCGCGGCCTCGTAGAGGCGCTTGCCATGCTGCCAGGGGATGACCTCGTCCTCTCGGCCGTGAATGATTAATAGGGGCTTCTGATAATCGGTAACCGCGCTCAGGTTATCGAATGGATCCCGGGTGAGGCTTGCCGGCGCCAGATAGCGCTTTACAAAAAAACGGGTATCTGTGAACGTGCACATCAAAATCATGGCCGCGGACGGCCGATGGCGCGACAGTTCGCAGACTGCGCCCCCGCCCAGCGAACGGCCGAACAGCACTACGCTGGACGGATCGACCTCCGGCCGCCGGGTGATGATGTCGTAGGCGTTGATAAAGGATTCGGAAATGCTTTTCATGGACGGCCGTCCCGGGGACCGGCCGTAGCCGGGGTATTCCACCAGCAGGACCCCGATGCGGCGGGCAGCCATGTAAAGCCCGTCTGCCAGGTTGTCATCAATCAGTTCCCCGTTTCCATGGGCAACGATCATGATGGGGTAGGGCGGTCTGCCGGATTGCGGTTTTAGATACCAGGCTTCCACTTGCCCGGAGTCCGTGGGCACCCAGACCACTTCACCGGATTTATCCGAAAGATCCGGCCGGGGCGGGGTCTGGATAATGTGCCGCGGAAACATAACCGGCCGCTGGACCAAAAATATCAGGCCGCAGTAGGCCGCATATAAGACAAAGGCACCGGCCGCAATTTTAAACATCATGGGTATCGATAAATTGATTTTTCAGTTCAGCCATTCGGGCAGCGGACGCAAGTCCTGCCGCATAAAGACCGGCATCCTCGCGAATGGATTGTAATATCTGGTCCCGGGCGGCTAAAATGTTCGGGCCGGGATGGCAGAT
>DATGCF010000362.1:0-5675 GCA_035312245.1 Desulfosalsimonadaceae bacterium
ATCCAAAAGATCCGCCAGCAGCATGCTCACTTCATCTACACTCAAAATCTCCAGTTTTTTAAGCATGTTGCGCTTGGCCGCCTGCATTTTAACATGCCGGCGCAGGGTCTGGGGGGTGTATAGCTCAAACGCGGGCGCATCCTCCCCTGGATACTGTTCAGTGGGGATAAACGCCCCAAACGGCAGCTGAAACAGGGAGTGGAGGGTAACGCCCTCGGCATTGATGGCGGCAATGCCGGTGGGCGCTGCAACAATTGTGTTTTTATGGGTGCGGCGGCTGATATCCTGCAGAAACGTGGTCTTGCCGGTGCCGGCCCGGCCGGTCAAAAACACGTGGCGGTTGGTGCTGTTTACGAATTTCGACGCCATGATAGCGGCATTGTCTGTCCATCGGGGCATACCGATCCTTCTAAGTAACTTAATCGTACTCAGTCCCGCGCGAGCAGGACGGTTCTCGTACTCGTAATCGTACTCGAAAAAATCAAAAGCCGATTACGAGTACGAGCACGAGTACGAGTACGAATCAGCAGAGATTGAATTTTTAACAAATTTATATCATTAAGTTATTTTTAGCTCGGTCCCGGGCGGTGGCCCGGGGGGAATCCTTCTAAAACCCGGGCAGTTTGAATTTCATGGTGACTTCCCCGGTTTCCTTATCGATCCGGACCATTTTGTCCGATGCCGCACCGGTTTCTATCTTCTGGCCGGTGGCCATCTCAAGGAGCTCCCCGATAAACGCCATTCCGGAGTTTAAAACCGCCTCCATCTTTTCCGGCGGCTGATTGGCCCATACGGCTGAGGCCGAATCATCACTTGATGCCCCATCAGCAGTCGCAGATGGCTCCGGCTGAGCAAAGGCATCATTGGCCCCGATTTCACCGCTGTCCGCCCCGCCGGTCTCCTCCGCGTCATAGGCAAAGGGCATCTCCTGCTCCTTAAACACCTCGGGGTTTAAATAATGCGGCGTATCCTCGGGGATTTCTTCGCCCGCCGCCGGCTCCGGCGCCACCGGCTCGGGTTCTTCCTGCATCATCTCCCGGAGCCGGTTCATCATCTCCGTGCGCTTTTCCCGGGAGAATTCCACCCTATCCGTGGTGCCGTCAAAAACCCCCTGGAAAAGATCGGTCTTTAACTGAATACCGGCATAAATCTTTTCCTCGATGCTGTTCTTGGCAATCAGGTTGATCACATTGACCGTGCCGCTTGCCTGGCCGATGCGGCTGACCCGGCCGATCCGCTGGTTCATCCGCGCCGGGTTCCAGGGCAGCTCGAAGTTGATCACGCAGTCGGCGGCCTGAAGATTTAAGCCCGTGCCGCCGGCATCGGTGGACAGAAAAACCCGGCAGTCCGGATTATTAGTGAATTCATCAATCAGCGCCTGGCGGCGGTTGACCGGAATTTTGCCGGAGAGCTCCACGAACGCGATGCCCGCATTGGAGAGGTGGCGGGCGATCAGGTAGGTCATGGTCGTCCATTCGGAGAAGATGACGATTTTTCGGCCTTCCTGGATGGCCAAATCGGCAAGAATCGATTCAAGCTCCTTTAATTTTGGGGAAATCTGGGTTTTGCGATCGATCAGGTACGTGGAATTGCATACCTGCCGCATTTTGAGCAAAAGCTCCTGGATGCGCCGCAGATCCATGGGCGTTAGGAATTTCTTGTTCATGAGGGGCAGGAGCGACTGGGCATAGCCGCCGTGAATTTTGTGCTGCTGATCCGTCAGTTCAATATAATAGTTGTTGACGATCTCATCCGGCAGCTGATCGAGCACATCCAGTTTTTTGCGCCGGATGACGATGGACTGCAGCGCCTGGTGCAGCTTGTCCAGATTCCGGTAGCCCAGGATTTTGCCCTTTTTTTGGCGGCTTAACATGAAATGCTCGGCCGCAAACGCCCATAGGGGGGAAAGCCGGTCCGGGTCCAGGAACTGGACGATGGAGTAGACATCCTCCAGCTTGTTTTCAAGCGGCGTGCCGGTAAGCACCATGGCGTGTTTGCGGGGCAGGCTTTTGACCGCATCCGCGGTCTTGGTGTTAAAATTCTTGATCCGCTGGGCCTCGTCAAGGATGACGATATCCGGTTTAAACCGGGAGATCTCGCCCACATCGCGGAGCACCGCCTCATAGTTGGTGATCTTGAAGAGGGCGTCATCGGTTTCATAAATTTGCCGGCGGCTGGCTTTGCTGCCGGCGATGATCACGGCCTTTTCATCCGAGAACCGGTCGATCTCGCGCTTCCACTGCTCCTTTAAGGAGGCCAGAGTGACCACCAGCACCTTGGAGAAACCGAAGATCTCCTTTTTTAAAATCGAGGCGGCAATGGCCTGAAGCGTCTTGCCCAGCCCCATTTCATCGCCGATAAGCGCGGCTTTTTTGAAAAGCACAAACCGGATGCCCTCTTCCTGGTATGGATACAGCCGGGTTTTAATCACTGAAAAATCCGGTTCCGCACGTTCGGCGAGCTCCGCCAGCTGGCGGTCGGCCCAGTAGGCATCCAGCTTTTGAAACACGGCGGGGGCGATGCGCACCCGCTTGAACCTGTCCGGCAGGTCCAGAAGCGGGGTAAACGCGGAAAGATCCGGCTCCCGGAAAAGCCCGTCTTTGTCAAAATAGGCGTCAATCGCCGCCCGGATCTCTTCCGGCTCATTTTCCGGATTTTCACAGAAGACCCGGGGGCGTTCGGCGGCGGCATCCCAGAAAATATCCACAAACGGAAAGGCTTCCCTGGCGGCTTTATGTTTGAACCCTTTCTGCTCCCGGATAAGCCGGTGGACTGCGATCAAGTGCTTGCAGGTCTGCAGCCGGTTGGTTTCAAAATCCGGGCAGGAACAGTGGCCGATGCCGTTTTCCGGATCATGCAGGGTGACCGTGTACTGCTTGCCGGCCGGGGTTTCCACCAGATGTTCGCCTTTGAACATGTCGCCCACGGTGATCTGAAGGTTCTCGGATTTGGCCCGTTTTTTCCGGTCTTCAATAGCCTGGCCCCGGATCTCCTCCCGGCTTAAATACGGTGCCGCCGGCTCTTCACTGGCCGGCAAGGGCTGATCCGGATGGGTTTTGAACTCGATATTCTGGCTAATATCTAAAAGCGCGGCCACGGTATGTTTGCAGCCCGCACCCGGATAGGGACAGTCGCAGTAGGTTTCGATCGTATCCCCGCTGAACTTGATTTGAATGGTATAATCGCCGTAATTGCCGTCCACAAAATACTCGTAGCAGCCGTTTTCAGGGTCCAGGCGGTGGCCCACACACGCCCCGTATTCAAACAGCCGCTCGCCGCGTTTATAAATAATATTTGTATCCGCCACCTCATTTTGGATATAATCCAGGGTCAGCCTCTGCATGGTCTCTCCTTAAAAGCTTCAAATCGTCTACTTATGACTGCGGCAAAATCGGGCCAGCCTATCGCAGACGCTCAATTTATGAAATATCTGCAAACAATTAAAGTCAAAAATCCATTTTTCATCTTTTAACCTAAATTGAGCGATTTTCAAGTTTGACGCAGTAGATGCGGTGAAATTGGAAATCCCGGAGGGTTCCAAATTTTAAGGAAAAAAATGTTTCAACTCCTTAAAAGGTATATAAAAATTTACTTTTTTAAAATTTGGAACGCTCAGTTTAGGTTAAAGATATTGGACTTTTTGCGAAGCCATCAAATTTGACAAGTTTGACAAGCCGGCTTAAGCGTTTATCCTAAATTCATTAAATTTATACGGTTGTTTTCCGATCATGACAAGCCACTGTTTAAGGAGCCACCATGAAATCATTCCATGAGTTGAAAAAACTGGAACCCGGGCTTGAACATTTAGGCATCCGGAATATCAAAAAAGTCCACTGGAACTTAAACTCTCCCAAGCTTTATGAGCAGGCGACCAAAAGAGGCGAAGGGGTCATCAGCCATTTGGGGCCGCTGGTGGTTGTCAGGCCTTCGGAATCCCCTATCAGCACCGGGCGGGCGCCCAATGACAAGTTCATTGTCCGGGATGAAAACACGGAGGACAAAATCAACTGGGGCAAGGTGAATATCGCATATGACCCTGACAAATTTGATAATGTCTTTGAGCGGCTTAAGGCCTATATGCAGGATCGGGAACTGTTTGTCCAGGATGTGTATGCCGGGGCGGATGAGAATTACCGGCTGGCCATACGGGTCATTACCGAATATGCCTGGCAGTCCCTTTTTGCCCGAAATCTTTTAATCCGGATCCGCGATCGAAACAAACTGCCTGAGTTTACACCGGAGTTCACCGTGATTGCCATGCCCAAATTCCTGGCCAATCCCGAGCTTGACGGCATCCATTCCGAAACCTTTATTCTGGTCAATTTTTCCGAGAAACTCGTATTGATCGGCGGCACCTACTATGGCGGAGAAATCAAGAAATCCGTGTTTACCGCCTTAAATTATATCCTGCCCCAGAAACATGTACTTTCCATGCACTGCAGCGCCAATGTGGGCGAAAACGGCGACACCGCCCTGCTGTTCGGACTTTCCGGCACGGGGAAAACCACACTTTCGGCTGACCCGAAGCGGGCTTTAATCGGCGATGACGAGCATGGCTGGAGTGATGACGGGGTTTTTAATTTTGAAGGCGGCTGCTACGCCAAAGTGATTCGCCTGTCAAAAGAAGCCGAACCGGAAATATATGAAACCACCAGAAAGTTCGGCACCGTTTTGGAGAATGTGGTCTGTGATGAGGAAAACCGGTATGTGGATTTAAATGATGACAGCATTACGGAGAATACCCGGGCCGCCTATCCCCTGACGCACCTGGAGAACATTGTCAAAGAGGGCAAGGGAGGGCATCCAAAAAACATTGTCTTCTTAACCGCCGATGCCTTCGGCGTTCTGCCGCCTATCTCAAAATTAACAACGGATCAGGCATCATACCACTTCCTCCTCGGCTACACGGCAAAGGTCGCCGGCACTGAAGAAGGCGTGACCGAACCTAAAGCCACATTCAGCACCTGCTTCGGGGCGCCCTTTATGCCGCTGCGCCCCAGTGAATATGCCAGGCTGCTGGCAAAAAAAATTGAAAAACACAACGTCCGCTGCTGGCTCTTAAACACCGGCTGGACCGGCGGCCCCTATGGGGTCGGGGAGCGGATTTCCATTAAATATACCCGGGCGCTCTTAAATGCCGCCCTGGAGGGTCAGCTCGATGATGTGGAATATGTTCAGGATCCAACCTTCTGCCTGAGTGTGCCGACCTCATGCCCAGGGGTCCCCTCCGAAATACTGACACCCCGAAACACCTGGCCGGACAAGGCCGCTTATGATAAGAAAGCCCGGGAACTGGCGGATCTGTTCACCGAAAACTTCGAACAATACAAGGACTTCGTTGATAACCAGGTGTATTGCGCCGGGCCAGTCAAATAGCGCAGGGATTTGGGATACATTCCCATCGTAGACAAAATTGCCCCGCCGGCCGGGAAAATACCTATCCATACCCTTTGTTTCAGGCCTCGGTGTCCAGTTTTCCGTCAAATAGCTGGCCAATGCCACCCGCCTGATTTTTCGCCTGATTTGCCTCTAAAAGAGTTGACCGGAATACCTTCCTATGCTTTAACCGTATGAACTGTCCGGCCCGGGAGCATCTGTTTGCCGCCAACCCGATTGATGATCCTGTGCTGCTTTATTGGCGACCATCTATAGTCTGCAGGAACTGACAATAACTT
>DATGCF010000363.1:0-3257 GCA_035312245.1 Desulfosalsimonadaceae bacterium
CCGCCCAGGCGCGCGAGGCCCTGGCAAATCTCTTTTCCATGATGGAGGCATAAGCCATGCAGCTTTTCCATGATGTGGCCAACCACATTGAATGCCAGCCGCTGATTGACTGGAAGGCCCTGGGCCGGCCGGTGGTCGGATATACCTGCTCCCAGGTGCCGGCTGAAATTTTCCATGCCGCCGGCATTCTGCCCATGCGGCTGCGGGGTATTGAAACAGACGGCATGGATATTGGGGACGCCTATTACGGCCCGTTTATCTGCAGTTTTCCCAAATGCCTGCTCCAGCTGGCGGGCAAGGGCGCATTCAAATTTATTGACGGCCTCGTGATCACCCCGGGCTGTGACGCCATGCGGCGGCTGGATGAATGCTGGCGCAAGGCGGGCGAGGATTATGAGGGCATCATACCGGACTTTTTCTACTATTTTGATGTGCCCCACAAGGCCGAAGGCCACGGCATGGAATGGTTTGTGGAAGAGATCGAATACCTGATTGCCGAAATCGAGGATCATTTTAGCGTCGAGATAACCGAGGACAAACTGCGCGAAGCGATTGCTGAATACAACAGGGGCCGGCGGCTGCTTGATGAAATTGAATCCATGCGGACATCCGAAACACCCGTGTTATCAGGTTCGGACATGTTTGCCGCCACCATTGCCGGCACGGTGATGCCAAGGGCCCAATATAACGAAGAGTTGACGCAGTGGATGGCATCCTTAAGCCAAAGCCCCCCCATAGAAAATGTCCGCAAACGGATTATGCTGGTCGGCAGCATCACCGACGACCTGGATCTCTTCCGATTGATTGAATCCGACACGGACGCGGTGGTGGCGGCTGAAAACCTGTGCTTCGGGGTCCGGTCCGAAGGCCGGCCGGTGGATGAAGACGCAGATCCGATAAGCGCCCTGGCCGAACACTATCTCGGCGAATCCACATGCCCGCGCATGTATGGCCGGTACAAGCAGCGGCTGGCCGTCTTGAAAGAAAAAATCGAGCAAAGCCATGTGGACGGCGTCATCATGCAGAATATCCGCTTCTGCGATCTGCACGGGGCTGAAAACGCCCTGTTTGAAAAGGATCTGGAGGCAGAAGGAATTCCCTGCCTTCGGCTGGAGCGCGAATACGGCCCGATGATTGACAAGGGCCGTTTGAAATTACGGATCAACGCCTTTCTTGAAAGGCTCGGCCGGGGGAGGAAATATGCGAACAGCAATTAAGGAATACAATTGTGACTGGCTCATGGGCAGCACACTGAGCGCGGCGGCCAAATTCCCGGCAGGTACGGCAAAAGAGATCGCCTGGGCATACCGTTATATTCCATACTTCAAGGGAATTGTAAAAAATTTCGTCGATGCGGGCCCGCCCGGCATTTATTTTATGGATCTGCTCGCCGGGTACTACCAAAACATTCTTGACGCCCACAATCAGGGAAAAAAAATTGCCGCCACCACATTCTGCAGTTCACCGGTCATTTTTTACGCAATGGACATCGTGCCCCTGACCTTTGAGGTGTTAACCGCCATCGGTGCCATGGTCTGGAAGCGGGGCATGTTTGACTACATGGATTACTGCTGTGAAGTCGGCATGCCGGAGACCGCCTGCTCATCCCAGCGCGGCGCGCTCGGTGCCTATTTGGCGGATATGGGAGAAAACATTGATATAGTGCTCTGCGATACGCCGGGTGTCTGCGATACGAATGCCAACGCCTTTGTATTTGCCGCCGAATATCTGGACAAACCCTTCTTCCAGTTAAACTATCCGAGCACCATCGGCGACAGCCGGAGCCAGGCCTACCATGTAAAAGACTTTCAGGCCATGATCCGGTTTCTGGAGGAACAAACCGGCAAAAAAATCGACTATGACCGGCTCGCGGAAAACTTGAAAGAGGTGGAAGCCCAGGATGCGATCACTGCAGACCTTGAAGACATGCTCATGATGGTTCCCACCCCGATTCCACCGATTTATACGCTCATGATTTATGCGGGCCGGTTCTGCTTTGCCGGCCATCCGGGATATACCCGGCTGCTTGAACTTTTGCGGGATGAAGCGCAAAAACGGATGGCTGCCGGCGTGCCCGCCTTGAAAGCCGGTGCGGAAAATCTTCGCGTGTTAATGTGCTACATTGATCATTACACCGTTGATATAAATTTCTACAATTATTTGGAAGAGCGCGGCATCGCCAATGCCGGCTCGATTCTGACCCGCAATTTCCGGGACTACAACCCCTACTGCCAGGCTTTGGAGGGATCCTGCTACGGAGTTGATATTTCCTCGCCGGAAGCAATGCTTGACACGGTCGCCCAGATGAACGCCCGGCTGCCCATGGTGCGCTCCATCCGGGGCCCCTATGACCAGCACGGGATGTGGCTGGATGAATGCCTGGCCCTTGCCAGATTATACAGCGTGGACTGCATCATCTACAACGGAACCCCCGGGTGCCGCAACACCTGGGGCATGGTCAAGCCCTTTGCCCGGGATGTCGAGAAACAGGGCATACCGGTCCATATCATGAACGATGACGCCTTTGACGACCGGGTGGAATCCTGGGAGGCGACAAAGGAGCGACTGGACGAATTTTTTACTGTAAGAGGCCTGCTATGAGTATTGTTGCCGGATGCGACGTGGGATCACTGACTTCAAAGGCGGTGATCATGAAGCACAATAAAATTATCGGAAGCTTTATCCTGAGATCCAAACCGCGACCCCGGGATTCGGCGGATGCGGCGGTTAAAGGGGCGCTTGACGCGGCCGGGATGTCCCTTGAAGATATAAACTACTGCATCGGCACCGGCTACGGCCGGGACAGAATGGCCTTTGCGGATCATTCGGTCTCGGAAATCTCCTGTCACGGCAAGGGCGCGAAATGGCTGCTGCCCTCTGCCCGGACCGTGATCGATATCGGCGGCCAGGACTGCAAGGCCATGAAGCTGGATACGGACGGCCAGGTGGAGCGGTTTAACGCCAATGACAAGTGCGCCTCAGGCACCGGCCGGTTTCTTGAAGTAATGGCCAAAATTTTGGGAATGGATATAAACGACTTAGGGCCGCTCTCCAGGAAGGCCCGATCCCCGATTACCCTGGCCTCTACCTGCACAGTCTGGGCCCAGGCGGATGTCATCAAATATTTAAATTCCGGAACCCCGATTGAAGACATCGGGGCAGGGATCAACAGGGCCATGGCCAAACGGGTGGCTATCCTGGCCAATACCGTGAAACCCGAGGGCGATGTCCTGATGACCGGCGGGGTGGCCAAAAAC
>DATGCF010000364.1:0-7475 GCA_035312245.1 Desulfosalsimonadaceae bacterium
TGACGGAATCCGGATTATGGCCATTTTTTTAAAGTATTCTTCGCGGGCCGTTTGCCCGGGACCGAGCATAAAAGCAGCTTTTGCTGCGGCGTAAAGGCACTAAGGCACTGAGGCACTGAGGTACTAAAGCGCGTTTTTCAAACTGTAAACCTTGAGCCGTGCTAACCACTTTGAAAAAGGTCGCCACCTCAACCCCCCTTTGAAAAAGGGGGGATTGGGGGGATTTGGATTGGGATATGATGAAAAATCCCCCTAAATCCGCCTTTACAAACGGAGGACTTAACGGAAATTCTTTTTTTTATGGAGAATCAAAACCGACAGGCACGCATATGAAAAAGCAATCGCACTTAGCTGGATGCATCATTTTAATGGTCGGCATCCTTTTATTTTTGTTTGATACCGGTTTTGCGGAAGAAAAACAGACGGATTTTACCCTGGATCCGGTGGTTGTCACCGCCCGCGGGCAGGATACGGATTCCCAGACCGGGGATGTGGATCAAGTGAACACGCCGTCTTTTTTTTCCACGATCACCCGGGACGAGTTTGAGGGCAAGATGGAGAACCTCTCCGATGTAATTGAAAGCCAAGCGGGCATTCAAGTCCGGCAATCCGGGGGTCTCGGCAGCTTCTCAACGGTTTCCATGCGGGGGGCGTCAAGTGACCAGGTCATGGTTTTCATGGATGGCGTGCTTTTAAACGATGCCTCGGGCGGCGGGGTGGATTTAAGCAACATTGCCCTGGCGGATGTGGATTCTGTTGAAATCTACCAGGGAACCAGCCCGATTAACTTCGGCAAGACCTCCATCGGCGGAGTGGTCAACATCCAGACCCGGCGTTCGAAAAAGGGATTCAATGCCAATGCGATCGCCGGCTACGGCTCCTTTAACACCCGGAAACTCTCCGCGTTTATCAATCACAAGCCCGGCAAATGGGATTACCTGATCTCTGCGGATTATATGGATTCGGACAATGATTTTGAGATCGACAACGACAACGGCACGCCGGACAACCCCTCGGATGACCGCACCGAGGATCGAAACAACGCCCAGTTTGACCAGTCCAATGTGCTGGCCCGTTTGGGACTGGACTTTACCCCGAAGGCCCGGATCGATGTCACCAACAAGTGGTTTTCCAAAAACCAGGGCATTCCCTCCTGGAATAACAGCCCGCGGGCAGAGACCGAACTGGACACGGAGCGAAACATCAGCACGCTTAAATTGACTTTAAACGATGTCACCCCGCTTCATTTAAACACCAGCACCCAGGTGGACTATCTGGTCAAGCAGGAGGTATATGACGACGCCGACAACCATATCGGGCTGGGCCGTCAGAAAAGCCGCTACGATACGGATCGGTTAAGCGGCCGCTTTTTTGCCGAATGGCTGACTGACCGGCACGCGCTTCGCCTGACCGTAGACGCCTTGAATGAAACCTATGAAGCGGAAAACGAGTTAAGCGGCGAAAAGACCAACGACAGCGACCGCCGGAGCTTTTCCGCAGGCATCCAGGATACGGTGTTTTTTGCCAATGACCGCCTGAGCATCACGCCGGCAGTCCGGTATACGCATATTTCGGATGATTTTTCAGCAGACGGGGATGCCCTGGGGATCGATCCGGTGGATGACGCCCGAACCAACGATCACTTCATGCCGCAGATCGGCGTAAAATTTCAGGCAAGCGATCATGTCACCGTGAAATCCAACCTGGCCAGATATTTTCGTGAGCCTTCGTTTTTTGAACTCTTCGGGGACCGGGGCATATTCCTGGGAAACCCGGAGCTGGAAGCAGAATCGGGGGTCAACTTCGACATCGGCCTTCAGTATTTCCGCCAGTGGTCTGAGGGCCGGCTGAACCGCCTGTCCGCAAAAGCGGTCTATTTCTACAGCCAGGTGGACGACATGATCACGCGCACCTATAATGCCCGCGGCATCGGCAAGGCGGACAATATTTCAGAGGCCTCCATCAACGGTATTGAAACCCGCATCAGCGCGGAGGTCTTCGAGAATTTGCGCCTGATCGGCCAGTACACCTTTCAGGACGCGGAAAATAAAAGCCGGATCGCATCCTTTGACGGCAATCAGCTGCCCGGTAAATTCAGGCATTCCTGGCTGGGGCGGATCGAATACAACTGGCGGCAGCTAAAACTCTACACCGAATACATCAATGAATCGGACATGTATTACGACTCGGCCAATCTGCTGGAAGCGTCCACAAAGACCGAGGTCAACTGCGGCCTGAGCTATCTCATGGATTCCTGGCGCATCAGCCTTGAAGCCAAAAATATCGGTGATGACCGCTATGAAGAGTTTAACGGCTATCCGCTGCCCGGGCGTTCCTTTTTTGCAAGCATCAAATATTCATTATAAACCGATTGAAAGGAGAATTTATGGCAAGCATTCAAACAAAAACAGGCATCAACATTTTATTGGCCATTTTTCTGATCTGCGGGCTTTGCGCAACAAGCCATGCGGAACAGAAGGCGGTGATAGCCACCGTGTCACCCGACTATGAAAGCGGGGCGCATGCCGTTGCATCAGTGGATCCCCTGGGCGGGCCCCGGGACATCCAGACCAATCTGGCCCCGACCGGATCGGATATCACGGTGACGGCTTTTGGGGAATATTTTTACCGGATTGAAGGCAGCGGTGCCCACAGCATAAGCAAATTTCATGTGAATTCCCCGGCGGAATTGATCTGGCAGTATTCTACAGAAGGACGCGAAGAAAACAGTTTCCCCCATGATCTCGTGTTTGTGGATTCTGAAAAGGCCTATCTTTTACGCTACGGTTCGGACACGGCCTGGATCGTGAACCCATCGGCAGAAACCGAGGATGCGTTTAAAACCGGAGAACTGGATTTAAGCGCATATGCGGACACGGACGGTGTCCCGGAGATGCACTCCGGCGTAGTGGTCGGCGACCGCTTGTTTATCACCCTGCAGCGGGTGGATTATTCCGGCGGCTTCTCCGACGTGGAATACTACACCCCGTATGTGGCTGTTTTCGATACGACAACAAACGAAGAGATTGATGTCCTGGATTGCGGCTGTGAGATGAAGGGGATTGAAATTCCGGAGATTACCAACCTGGGCGCCATTCAGTATCTGGATGTCACCGACAGGATCTACGTCCAGGGCATGGGCGATTATGATCAGACAGAAGGCGCCCCCATGGGCGGCATCCTCAGTATAGACCCGGACACCTATGAAACAAACGTTCTCCTGACCGATGATTTCAGCTTTTACGGGGCGGTAACCGGCATGGTGGTGGTATCTGAAACTAAGGGCTATTTTATCGGGTATGCCGGTTGGGGAGACAATACCCTGTATACCTTTGATCCGAGCTGCGATACCGGGTGCGGCATCGGGGCGGTACCCGGTTTTGAAAATATCAGCATCGCCGGCATGGAATCCGGCGTTTATACGGATGAAAACGGGATGGCCTGGATCTGCGTCCAGAGCCCGGAAAACCCCCGGGTGGATATACTGAACCCGACTGACGACACCATTGATGAAAGCCTTGCCACGGAGTTAAACCCCCTTAAGGTGGCTTTTACGGAAAGTGACTCCGCGGGCAACGGAAATGGGGATAATGATGACGCGGATGGCGGCGGCGGCGGCAGCAGCAGCAGCGGCTGTTTCATCGGTGTTTTGAAATAAAATTTGGGATGCCGCATTGATCTTTAAATAAAACATGGTTAATAAAGAAATAGATAGTATTAAGTTGGCATGACATGTTTTGTTTTAATAAGAGGAGGATCAAATGCTGTGTTCCATTTCAAAACTAAGCGAACAAGAGCTTAACGCCATTCAGGATCTTGAAAACAGCCTTAATAAGTCATTGCTGGCATTTTCCTGTCATGACATCAAGGTCGCGGACCTTTCGGCTGACGAACTGGCCAGGATACAGGAGCTGGAAAATCGCATGGGAATGAGCCTGATTGCCGTTGATGCGGCCTGATCGGCATCAGGCGCCAATTCGGATACCAAAACCAAAAAAGCTTGACAGCTGAAAGGCAAATTCGATAGGAACAAAACTTCTAACAGGCGGAAGAATCCGCCCTTAAAACGTATTTTATTGTAAATTCCGGGTTTCCCAGGATGTGAGGGAAATCCTCACATATTTCGGATAAAAGCCACGAAGGCATGACCTTCCAAAACAAGGAAGGGCTTTCGTGGCTTTTTTTGTTTTGAAGCGGGGAAAATTTTCTGGACAAAGCGCTATACCAAAAATCGGAGTATTTGATACATGCAGCAGACATCAATCACATTGCCGGAACCGTTAAATCGGGATGCGGTGGACTGGAACGATGTGTGGGATCACCGGATGCTGGCCTGTCAGTCCGCGAATTCGGGCAAGGCCGGGGATACCCGGTGGCAAAGCCGGGAGAAAGCCCTGGCGTATTGGCAAATGGCAACAAGCACCCAGCAGAATCGCATTGAAAAAACCCTGTCAGAACTGCCCCTTACCCCTGAATCCCGGGTGCTTGACATCGGTTCCGGACCGGGGATTCTGACGATTCCCCTGGCCAATCGGGTTTCCCATGTCACCGCGGTTGACGCCTCGGAGGGCATGATTTCGGTGTTAAAGGAAAAGGCCGCTGACGCGGGCCTAAAAAATATTGACTGCTCTTGCCGTCGCTGGGAGAGGGTGGATCCGGACCGTGACTTGGCCGGTCCCTATGATGTGGTGATCGCCTCCCTGTGCCTGACCATGTTTGATCTGCAATCCGCTGTCAGCAAAATGGAAAAGGTCTGCCAGGGGCATATCTTTCTTTATTGGTTTTTGGGCGAGACCGGATGGGAGGACCGGCGGCGGGCATTTGAACCTTTTGCCCCGGGTATTGGGGGCAGCAGTACAATGCCCAAAAGCGAGATTTTGTTGAATGTCCTCCGGCAAAAGGGGATTTTTCCGGAAATTGAGATATTTCCCTATGTCCATATTGACCGGTTTGATTCCACTGACGCGGCGGTGAATCATTTTGTCAAAAAATTCGGGATTCCGCCGGCCAACCAGACGGCCGCATTGCGGGCCTGCGTCAGGGATTTGCTTGACGCACGCGATAACGCCTATATCCTCCGGTCTGAAGCCGAATGCATGAAAATCTGGTGGCGGGTGGAGAAGCAGTTCAATGCCAAACGAAAGCTCTTGTGGAATTAAATTTTTGGGGCTTTTCAAAAAAATGACAGTCTTGTAAAAAGTCGATTTAGAGATGGCAAAGCAAAATGTTCAAGATCGCGGCGCGCAAATCCCGAGGGATGCAGCGCAACAAAGATATTGGACTTTTTGCGAAGCCATCAAAAAATGTTTGACATTGCATAAAGGTACCGTTAAATAGAATTAAAATTTTGTTAGAAATGTCTAACAAAAGGGGATGGTTTGGAGCCGCAGGACAAACAACAGTCAGAGCATAAGCCCTTGACGCCGGTAATGGAAGATTACCTGGAGACCATTTTTGATCTGGACCAGGAGAAAACGGCTGTTCGGGTTAAGGACATTGCCAAGCGGCTGGATGTCCGGATGCCGACCGTGACGAGTATGCTCAAGACCCTTAACAAACGGGGGCTTGTCCATTATGAAAAATATGAGTATGTGGAGCTCACCCCCGAGGGATCGGCTGTCGGCCGGGAAATGCGGCGCCGGCATGAAATTTTATTTAGGTTTTTAACGGGCATTTTAAAAATCCAGGCGGATGTGGCGGACGAGGAAGCCTGCAAAATGGAGCATACCCTGAGCGAGGCCACCCTGGAGAGCCTGACGGATTTCATGGCCTTTATCCAGGCGTGTCCGCGGGCCGGTGAGAGCTGGCTGCAGAATTTTGAGGAATACCGGATTCACGGCTATAAGCCGGAAAAGTGCAAATCGCGAACCGGTGAATTTGCCTGCGAGTTGAAAGAGCGGATTGATCACAGGGATACTGACGAAAGCGGGGCACCGAAAAAATAAAAAAAGCGATGTGGTTGTATAATTATGAAATGACGCGATAGGATTGATTATTTGCCGTTTATTCGGTGTCATGTGTCGGCGGGGGGCCGGCATTTTTTTGATAAATAATGTTAGAGCTTTAAAACAAATAAAGATATCTCTATCAAAATAAATAAAGGAGCAATCAAATGGAAATGGCCGACATATCTAAAAAACTTCTTACCATACTGTCAGTTTTTAATATTATTTTTTTAGGCAATGTTTTTCCAGTCTTTGCCGAGGAACTGTCCAACTACGAATTGACGCAAAGGCTTAAAAACCTGGAGAAACAGACCGGGATCAGCGGGATTTCAAACCGGTGGCTGGACCGGCTAACCTTGAGCGGGCTTCTGGAAGCAGAGGCGGGTTATGAAAGTATTGATTACAATGACCCGGCCTTGGAAGACGAGGACGCCAGCGATGCAGTGCTTGCCACCATGGAACTGAGTGTGGATACCCTCATCAATGACTATGTCAGTGGTCATGCCCTGTTTTTGTGGGAGGAAGACGACACCGAGCCCATTGATCTGGATGAGGGGTTCATTACGCTGACCGGGGGCGAAGGTTGTCCGGGCTATTTGACGGCCGGCAAAATGTATGTGCCGTTCGGGAACTTCGCCTCCAACATGGTCTCCGATCCGCTAACCCTTGAGCTGGGCGAGACCCGGGAGTCCGCCATCCAGGTCGGGCTTGAGATGGACGGCTTTTACGGCTCGGTTTATCTGTTTAACGGCGATATTGATGAGGCCGGAGAGGACAGCCATCTGGATAACTTTGGCGCCAGTGCGGGCTTTGCCATGGCAAATGCGGATTTCAGCCTGGATGCCGGGGTGAGCTATATTAGCAACATCCTGGACTCGGACGGCCTGGGAGACACAGTGGCCGAATCCGTGGATGCAAGCGGCACCGGCCTGGATGAATATGCGGCGGGGTTGGGTGGCCATGCCATTGTCACGGCCGGTCCCGTCATGTTGATTGGCGAATATATTACCGCTTTGGATGACCCCGAGTTTGTGTCAGATACCGCTGGCGTCGGTTTGACCGGAGAGGAGATCGCCGCCTGGAACGCCGAGCTGGGATACTTCTTTGAGATTGCGGGAAAGCCTGCCAATGCCGGGCTGGCATACCAGGGAACAGACAAGGCCGGCGATTTTCTGCCGGAAACGCGCGTGATGGGAACTATCAGCTGCGAGATTTTTGACGCAACGAATCTGGCGCTGGAATATTTTCATGACGAGTATGCAAACGAGCTTGAGGCGGATGTGATCACCGCCCAGCTGGCCATTGAATTTTAGTGATCAAACCCCATATCCGATAAAAACCGGTACCACATCCGCCCCCGCGCCTTGGCGTTAAACATGAGCCAGTGGCCGCCGGTCATAAACAAATGCCGCGGCCATCCCCATTTTTCGCAAAGGGAAAGCACGTTTTCAAACGGGCAGAGCTTGTCGCCCCGGGCGGCGACCACAAGGATTCGGTCGGCCGGGATCTGCGGCATAAAGTTTAAGGGGG
>DATGCF010000365.1:0-2278 GCA_035312245.1 Desulfosalsimonadaceae bacterium
TGGTGTGCCCGATATGCCGGCCGGACAATGTCGGCTCCACGCAGCCGGTGGCCGACCAGTTGCGCAGGTCCTCGGGCGCGTAATTGAATTCCTCAAGCGACGCCATAACCGCGGCATCATTATGCATGGACGGAGTGGCCGCGGTGACAAGATTGACCTCGCAGAGCCGCTTGAGGTAGGTGTCGGTATTGATACCGGGGTGGAACCGGGCGTTGACGTTGGGGTCCCGGATGGAGAGCAATTCCGTCACCTTGAGGAAAATATAGGTCATATCGCAGACCGCATCCCTGCCATCCGGGGTCACCCCGCCAAGCGTAATGGCCTGGTCCGAGGAGCTGCCGCCGAAATACCAGTTGGCGAGATCCGGGGTAAGCGGCAGGTGATCCGTGCAGCGCATGTAGAAGCAGGCCACCATTTCAATGGCATGCCGGATATAATCCCGGCGCGCCTGTTCGGTTTCCAATGCGGCCATGTCCGCCTCGAAAAAAGGCTGCAGCCATTGATCCAATCGCCCAAGGGAAAGCCCGGCATTGGTGTTTTCCATGTGAAGGCCCACCCAGGTCATCCACATGGCGTTGACCGCTTCGTCCAGGGTGCGGGCCGGAAAAGCCGGGACCTGGCGGCAGATATCAGCCAGGCGGGAAAGCTCCGCCTTCCGCTTCGGATCAACTTCAGCTGCCGCATCCGCCTCAGCCTGCCGGGCAAGGTTCTCCCCGTAAGCGATAAGCCCCTCCAGGCATAGAATCATGCCGTGCCGGGTGGCGGTCTGCGCCGAATCCTGAGAGCCGTGGACAATCTCCTGCCTGATTTCCTCGATGATCCCTGTGGCGCCCATCTCTAATATTTTGGGAAAATCCGGGATGGTGTGGGATAGCGCGGCCTGCTTCCAGATGAAATAGACCGCAAACCGCTCGTCAATGGCCTGGCACAGGGGGCTTTTATACTTATCCCGGACCCATTCCTTGAAATTGCGGTGAATCCAGAAGGGAAACACCTCGCTGTGCAAGAGGTCCACCGTTTCCGGCGAGATATCATAGGGATTCAGGGAGCGGTGCGGGACGGTGAGCAGTTCGCTCCAGATCATCGTCCCATGGCTGTCCGGATAAACCACCACCCCGATTTCCCTGGTGGTCGTGGTGCCGGCGATAAGATCGTTTTTCCGGATAACGGGGGTGCGGTTTTCCATCAGGTATTTGAAGACATGGCCCTGGCGGAATTCCGGTATCCAGGGGTTGCCCTGGTTATCGGTTTCAAACCCATGGGCCTTGAACCAGTCGGTGACCAGCTTGGGCCGCTCCGGGCAGACCTCTGGGGTGGCGGTGAAATGGACTTCCAAAAAATCCTTGATGCGCGGAAAATCCTCAAGGCCGTATCCCGAGAGATAGGGGTCTTCCAGATATCTGACCCCTGGATCAACCCTGTCCGCCCGCATATGATAGGTGGTTCGGTTTTTAAGCCCGTCGCTTAGTCCCGTGTCTGGCTCAGGTGCGGTTTTCTTCAAATCCTTCTGGGCGGCATCCCGTTCTTTCTCCATCTGTTTTTTCTGCTTTTTGTTTAACAAAAGGGACAGGTAAAAGAAGAACAGGTTCATGTAGGACTGGTTGCCCTTGGTTCTCAAATCGCTTTTCATGAGCATAAATATCTGCTCGGTGGGTGTGGCGCCAAGGAGTTTGCGGACCGCCGCATCAGATGAGAAAATCAGGGTCACCTCAGAGTCTTCGGGCAATGCCTTCAGTACCATGACCCGGCCGCCCCGGAAACGGATGGCGGTTTCAACACTTCGGCTTTCCGTTCGAATGCCGACTGTGAAGTCAAAAAACCCCTGATCGGTCTTCAGGTACTTTTTCAGGCCGGGCCGGAGATTGAAGTTGGCGGCCACCGTGCGGAGCAGGGTCTTAACCAGTAGATGCGTCAGGGTTCTGCCGGTTTTGGCCTCGGTTGTTAAAGGCGCGGCAGGGTCTGTCTTAAGGAGCATCTGGCACCTCCTTTGTTTATTTAACATTTAATTAAACGGCGATGCCGGCGGTCTCAAATACCTCGCGGCATTCATCAATGACCTTGCGGTCCAGCCATTTATCCATCTCCGGCGTATGGTCTTTTTCCATCGAAATCCCGATCTTTTCATTCTTCTCCTGCCACAGGGGATGATAGGGAAGGAGCCGGGCTTCGCCGACGCCGCAGGATGAGAGAAAATCCGCAATCGCATGGATATTTTCCGGGGTGTCCGTGATGCCGGGGATCAGGGGGGTTCGCGGCACCACCGGAACGCCGCCGTTTC
>DATGCF010000366.1:0-3506 GCA_035312245.1 Desulfosalsimonadaceae bacterium
GTAAATGCGCCCAGACCCATAATCTGCGCGCCCATGCGCTTGGCCAGCCTGGCCGCCTGCAGGAGCCGCTTGTAGGTAAATTCCGGACTGTGCGCAAGCATCTGCTTGGGCGTGCCGCCCACGGTGATGAGCCAGCCCTCAGCCTCAACCCCGGTGGGGGATTTGATACCGCTCATCTTTGAATAGACGAATGCGGGAGAATATGCCATGGCCTTTTCCACGGTATCCATAAAAAAGGAAGGCGCATAACGGGATGCCAGTTCGATATTCGGGTCCTTTTTGAGCTGCTCCTGGGATAGCGGATGGATCACAAAGGCAAACCGGTTCACCCGGCGGAACTCGCCCTGGGGGTAGATCACCCGCGGATCCATGCGCTGCTCACTGATCACCTCGAGCAGATCATCATCGGTAATTTTATCCAGCGGAATCTCCAGGGCCGCGGCAATCATGGCCTCCAGCACATTGAACCCGACCACCTGCTCAAGGATTTTGGGGGTGCAGTCAAACAGCACATCCACGCCGCGCTCCTGGAGGAATTTAATCCGTTCCGGATAGGCGGTGGCCGTAATCACGATCTTTCCACCCAATTCCTCAAGCGTACAATTTTTCAGGTATTCATAGAAATTATTGGACGGCACCACGAGCACCTGGGAGTTTTGAATGGCCTTACAGACCAAATAATCATTCCATTTTTTAAGCGGCACCGCTGATCTTGCCAGCCGCTTGGTGGGCACCCACGCCAGCACATCATGAATGCCCTTGGCATAGGAGTGCAGATCATCCATGGAGTTTAAAAACTTAGGGATACCGTTTTCAAAAACCGGATCAGCAAAGCTCAAATTGCTCGTGTATTCTGAAATCACCTTGGCGATGTTATAGTTGATCAGCCCGGACATGAAGAGGGTCTTGCGGTGATTGAAATAGTTGTTGCCGAACTTGAACTGCAGATGCCGGATCGCCCATTCAAAAGACACCCGGCGCAGAGTTTCCCCGGTGGTCAGCGGCGAGTTGATCTGGGCGCGCAGCTTGTTGATTTTTCTTTTCTGCCGCTCAATCAGCGAGTTGGAGCCGATGGCATAGCCAAAATTCACACCGCCCAGGCCGAGGGCATCCGCCTGCGTGTCCCAATCCTTGAGGTATTCAGCCGCCACATCGGTGTCCCCGTCGGTGCCGAGGCGCCGGATGTTAAACTGCTGCCCGAGGAATTCGGTTTCAAATTCATAATCATCCGAACTGGATCCCAGGCTGATACTTACGATCTGCTTCACTGTTGCCCCCTCCTTTTAAGATTTCTATCACATAGCCCCGTCATTGCGTATCGCGTTGACCGGACACGTATACATGGCTTCTTCGCACAATTGCACCTCCGCCTCTCCTTCCGGCTGCTTGCATACATAGCTGTGCGAAATGGACAGGCTTTCATCCATATTTTCCCGAAAATTATCGGGTGCAATGCCGCTGCACAGGGTGCAGCCGATACAGACCTTGGCCACATAGTAAGGCCCGGGCGCATTAATTTGAAACTTTTCCGTGTTATCCGACATGCTATAAATGATTCATCCGGCAACGCGGCTGATAAAGCGGCGACAGCGGAGAATAAACGGCGTTCATCTACATGAAAATTGTTTTACTTAATAAATAATAGTATTGATACGACCCGAAGTCAATAACAGGAATGCCCTTTGCTGTCAAATCTAAAAAAGTTGACGCAAAGGTTATATTTCTTGGAATTTCATTCCGTTAGCCAACTTCCAGGCCTCACGCATAGCTTTTATAGACCGCCTTCATCCAGCCCTCGTAAAGCCGGCAGCGCTCGTCTTCGTCCATCCGGCTGTCCCACTGACGCGCGATTTCCCAATGCCTGCGCAATTCCCGGAGATCGGACCAAAATCCGACGGCCAGGCCCGCGGCATACGCCGCGCCCAGCACAGTGGTTTCCCCGTTTTTCGGGCATATGACCGGCAGGTCCAGAATATCCGACTGAAACTGCATCAACAGGTCATTAGCCACCATGCCGCCATCCACTTTTAATGCCTTTAACTGAATACCGGAATCCTTTTCCATGGCATCAAAAATTTCCTTGGTCTGAAACGCGCTGGCCTCCAGGACCGCGCGGGCGATGTGACCCTTGTTGATATAATGGGTGAGATTGGTGATCACGCCCCGGGCATCGCTTCGCCAGTGCGGGGCAAAGAGCCCCGAAAACGCGGGCACAAAATAGATGCCCCCATTGTCGTCCACACTAAGGGCCAGGGACTCGATGTCTTCAGAGGCGGCGATCAGCCCCAGGTTATCCCGCACCCATTGGACCAGGGAGCCGGCGATGGCAATCGAACCTTCCAGGGCATACACCGGGGCCTGCCCGCCGATCCGGTAGGCCGGCGTAGTCAGCAGGCCCTGGGTGGAGTGAACTATCTGCTCACCGGTATTCATTAAAAGAAAACACCCGGTGCCGTAAGTATTCTTAGCCTCGCCCGGCGTGAAACAGGCCTGGCCGAAAAGCGCCGCCTGCTGATCCCCCAAAATCCCGGCGAGGGGAATTTTTGCGCCAAAAACCCCGTCCGGTGCGGTATACCCGTACACCTCGCTGGAGGACCGGATTCCCGGCAGGATCTTGTCCGAAATATCCATGGCTGAAAGCATTTCCGGATCCCAGGCCAGGGTCTCAATGTTCATTAACATGGTCCGGCTGGCATTGGAGACATCCGTCATATGAAGGCCGCCGTTCGGGCCGCCGGATAGCCACCATATGAGCCAGGCATCCATGTTGCCGAACATGACCGCGCCCTTTTCCATGGCGGTTTGAAGGCCGTCCACATGCTTAATCAGCCATTTGATTTTGGGCCCGGAAAAATAGGTGGAAAGCGGGAGCCCCACCCGATCCCGGAAGCATTCCATATCCCCGTCCACCGCCAGTTCCCGGCAGATGGATTCGGTGCGCGTATCCTGCCATACAATGGCATTATAGTAAGGTTCGCCGGTTTTAGGGTTCCAAAGCACCGTGGTTTCCCGCTGATTCGTCATACCAACGGCGGCCAGCTGGCCCGGACTTATATCCGCGTCTTTGAGTCCCTTTTGGATCACCTCATAGGCCCGGTCGCGGATCTCTATGGGATCGTGCTCCACCCAGCCGGGCTTGGGATAAATCTGCTGATGTTCGAGCTGTGCGCGGGATACAATTTTTCCGTGATGGTCAAATACGAAAAACCGGGTGCTGGTGGTTCCCTGGTCCACCGCCCCTACATAGGCTGGCTTTGTCATGGAATCTTCTCCTTAAGATTGTTCCCCAGACTGCAACCGGGATCATAAAGTAATAAAGGCACTGAGGTACTAAGTTACTAAGGCACTAAGGCACTAAGGTACTAAGGTACTGAGGTACTGAGTATAAAGGATTTATTCCTTTGCCCATTAACCAACTCAATGTCGGTAACTTCAGCCTTCCGCTGCTGTCATTCGAGGAACGACAGTGACGAGAAATCTGGCAATTGTTAGATTTCTCGCTGCCG
>DATGCF010000367.1:0-5056 GCA_035312245.1 Desulfosalsimonadaceae bacterium
CGATTTATTCCGCCGCGACGGTATTTTTGCAGAAAGTAACTTTTGATTCGTACTCGTGCTCGTAATCGTAATCGGCCTTTAAATTTCCCGAGTACGATTACGAGTACGAGAACCGTCCCGCTCGCGCGGGACTGAGTAAGATCAGTTCTTTAAAAAAGGAGTCCAACATGCTGCGATGGTTTTCCAAACGGATCATGGCAAAGCTCATCACCCAGTTTTTGATTGTCGGATTGATCCCGCTCATCCTATTGGGCGGCATGACCTATTTCTACTCCCATTCCGCCATGGAGACCGAGGCCTTCAACCATCTGTCGGCGGTGAACAAGATCAGAAAGGAGCAGGTGGTCGAGTTTTTAAAATCACGAATGAAAAACCTCATCCTGCTATCCCGCTCCCAGCATATCCGGAATATGCTCAACCACGAAACCTACCGGGAAATGAACCCGCTTTTTGACTATTATATGAAAGGCTTCGGCTACAGCAATATCTTCCTGCTCTCAGACACCGGCAAACTGCTGCACCAGGCACAGGGGCAGCCGAAAAAAGGGGCAGATGGCGCAAAGAAGGTTCCGGTTAGCCAATTATCCGCCATCAGCACAGACATCCAAAAAACCGAGGAGCCCCTGATGACGGATATGACTGCCTATCCATCCGGCGGGCGGGCCGGGCTATTCATGGCTGGCCCCGTATATGCGGATACCGGCGAGTTTGAGGCCATACTGGTGTTTCTGATTGATGCTTCCCGGATCAATGCGATTACCGATGATAGAACCGGCATGGGCAGCACGGGTGAAACCTATCTGGTTGGCCAGGACCACCTCATGCGCTCCGAATCCCGCTTTTTAAATAACGATGCCATTCTAACAGAAAAAATCCAAACCCCGGCCGTGGAACAGGCGCTTGCCAAAAAGGCGGGCACCCGACAGCTCCGGGACTATCGAAACGTGGAAGTCCTGACCGCCTATGACAGCCTGGATCTGCCAAAGCGGCTGGGCACGGATTTTAACTGGGCGATCATCAGTCAGGTGGATACGGCCGAAGCCTTCAGCCTTTTGCATAAACTGGGGTTAAATATTTTCTGGACCGGACTTATCCTTCTGGTGCTTATCTGCGGGATGGGCTATGTCCAGTCCAAAATGATCGCCCGGCCGATCAATGCCCTTTCCTATCGGGTCATGATGATGGATGAGGGGGACTTTACCCTGACCACATCCGAACGGCATAAAAACCGCTCAGATGAAATCGGCATGCTCATGAAGGCTTTTGCCAGCGGCACCCAGCGATTCAGAAAACAGATCAAACAGCTCGGGCAATCCTCCCGCCACCTGCTCGCCTCCATCAGCCAGATCTCAACCACGGCCTCGCAGCTGGCCTCTAGCGCCTCTGAGACCTCAAGTTCCATCAGCGAAGTCACCACCACGGTTGAAGAGGTGAATCAAACCTCCCAACTGGCCACGGAAAAAGCCGAATACGTATCCAAAAGTGCGGAAAATACTACCAAAATCTCGTTAGCCGGCAAACAGGCCACAGAAAACACCACGGCCGGCATCAACCGTATTAAAGAAGAAATGACCTATATTGCCGAAAGCACGGTGAAGCTAAGCGAGCAGACCAAAAGTATTGAAGAGATCATCAATACTGTCACCGATATTGCCGACCAGTCCAATATTCTGTCCGTAAATGCCTCCATCGAAGCGGCCAAAGCCGGCGAACATGGCAAGGGCTTTGCCGTGGTCGCCCAGGAAGTGAAATCCCTTGCCGATCAATCCAAAGAGGCCACCACTCAGGTCAGATCCATTCTCAGTGATATCCAAAAAGCGACTAGTGCCGCGGTCATGGCCACTGAACGGGGCACTAAAACCGTGGAAGAGGCGATTGAACTGGCCGAGCAGGCGGGCAACGCCATTGATCGATTGGAGCGGCAGGTCAATGAATCCTCGGATGCGGCCGCACAGATTACCGCCTCAAACCAGCAGCAGCTGTCGGGCATCGATCAGTTATCCCAGGCCATGGAGAGCATTAATGATGCCACCCAGCAGAATCTGGACGGGGTTAAGCAGTTGGAAGAGGCGATCAAAGGGCTTGAGGAACTGGCCCAGACCATGCGGGACATTACATCGATTTATAAGGTATGATGGACGAATCGGAAATCCAGAAACAGCTCCTGGCGGCTTTTCAGGACGAGGCGCAGGAGCGCATCGAGGCCTTGTTTGCCGGGCTCTCGAGCCTTGAAACCGCAGATGCCGATGATCTGCCGGAGGATGCCGTTGAATCCGTATTCCGGGAGGCCCACAGCCTGAAGGGGGCGGCCCGGTCGGTCAATCTGCCGGTGATTGAATCCCTGTGCCAGAAGATGGAGAGCATTTTTGCCGGGATCAAAGATCATAGCCTGCCCCTATCCGCCACCCTCTTTGACACCCTTTACGCGGCCACCCGGCTGATTGAACAATCGGTTGATCCTAAAGCAAATCAGGCGGAAACGGAAAATGAGATCACACAAATGGTCCGTTTTCTGGCGGATGCGAAAAACCAAGCCGGGGCTGAGGAACAATCGTCTTTAGAAACAGCGGAAAGTCTTTCTGAAGCAACGCCTGATGCGGCTGGTGACATGCCGGACACTCCGCCATCTGCCTCTCCCGCCCTTTCGCAATCACAAAAAGCTCAGCCACTGGCTTCTGAAGAGACAGACGCCGCTTCACGACAGGCGGCCAAACCGATATTTTCTACTTCCGTTCGCATTCCCACCGCCAAACTGGACGCGCTCCTGTTAAAAACAGAGGAGCTGATCACCATCAAACAGGCCACCCACCAACATTTAGAAAGAATTCAGGGCTTGCATCAGGCGCTTCATGAATGGAAACACCAGTGGGACGCGTTTCAACGCGATTTTCGAAAATTACAGGATCTTGATACGCCAGCAGCCGCTGTGGACCGGACCGTTCAGTTCATTGACGATACCCGGGAATTTATGTGGGATTTCGATCATCATCTCAAACAGACGGCAGCGGCGGCGATGCACGAGAGCCGGCAGTTCAGCGCTCTGATTGATGATCTGCTGGAAGAGACTAAGAAAACCTCGCTGATGCCCTTTTCAAGACTTTTTACAGCTTTTCCCCGGATGGTCCGGGAAATTGCCAGGGATCGCGGCAAATCCGTTGATTTCAGGGTTGACGGTGAATCCGTGGAAATCGATAAACGCATCCTGGAGGGCCTGAAGGACCCCCTGATGCACCTTTTGCGAAACGCCATCGATCACGGCATTGAAGCGCCGGATGTCCGAACCGCCCGGGGCAAACCAGCCGCCGGCAGCATCCGAATCACCGTCTCCCAGCCCGAAAGCAGCGGGGTATGTATTGAGATCGGGGATGACGGAAACGGCATTGATGTTGCGGCCATTAAAGCCGATGCGGTCAAAAAGGGGGGGCTATCGGATGCGGATGCCGCCGCAGTTACGGATGAAGATGCGCTGAACCTGATTTTTCAGTCAGGAGTTTCAAGCAGCGCCATGGTGACCCAAATCTCCGGTCGGGGACTGGGCATGCCTATTATCCGGGAAGCCCTGGATCATTTGGGGGGCCGGCTGCAGATCCGGTCCGAACCGGGCAAAGGCACAGCGTTTCAGATCCATCTGCCGGTCACCCTGGCGACCTTCAGAGGGGTTTTGGTCGATGTGTCCGGGCATCTGTTTATCCTTCCAAACGCACAAGTCCGGCACAGCTTAAACATCCAGCCGGCAGACATCCGGACAGCGGAAAACCGACGTATTATCTACTATAACCACCGCCCCACCGCATTCGTCTGCATGGCCGATGTGTTGGGAATTCCCCAAACCGCAGCAAAAAACAACACCAACGGGAAAGCCGCCCTGCCTCTTGTGATACTTGAAAACGAAGCAGCGGAAATCGCCTTTTGCGTGGATGCGGTCCTTACTGAGCAGGAAGTTTTGGTCAAACCGTTGGGGAAACAGTTGAAAAAAGTCTGGCATTTTGCCGGGGCCACGATTCTGGGAAGCGGGCGGGTCGTGCCTATTTTAAACGCCAAAGACCTTATCAAAACCGCATCCGGCCAGTCCCAGCCCGCCGCCCAACCGGCGGCCGGGGCCTCAGCGCATGCGGAACAACCGAAATCGGTTTTAATTGTTGAGGATTCATTTACCTCCCGAACGCTCTTGAAGAATATTCTTGAGGCGTCGGGATACCACGTGAAGACGGCCATTGACGGTGCAGACGGCTTATCACAGCTCAAGACAGCGGACTTTGATGCCGTGGTATCGGATGTGGAAATGCCGCGTATGAACGGATTTGAGCTGACCGCCGGCATCCGGGCGGACAAATCCCTTGCCGACATCCCGGTTATTCTGGTAACCAGTCTGGATTCATCCACGGATCAGGAACGCGGCATCGAAGCCGGGGCGGACGCCTATATTGTCAAAAGCAGCTTTGACCAGAGCAACCTGCTTGAAGTCCTGGATCGGCTCATATAGGATAAAAAAGGGGGCTGGGTATGAAGCTTGGAAGAAACATTTGGCGGATGCGCTATCGCTTATCCGACCTACTGATTCGTACTCGTGCTCGTAATCGGCTTTTAATTTTTTCGAGTACGATCACGAGTACGAGAACCGTCCCGCTGGCGCGGGACTGAGTACGATAAAGACGCCTGAACACTGAAATCTGAAACCTGAAACCTTACACCCTAAACCCTAAACCTAATACCCAAAGTCACTTACAAGGCAGCCTTTCAACATGAAAAAAGACCTTGAGATTTTGCTGGTTGAAGACAGCCAGACCCAGGCCCTCAAATTCAAGCTGATGCTGGAGAATCATGGGTATCATGTGGCCATGGCCAAAAACGGGCTAGCGGCCATGAACATGCTGTTAAGCCGCCAGGTTTCCATCGTCATTACCGACTGGATGATGCCGGAAATGGACGGTTCTGAGCTTTGCCAGGCTATCCGGAAGCATGATTTCGGCTCCTACGTATACATTATCCTGCTGACCGCCAAGGACTCGAAAAATGACATCATCGAGGGTCTGGAAGCCGGCGCGGACGATTACCT
>DATGCF010000368.1:0-3143 GCA_035312245.1 Desulfosalsimonadaceae bacterium
TACTTCGCTGCTGGATGCCATGGCCGGCAAAGGCAGCATTTTGAAAAAAAACAGCAGCGGAACTGCCGGCTATGCCTTGGTTCCCTTTGTGGTGGGTATGTTCGAGTTTCAGGTCAGGCATTTGACCCCTGAATTGTACGAGGATACGGCCCAGTATTTCCGGGAGGCCTATGGGCTGGCCTATCTTTCCGCTTCTCGGCCGCAGATGCGCGTGATCCCCATTGAACAAAGCGTTTCCGACACCCCGCACATTGCTACGTATGACGAGATCCGGCAGATCATTGACCAGGCGGACGGAAAAATCGGGGTGGCCGAGTGCATCTGTCGCAAAGGTAAGGATTTGGTGGGTGACCCCTGTCAGAAAACTGATCGGCGCGAAGTCTGCCTGGGGTTCCGGGATTATTTTGATACCTATCAACGGGAGGGCTGGTTCAGGGAGATCTCCAAAAAGGAAGCATTAGAGATTCTGGCGCAGTCGGAAGAAGAGGGCCTGGTCCTCCAGGCGACCAATGAAAAGTATCCCCAGGCGGTTTGTGCTTGCTGCAGCTGCTGCTGCGGGATTTTGAATACCCTGAAAAACGTTCCCAACCGGGCGGATTTTGTGGCCGCCAATTACCGCGCCCGGGTGGATGAGGATGCATGCGTGGGCTGCGGCCTTTGCGTGGATCGCTGCCATATGGCGGCCGTTTCAATTTTGGACAAAAAGGCCGTGATTGATGCCAAACGCTGTATCGGCTGCGGCGTCTGCGTGCCGGCTTGCAGCACGGGGGCGCTTTTCATGGAAGAAAGGGCGGTGCCCTGTATTCCGCCGGAGACAACAGAGGACCTGTATGAGGCCATCATGGCCGAAAAAACCCGGTGGGCAAAACTCAAAACCGCTTTAAAAATTCTGCGGCACATGAGTTTGAGCGACATCCGGACGCTAATGGGCATCTAAGGCCGCCGCTTAATTGAGATGATATGAATTCTGAAGACCCAAAAGATTTTCTCCAAAAAACTTCGAAACCTTCCCTAAAAGAGCTCCGGGAGCAAATCCTATGGCCGTTTTTCCGGGCCGGGGATGCAGGGCATTGGCCGGATGCGCCCCGGCAAATCGTTGTGATCGGCTCCGGCATTGGGGGAATGGCCTCAGGGGCGCTTTTTGCGAAAGCCGGCCATCGGGTGACGGTTCTTGAGCAAAACCCGGCATTGATCGGCGGCCATGGCCGCTGCCTGGCCGTCAACGGCATGCGCTATTCCATGGGACCGCAGTATGTCTGGGAGTTCGGCGAAGGCCAGCTGGGGGACCGGTTTTTAGGGTTTTTGGGGATCAAACCGGCCAATCCGTTTGTTCCCATGCAGCCTGACGGGTTTGAGCGGATTTTCATCGGCGACCGAAACGCGGGCGGCAATCATATTTTCGCGGATTTCAGGGTGCCTATGGGCCTGCCCCGTTTCCGCCGGGAGCTAAAACGCCTGTTTCCGGAGGAAGGCGACAAACTGGATGCGCTTTTTGGTGATATGCAGGCAGTCTTTGACACATTTAAATCGTTTTTCAGTACCCGGGTGGCCAGGGAAAGCCGGTTCCTTTTGGCCACCCGGTTTATGCTGGCCGGAACCGTGCCAATGACCGTAAAATTAAAATTGGGCCGGATTCTGCATCAGTCGGTGAAGGAGTTTTTCGATCATTACGGTATCAGTCCGCTGCTTCGGCGCCTCCTTTACGGGCATGGCGGCATTTTTGCGGAAAATGAATCAGAGATGTCGGCCATCGCCTATATTGTGGGTACGGGCAATTACCATGCCGGGGCCTGGTATCCGCAAAACGGGTTTGACCATTTTTTTGATTCTCTGGCGGCGGTCATTCGGGGGGCGGGCGGAACGGTTGAAAGCGGTAAACAGGTGGTGCGCCTGGAAAGTGAAAATCACCGGGTGGCCCGGGCGGTGTGTGAAGACGGTTCTATCTATGCCTGTGAAGCGGTGTTCAGCGACATTTCGCCCCGGCTGACGCATCAGCTGCTGGGTGCCGGTGAAGTGTCGGAAGCATTCGATTATAAGGCCTCGCATAGCATACCGACCTGCTGTATCGGAGTAAACGGGGGACTTGGGTCAATTGCTGAGATGAAGGGCCGCAATTACTGGTGGCAGGATGGTCGTGAGGTGAATTATGCGGATCCGGATGTTACCGCGCCGCCGCGAATGCTGTTTATCGGCTCGCCTTCGGCAAACGGGCATGCCGGATCCGATAAAGCCTCAGATGATGCCCTGGTCGTGTTCTGCCCGGGCAACTATTTCCAGGAAAAAAAGATTTATGACCAGGGGCCGGCCGCGGTTGAAGCATTCAAGCGGCAGCTGGCCAGGCAGATCATTGATATTCTCAACCGAAATGTTTTTCCGGGCATAAAATCCCGGGTGCTTTTTACAGAAATCAAATCCTCCATTGATATCGAAGCTGATACCGGCGGTGAACAGGGCAATGCCTATGGCCGGCGGCTGTCCGTGGACGAAATTCTAAAGGGCCCGATCAAGGAAAAAAACTGCCCCGAGAACCTTTATAACGTCTCAGCCACCAAAAACAGCCCCGGCATCGCCGGCGGCATCGCCACAGCGGAGATGATATTCAGGGAGCTGACCGGCCGGGAGATATAAAACTGCCGTCAAGGATGTAGCACCCAATAATCCGGGTTCAAGGGGCACTCCGTATTAATGCAGTTGGGGCATCCGGAAAACCGGAGATGCACAACCCAGAAGGCAAGAAAAATTGCCGCGTACACCATCCCCATGTTTATCATCGCCTGCTTGAAAATGATGTAAACCGGCAGAGCCGCCCGCAGGCCGTATACCAGGGTGGCCCAAAAAAGCGGCATGAAGCCGAAGCCTTCGGTCTTTTTCTCAAAAAAATGATGCACACAGCTCCCCTCCAGCGGGATGGGGCATTTTTCGCCGTAATAGGCGCAATGCCGGCAGGTGCCGGCATAAATGATGCCGTAGGAAAGCGCCCAGAGCGCCAGATAGACGACCAACCCGGGCCATCCATAGGCAAAAGATATAAAAAGTCCGCAGGCAAACAAACCCGCGAGCAAAATGCCCGTCAGGTAGTTGTCTTTGAATGAAAACCGGTTAAGTCTGGCTTTCCGCCGGGGTCTTAACATGGCTGCGTCTCC
>DATGCF010000369.1:0-6824 GCA_035312245.1 Desulfosalsimonadaceae bacterium
ACTTAGAAGTATTTCCCCCGGGCCGTTTGCCCGGACCGATCCTATAAGTAACTTTAAAGGCACTGAGGCACTATGGCGCTAAGGCACTGAGGCACGTTTTTCAAGCTGTAAACCGTGAGCTGTGCCGCCCCGTTTGAAAAATGTTACCACCTGAGGCCCCTTTGAAAACAGCCACCACCTGAGTCCCCTTTGAAAAAGGCCACTACCTTAGCCCCCCTTTGAAAAAGGGGGGATTGGGGGGATTTGTATTAGGCCATGATAACAAATCCCCCTAAATCCCCCTTTTACCAAAGGGGGACTTAAAGGAAATTGCCTTTTTTTAAGAGCTTTTGCAAAAGCTAAAGGCTCTGAGTTTGCATAACCGTTTAAATGTGAACTGTGAACTGTGAACTACTTAAAGCATAAAGGTTTGGTTTCATTGATCTTACACCTTATACCCGATACCTTAAACCTTTAAGTTACTTAAAAACCTTTGCGTTCTCTGCGGACTTGGCGGGATTTAATTGCCGGGTTGCCATAGGCATCATATCAGCAGCGGAGTCCCATTTCGACAACCTAAGGATAAATGATTATAATAATTTTGTAGAGTTATAGATTGAAACCTAAATTGAGCGATTTTCAAGTTTACCGCAGATACAAAGAAAATGATGTCGAGCGATAGTCACCTATGCGAGACATCATTTGACGCAGTAGATGCGGTGAAATTGGTAATCCCGGAGGTTTTCAAATTTTTAAACCAAGAAATGATTCAACACCTTAAAAAGAATATAAAAATTTTCATTTTAAAAATTTGGAACGCTCACTTTAGGTGAAAAGGAGGTCAGCCATGCGCGAGGCCATGTTATATGAAAAAATCAAAAAAAATGAAGTTCACTGTTACCTCTGTAATCACCATTGCCGCATAAAACCCGATGAGTTCGGCTCCTGCGGCATGCGGCAAAATTTTGACGGCACCCTCTACACCCATGCCTACGGCGAGGTGATCGCCGCCAATGCCGATCCCATAGAAAAAAAGCCGCTTTACCATTTTCTGCCCGGCACCCGCTCATTTTCCATTGCCACCATGGGCTGCAATTTCCAGTGCGAATTCTGCCAGAACTGGCAGATTTCTCAGTCTAACAAGCGCTCTGACAGCCGGTCCCGGGGCTATGAACTCCCGCCGGAAAAGATCGTTCAAGAGGCCAAATCCAGGGGCTGTGAAAGCATCGCCTATACCTACACTGAGCCCACCATTTTTTTCGAATACGCCTATGATACCGCCCAATTGGCAAAGCCGGAAGGCATTGCCAATATTTTCGTCACCAACGGGTTTATGACCCGCGAAGCGCTTGAAACTATACAGCCCTATCTGGATGCCTGCAATGTGGATTTAAAGGCGTTTAATAAGGATTTTTATAAAAACGTATGCCACGGCCGCCTGCAGCCGGTGCTCGATACCATCCGAAACCTGAAAGAGCTTGGCATCTGGGTGGAAGTGACCACCCTGATTGTGCCCGGCGCCAATGATTCCGAAGAAGAGCTAAACGGCATTGCCGAGTTTATCGCGGGGGTGGATACGAATATCCCATGGCATATCAGCCGGTTTCATCCGGACTATAAATATGATCACGTGGGCCCCACGCCGGTCTCTGTTATGAAAACCGCGCTTGAACTGGGCAAGACGGCCGGGCTGAAATACATTTACATGGGCAATGTGCCCGGGGAATCGCTGGACACGTATTGCCCCGGCTGCGAACACCTGCTGATCCGCCGCGGTTTTTCCGGCGGAGAGGTCAACCTCTCGGAAGACGGCCGCTGTCCTAAGTGTGGAGAACAACTGGCCGGCGTTTTCAGGCACTAAAATCAAGGACCTAAATTGGAAATCGAGAAGGAGTGTTCATGACGTTGCCCACTGAACCCATTGGCAGCATCCCCCGGCCGAAAGAATTGGTTGAGGCCATACAAGCCTATGAAAAAGGACGGCTCGACCGAAGTGAATTAGATGAAATGTATGACCAGGCGGTCCGGCAAACCATCGCAGAATTTGAGGCCACCGGATCGCCGGTGATCACCGATGGCGAGCAGACTAAGCCCAGCTTTGCCACATACCCGATCCACGGGCTGGACAACCTTGCCCCGGATGGCATCAAACTCGTATTCAGAGACGGTCATATCCGTCAGCTCCCGCGCCTTACGGAAGGGCCATTTCAATATAAGATCCATGCGGACCGCTATCTGGAGGAGGCGCTGGAGCATGCCACGAAACCGGTAAAGCAGCCCGTGATTTCGGCTTCCGCATTAAGCCTGATCTACCCGAAAGAGGGAATTAACGGCTATCCAAAGGAGAAATTCCTTGAAGACCTGGTGGATGAAGCGGAAAAGGAAATCCGGCTCTGCTTTCAAAAAGGGGCGTATAACGTTCAGATCGATTTCACTGAAGGCCGCCTGGCCGTTAAACTCGATCCGACCCGTAAGCTGTTAAAATCGTTTATCGATCTGAACAACCGGGTTTTGAACCGCTTTTCCGACGACGAGCGCAAGCGCATCGGCATCCACACATGCCCCGGGGGGGATCAGGATTCCACACACAGTGCGGATGTGGACTATGTGGAACTCCTTCCGCTGCTTTTCTCATTAAATGCCGGGAACTTTTACATGCAGTTTGCGAGTGAGCCGGACAAGGAGCGGGTGCTCCAATGTATCAACAAATACATGGGGCCGGAACAAATGATTTTCCTGGGCGTGATCGATGTGACCGAGCCCCGGGTGGAGACCCCTGAAGAAGTCCGGGACCTGATATTAAAGGCCGCGGAATATATCCCGGTGGTCCAGCTGGGCACCACGGATGACTGCGGGTTCTCTCCGTTTTCAGACGATCTGTCCACATCGCGGCAGGCCGCCTTTGACATGATCCGGGCCCGCCTGCAGGGTACGCGGCTCGCCGCAAAAGAACTGAACCTTTAATATCAAATTTTATCAAGCAGGTCTGTCATTTGAAACTGCTCCAGCCGGGGCACCACCGTATTGGTCTTAATTTCCGATATGATGGCCTGCCTTGGATGTTCAGTAATACCCAGAGAAACCAGATTATCCAGCAATTTTTCCGCCGCCGCCTGACAGGCGGGCTGGCTTTTGACATATCTCCCCCGGAAAACGATCAGGGCGTCCTGGACGTGGGGGGCGAATTCAAAAATCGACGGAGTCCCGCTATTTTTGGAGAAATCCGGGTCCTCCGGTATGAATTTTTGCCAGAAATCCAGCCGCTGGTCCAGGTGCATCAGCATGGTCTCCCGAAAATGCGATGCCAGATGCAGCCAGCCCGCCTTTTTAAGCATGGCCGCTTCTTCATATTCCCATGCCAGCAGGCGTTTTAGCTCCGGCATGGTCATCTCCGGGCCGAAATTGGCCTTTCCCGCACCGAACCGGCGCAGTGCCTCAGCATCTGCCGGGGTCATATGATCCGAATAGTGCTGAGTAAACAAAAACTTCTGATCCTCGGACCGGTATTTTTCCGCGATTTCATCTAAAACCGCCACCAGCTGCGGCTGGAATCCGTTTTGGACCAGCTCAAATGAACCCGTGGCTTTATCATAGTGGAGTTTCATGTGCGTGCCGGTCTGGGCCACCGCGAAATCAATCCGCGCCTGCCCAAGCCTCCGTTCCCGAAGGCCTGATGTTAAGGCTTGCAAATATCGATCCATCCCATCAGGTGTGGTAAGCCCGCCCTGCTGCTCTTCGGAGCCCACTTCATAGGCGATGGGGCCGATTTTGAGCCGATCTCTTTCCTGTTCGCAGAATTCGATCAGCTCCAGGGTGGTGTCCGCGATCACCTGCACCGGCAACTGGGCCGCTTTCAGTTCGTCATCGCGGCCCGACGTGCCGTCCGCATGCCAGCATGTAAAACCAGCCTCAAGGTCCTGGGTGATATTTTGTTTGACCCAGGCCATTGCCTCAGGCCGGAACCATTTTTTATGCGCCTCCACGATAAAGGGGCCGCCATGATCCCGGCCAAAAATAATCGGGCCGTCATAGCCCGATTCCTCGGCCAGCCGGTTCACCTTTTGCACAAACCGCCCTGCCGTGAGGCCCGAATATCCGCCGTCTGAATTGACCTGATTCATGGTGGCCATGATCACGGGGATGGCGCCTGCCTCCCGGCATCCGGCCAGGCAGGCTTTTAGGGCCAGATCATCGGAAAAACAAAAGGCCACGATCACCGGTTTTTCCCTGCCGGCGGCTCGGATTTGCATGAGATGGTCGACCAGATGGGCCATTGTCGGCTGGGAAAGGGAGCGCGGATTGGGGTCTCTGTTTTCCATGGATTGATCAATTTTTTAACCCCGCCGGTCTCGGCGGGGTTAGATAGGATTAATACCGATAATGATCCGGCTTATAGGGCCCATCCACCGGCACACCGAGGTATTCGGCCTGCTTTTCGTTCAGACGGGTCATCTTCACACTGAGTCGTGCCAGATGCAGCCTTGCCACCTCTTCGTCAAGATCCTTGGGCAGCGTGTAAACCTGCTTTTCCAGGTCCTCCTGGGCCAGCTTGATCTGCGCCAGGGTCTGGTTGGTGAAGGAGTTACTCATGACAAAGCTGGGATGCCCGGTGGCACACCCCAGATTGACCAGCCGGCCTTCAGCCAGAACAATAATGGAACGGCCGGATTTCAAATGCCACTGATCCACCTGCGGTTTGATGTTGGTTTTTTCGCAGTTGTTCTCGAGATAGCTCATCTCGATCTCGTGATCAAAGTGGCCGATATTGCATACAATGGCCTCGTTTTGCATCTGCTCCATATGCTCGCCGGTCACCACATCGCAGCAGCCGGAGGCGGTCACAAAGATATCGCCCTTGGACACCATTTCCTCCATAGTGGAAACTTCATAACCCTCCATGGCCGCCTGAAGCGCACAAATCGGATCGATTTCCGTAACAATGACCCGCGCTCCGAATCCCCGCATGGACTGGGCGCATCCTTTGCCCACATCGCCATATCCGCAGATTACAATGGTTTTTCCGGCCACCATGGTATCCGTAGCCCGCTTGATACCGTCGGCCAGAGAATCCCGGCAGCCGTAAATATTGTCAAACTTGCTCTTGGTCACCGAGTCATTGACGTTAACGGCCGGAAACAGGAGTTCCCCCCTTTTGGCCAGCTGATAGAGGCGGTTGACACCGGTAGTGGTCTCCTCGGAAACCCCGCGGATTTTCTCCGCCACCTTATGCCAGTGCTTCGGATCGCGCTGGTAGGATGCCTTCAGGCGGTTGATCACGCACTGGTATTCATAGACATCATATTCTTTTTCGAGCATGGACGGATCATCTTCCGCCTTAACGCCTTCATGGACAAAAAGCGTGGCATCCCCGCCGTCGTCAACAATCAGATCGGGGCCGGTGCCGTCCGGCCAGGTAAGAGCCTGCTCGGTACACCACCAGTAATCCTCCAGGGATTCGCCCTTCCAGGCAAACACCGCCGCACTGCCGGCCTTGGCAATGGCTGCGGCCGCATGATCCTGGGTGGAAAAAATGTTGCAGGAGGCCCACCGAATATCTGCGCCCAGCTGATACAGGGTCTCGATCAACATGGCGGTCTGGATGGTCATATGCAGACTGCCAGTTACCCGCATCCCTTTAAGCGGCTTATCCTTGCCGTATTTTTCGCGTACCGCCATCAGACCCGGCATTTCATTTTCCGAGAGCTCCATTTCCTTGAATCCGTCGCCGGCCAGCGATATGTCCGCCACGTGGTAGGGTAGTGAAAGATCCAGTTCCGGGACAATGGCCTTATCATTTTCTTTACCTGACATTAACATGGTTGATTCTTCCTTTCTTTTGGGTTTTGGCCGATTGGTTGCAATATATCGGCAATTTATAATAATGCTGAGTTAATTTTTAACGGCATGATAGATATTCAGCGGCAGGCCCGCGGCCAGCTCGTAACTATCTGTCCGTTGCAGGGAAAATCCGTTGGCTGTCAGCCATTTTTCCACTTCCTTTCTGGAAAAGCCAAGCCACCGGGCACCGTATGTATCCCGGAGCGCCGAATTGTCATGCTTTTCAAAATCAGCCACAATAAAAAGCCCGCCCGCCTTTAACGCCCGACTGACCTCGGCAATGGCCGCCTCGGGCTTAGCCAGGTACTGAAGGACCAGCGAAATGACCGCCAAATCAGCTTCCGCATCGCTTAACGGCAGATGCTCGATTTCCCCGAGCCGGATGTCAATATTACCGTTCGCATCCTGAAATCGTTTCCGGGCCTCCTCTAGCATCCGGGGCGAGCTGTCCACCCCGATGACCTTATCCGTATGGCTCTTCAGGGGCTCCAGCAGATCGCCGGTGCCGCAGCCCAAATCCACCCCCACCCGGTGTTTGCCCGCATCCTTGAAAATCGCCTGATTCAGATCAAATCCGCCCAGAATCTCGCCTTTAAAAAGGTCCCACCGGGGGGCGATGTCATCAAAAAATTGCAGGGTGTGGCGTTTGCGCTCATCAATGATTTTGGCCGTCCGCCGGATATCGGTTTCATAAACCGGATCATCTTCAAACAGGTAGCGCACCGCATCAATGAACCGCCGCCCCGGCCCGCTGCGGGCAATGTAATAAAAGCCCGAGACCCCATCCCGCAAATTCTCAACAAGTCCAGCATCCGCCAGAATTTTCAAATGCCGGGAGATCCGGGACTGCCCCATTTCAAGCACAGACACCAGTTCGCCCACCTTGAGTTCATGGTGGAGCATGATGTTGACCAGCCGGATGCGGGTCTCATCCGAAAGGGCTTTGAAATATTTCAGGCTGTCCATTTAATTATAGGCTTCAATATATGCGTTTTGATTCTGGGCGC
>DATGCF010000370.1:0-8114 GCA_035312245.1 Desulfosalsimonadaceae bacterium
GGCGGGGAAATCTGCCGCGGCGCATCCATTGATAGAAGTTTACACGAAAAACTTTTAACAGCCTACCAGCATCTGGTGCAGCAGGCGGAAAGCGATGCCGCATCCATCCGGGCATTAGCCGACAAGGCGGGCGATCCGTCGAAAATCAAAACCGTTGCGCTCGCAGATGATGCCATTATGGATCTGGCGGGGCTGTATCAATTGGTTTCCAATTTAGAGGCTGATTAGGTCGGGTTCCCATCTGTAATTCGTACTCGTACTCGTGCTCGTACTCGGCTTTTAATTTTTTCGAGTACGATTACGAGTACGAGCACCGCCCCGCTCTCACGGGGCTGAGTACGAGGAGGTTATCCGGAGGAAGCCTGATCTTTGTCGTCTTTTGCAGTGCGATCCAGGTCCGCCAGATTTTCGTATTTGTTCTGATGAATGGTGCAGTAAAGGGAGTTGGTGGCGGCCCGGTTGTGGCACTGGACGCCGTTTCTGTTGATGGCCTTGCATCGGATGGACTGTACCGGCGCTTTTTTGCCCGCTTCAGTGTCTTCTTCATGTTGATCCTGGTACCGGTCATTGATGACCAGCGGATCCTTTTCCATCTGATCGGCTTTATACATGCCAAGAAGCATCCGATACTCGTTTTCAAAGTTTTTAAGGATATCCGTCGGTTTTGATATCAGGCCGGCATCTGTGGCGATGCCCACCGACACCTCACCGTTATAGCTGATAATGCTGATACCGATGCCAAGGCCCCCGATCCGGGGTACCCAGAACATGATATTTTTAATTTCCTCGCCGGCAAAGTAGAGCGGCTGGCGGGGACCGGGCACATTGCTCAACACGCCGGTGGTCTTATTGGCAAACATGCTGGCGGCTTTCTGCGCCAGCTTGGCGGATGAAATGCCCAGGGCGTTTAGTACGGTATAGGCCACAGCCGCGTCCGGGGATTCTTTGAGATCGCTGATCCGCCGCTGCACCTCCCGGATCCGCAGAACCGGGTCGTCAATGTGCACCGGCAGGGATGCCAGAACCAAACTGAACTGATTGCCGAGCTCAATCTCCTCTTCCAGCGGGCGGATATTGACCGGCATGGCTACGCGGATATCAAGATCCCCGACCAGATTGTGCCGCTGCTGCAGGTAGCGGCGCAAGGCGCCGGTCACCATGGACACCAGGATGTCATTGATGGTGGCATTAAAGTACTTGCCGATGGATTTGATATCTTCAATCGGCAGCGGATCACACCAGGCCACACTTTTTCGCACGCCCAGTTCTCCCTTGAAAACGGTTTTGCGGTCCGCGGGTAAAAGCATGATTTTGCTCATCACTGCGGCCGCATCCCAGGCGAATCGGCCGACCATTTGGGTGCGGTTCCATAAGTGCGATGGCTGGGAAATGGAGGCATTGACCTCCTTGCTGACCAGGGAGCTGACTTTAAAGGCGGTACGCTTGGCGCGGTCCAGTTTTTTAAAGGCCTTTTCCAATGGCGGGAACAGGTTGGTATGCACCGTGGCTTTTTCCCCCTTTTTTTCCGGCACATTGTTCTGCCAGGCAGCCTCCGGTTCAAGATCCGCCATGGATAAAAGCAGCCGGATCAGAGCGATGCCGTCGCCGATGCAGTGGTGAATGCGGACAAACAAAACCGACCCGTTGTTTTCGCAGTTTTCAATATAGTGTGCCTGCCATAGGGGCTTGGTGGGATCAAGCGGGGTGGCGGTCAGATCGCTGATCACCTCTTCGAGGGTATGCTTATCCCCGGGATCCGGCAGGGCGATCCGGTGGAGATGGGACTTTAAATCGAATTTCGGGTCCAGTTCCCAGACAGCGTTGCCGACCCCGCCCATGGGGCGAACCACGCGCTTTTTAAACCGATCATAGCATAGCAGCCGGTTTTTAAAGGTTTGAACGAGCCGGTCGTAATCCAGGGGGTTGTCGAACTGTAGAAATCCGGTAATGACCATCAGGTTGGTGGGATGATCCATATGGAGCCAAAAGTTGTCAATATTTGACATAATTTCTACTTGTTTTTTCATTGGCGGGCCTCCTTAGCAGAATTTTAGAATAGTTATTAAATTATCATAAACTTTAATAAGGATGCAATGTGTAATTGGGCAAACCGGGAAAATGATTTGACAAATATAACGCGTTGCGTCAAGTTTAGATTGACAAGCGCCCCGTCTCCGGGGCGGGTTTTCTTTAGCGATTTGGAGGCTATCCATGCGTTTGATTAAAAAATACGCCAACCGTAAGCTCTATGACATATCCGACAAGCGTTACCTGACCATGGATCGCCTGGCGGACCTGATTAAATCCGGCGAGGAGGTCTCGATCATCGACAATGAAACCGGCGAGGATATTACCGCGGCCATTGTTTCCCAGCTTTTGGGGCGCGAAAAGCTGCGCGGCAACAAGGGCGTGCCCTCAAATGTGCTGATGCAGCTTTTGCGAAAGGGGCAGGGCACCCTGTTTGGTTATGGCAGAAAATATGTATCCCTGTGGCAGAATGCCATGCTCATGTCCCGGGATGAAATTGAAAAACTGATCAATTCGCTGGTAAAGGATAAAGAGATATCCGAGTCGGAAGGGCGGAATCTAAAACAAGAGCTTTTCAATCATACCAATAATTTAAAGACCTGGATCATGGAAAATATCGACCAGCGGGTCAACGAAGCCATGTCTATGATGAATCTGGCCTCCAAGGAGCAGGTCAATACCCTGGCAGACCGGATTGATGCCCTTGACCGGAAGGTGGCGGAACTGGAAGCCAAAATCAAGGCGGATCAAAAGTGACGGGCTAAGAGCCTAAACCCAATGCCCGTTTCTTTTGACCAGGTTGATCGCCTGTCGGCTTTCGGCAAAGAGTTTTTCCGGTTCCGGCAGCAGAATTGACAGGGCCGCGCAGGCGGCCAGAAATGCGACGATGCTGCCGCCGCCCATTACGACCAGTCCGCCGGCGATGCCCGTGATCACCCCCATGCCGATCAATATCACCAGTCCGCCGATAATAAAGGCGATGACACTGCTGATTAAGAGCATAATCTTGAACATTTTTTAATCTTTCATTTAAAACGGATTTATAATATGCATGGAATCCAAGATTTAAATTAGAATACCATGGAAGACCTGATAGATCAAATAAAAACAATCTGTTTAACCGTGTATAAGCGGATAAACTGTCTTTTACGAAAGGACAGGCGGATGAAGCTTCGCATTCAGTGGATGGGGTTTGTTTGGTTTAGTCTGCTGCTGTTGCTGTCGCTGATAGCGCCTCATTTTTCCGGCGCCCAGACGACTGGGGATCAGGCATTTCCCCGGCGCAATGCGGTGGTAAAGGCGGTTAAGCTGGTAAGTGATGCCGTAGTCAATATCAGCTCGGAGTACGAGGTCAGCACCCAGGTCAGCCCGTTTGCCCGGTTTAATATGGATTCTTTTTTCCGCGATTTTTTTGAAAGACGCTTTGAAACCCGCCGCAAGCTGAGCAGCCGGGGGTCCGGGGTGATCATCGACGGCGAGCGCGGCTTTATTCTGACCAACGAACATGTGGTTGCCAAAAGCGGTACGATTACGGCGGTTTTAAAGGACGGCCGGGAGTTTCAGGCCGATATTATCGGGGCCGACCCGGAGTCGGATCTCGCGGTGCTCCAGATCAAGGCGGATGAGCCGTTGCCGGCGGTTCCCATGGGCGACTCCAGTGATATCATGATCGGCGAAACCGTCATTGCCATCGGCAACCCCTTCGGGTTTTCCAATTCCGTAACCACCGGGGTGATCAGTGCCGAAAACCGGAGCGTTCGGGCGCAAAATCGGGTTTACCATGATTTTTTGCAGACCGATGCCTCGATTAATCCCGGAAACAGCGGGGGGCCGCTTTTGAATATCAACGGAGAGCTGATCGCTATCAATACGGCCATCTATGCCAAAGCCGAGGGCATCGGGTTTGCCATTCCCATAAACACGGCCAAGAAGATCGTGTCCGATCTGATTGCCTATGGGGAGGTCATTCATGCCTGGATCGGGGTGACGGTCCAGAATATAGATCAGCGGCTGGCGAGTTACCTGGATCTGCCGTCCGATGAGGGGATCGTGGTCAAGGATATTGAGCCCAGCGGCCCGGCAGCCAAGGCCGGGATCAAAGAAGGGGATGTGATCCTTGCCATTGGCGACCAGTCCATCCGCTCGGTCAGTGACTATGAGTACGCCATGCGGGGGCGATCCAAGGGCGAGACGATAACGGTCAGGCTGCGGCGCGATCATTCGGAAAAGACCCTGTCCGTCAAGGCTTCTGTTTTTCCGGAGCGGCTGGCCCTGAAGCTAGCCTATCAGCTGATCGGGGTAAAAGTCGTTGATATTGGCGAGAAAGGTCGATTTGATCAGCCGATTCCGGCCAACTCCGGGGTGATTATTTCAGAGGTGGATCCCAACTCTGAACTTGCCGGTATCGGCGTCCGGCCCGGCGATGTGATCCTAAAAATTAATGATCTCGGCTTAAAAACGCTCACAGACTTTAAAGATGCGGTGATCAAATACCGGTGGAAGGAATCCGTGGTGCTGCTGCTTCAGCGGGGGGAGCGGGGGTATTATATCACGCTGCAGGTTCACTGAGGTACAAGGTTAAGGGTATAAGGTATAGGGTGTAAGGTATAGGGTGCAGGGTGCGGGGTGTCGGTATACATGAAAATCCGTTGATGACGTCTTACTCTTACTCTTACTCTTACTCTTAATCTTAATCTTAATCTTAATAAATCCGCATATCACCTTCTCCTCCTGGGAGAAGGCCGGGATGAGGGTAAAATAGGTGAAATGGATTTTCTGACGCGTTCCCTAAGTCTATTCCGCTATGTGGGCAGCCGGCTCCGCGGTTTTCCGGGCAAAAAGGTGCTTGTCCTGGAAGGCGGGGGCATGCGCGGGATATTCCTTACCGGGGTGCTTCAGGCCTTCAAGGACAGGGGGTATTTCCCGTTTGAGCTGATCATCGGGTCTTCGGCCGGCGCACTTACCGGCACGGCCTTTGCCGCGGATCAGATTTGCCTGGCCCGGGATGCCTTTTTTAAAGAGTTGCTCAGCGGGCAGTTTATCCGCATGCGAAACATCCTCCGCCCGGAAAAGCATATCCTGAACCTCGATTGGATGGTCGAGAACATCGTCATGGGCAATGACCCATTAAACCTGAAAAGGCTCCGGCGGACCGCCTGCCCGGTCCTGATTACGGCAACCAACGTCAGTGAACATGAGGTGCCGGAGACGATTTATCTTAGCACCAAAAAAGATAAGATTCCGACAGCCCTCAAAGCCACTGCCGCCATTCCATTTTTTTACCGGGATTTTGTGCATTATAAGGATTATCTGCTGCTCGATGGCGGACTCCTGAATCCCGTGCCATATAAAAAAGCGCTGACCATGGGCTATCGCGAAGAGGATATCCTCGTGATTTTGACCCGGCATCGGGGTTACCGGAAAAAACGCGAGTCCTTCTGGATTTCCCGGCTGTATGAGAATTACTATAAGGATTTTAAATACCGGTTTCTGCTGCTTTCCATGCATGAGCGGTATCAGATGTATAACCGCGTTATTGATAATCTGGAGACCTGTTATCCCGGCATTGATGTGATCTATCCGCCGGAAGATTTTGCCGTCAACCGCCTGACGCGAAGTGAGGAAAAAATTTTAACTGGATTTGAACAGGGCGTGGATGCCGCCAAGCAATACCTAATGCCTTCAGAAAAAGCGATTTAGGCCGTCATGATGGCATTTTTGCAGAAGGTAACTTATGATTCGTACTCGTACTCGTACTCGTGCTCGTAATCGGCCTTTAAATCCCCCGAGTACGATTACGAGTACGAGAACCGTCCCGCTCGCGCGGGACTGAGTACGATTATTTACTTAGAAGAGGATCTCATGGGACTATTCAGTCTGTTTACCGGAAAATCGCCAGAAGAAATTGAAATGATCGGTGATGACTATCAGGCCGCGGGGGAGTATGGGGCGGCCAAAGTGGAATATGATAAGGCTTTGGAAAAGGCGGAAAAAAAGTCACCGGAAAAGCAGGCGCTGATCCGGCGCCTTTCGGAAAAGGCCGGTCAGGCCCGGGAGGCCCTGGCAGGGACACATATCAAAGCAGCCGAAGAATTAATCACCCAGGAGAGTTTTCAGGAGGCAGAAGACCTGCTCTATCTGGCATATGAGTTAACCAGTGATGAGAAACGCAAAAAAGATATCAAGGCAAGGGCCCGGTCGCTGCATCAGGCACCGGCTGACACGCCTGAGGCCGGGGATGTCGCTGAAACCGAGGCTCAATCCCATGCGCCGGCGGCAGAGGATCCGGATGCGGATGAGGCTTTCGATCAAGATGACGAGGTCCATTTTCATGTGCTGGTCAGTTCTTTGCCGGAAGAGATGCAAAACGCGTATGAGTCGTACGGGCAATCCTTTATGGAAGGGTATGTGGCGCTTAATCAGGGAGCATTTGAGACCGCAGTGGCATGTTTTAAAACAGCGATCAGCGAAAATCCCGCACCGGACGCCTGGATCCCGTTGGAGCTGGCCACCGCCTACATGCATCTTGAGCAGCCGGAAAATGCCAGGGAAACCCTTGAAGCCTATATCCAAAGCAATCCCGAGGGCCTGCGCGCCTACCAGCTGCTCTGCGAGATTTATTGGGAAACCGGTGATTTTCAGGCAGCTGCGGATCTCCTGAAACGGAGTCCGGAAGGGGTGAAGCAGTCTGCGGCCATCCCGATGCTGTTGGGGGAAACCTATTACCAGGCCGGCAGCTATGAGGCCGCCCGGGACGTTTTTATGGATTGTGGGGAGAGGTTCGGCAATGAAGAGCTGATCAGCCGGGCGCTGGCCAAGACCTATGAGGCCATGGGCGATTTTGACAAAGCCCGCCGTCTTTACGGGGAGATGCTAAACGCCTGTAGCAGCTGCGGCGCCCGTGTGGACCCGTTTATCAAAAGTCGGTTTGCAGAGCTCAGTTTTCAGGCCGGGGATACCTCAACCCGGCTGCTGGAAACGTTTCTTTCCCTGGTGCGGGAGGATCCGGACAATCGGAAAGCCTATTATGACCGGATCGGAAAGATTTATGAGGCCTCTGGCCATGCCGCTGAAGCCCGGCGCTATTTCGGGTTTGCCGAATCAGCTGCCGGCTGAAATTCGGGTTGAGCGTTTCAAATATGACAATTTCAAACGGATTTATCCATCAAATAGTTGCCGTCAACCAGCTTGGGGCCATCGGGATCGATCGGTTGATCTTCTATCCCGGTATGCTTTTCAGCAGCATGGATAAGTGGTGGGGCGCTGCCGGTAAGCGGCATTCGAGCCATGAGGGGATTGACCTCTGCTTTTTTAAAACCGCTTCCGGCTGTTATTGCCGAATGGATGACACCATGGCGATCCCGATGGCGGGTGATGGCCGGGTTGTCCACATGATGGCGGATTTTCTGGGCCAAACGGTGGTGACCAAACAGCCAGACGATAGCGGCCGGGCGTTTTTAACCCTTTATGCCCACATTCTGCCGGAGAAAGGGCTGCGCGTGGGCGACCGGCTTTCCAAAGGGGAGGTGTTCGCACGCATTGCGCCCATTAATAACCCAAAAATCTCACTTTTGCCCCACCTTCACATTTCCATGGCGTGGGCGGATCAGCTGCCGGATTATGCCCAATGGAGCTGGAAACGGCTTAACCAGTGGGGTCCTGAATGTTTTATCGATCCCTTAGAACTGATGCATTTGCCCCACTCGGTCCTCTCCTTTGAATTCGGCATGGATCTGGCCAATGAATTTACTCCCTGTCGGGAGCTTTTCACCGAGGCGCTGTGCTCATGACATCCGAAATGACGCTGGCGGTGTTTTAATCCCTTGAAAAACCTTGCATATTCTGTTAGCTAAATTGTGCGTTTGGGTTTTGAAGGGCCAAAGCGATTGCCGGGAGGGCATAAAGCCTCCCCTACATTATTTCTTAATACCAACGCTATTTTTTGTAGAAGGGGCGGGGTTTATCCCAGCCCACAAACAGCTTTAAAGGCACTGAGGCACTGAGGCACTGAGGCACTAAGGCACTGAGGCACTGAGGCACTAAGGCACTGAGGTACTAAGGTACTAAGGTACTGAGGTGCTAAGGTG
>DATGCF010000371.1:0-2830 GCA_035312245.1 Desulfosalsimonadaceae bacterium
GCAAAAAATATCCCTGCAGTTACAGGCAGGGAAAAAGTCTGAAAATAAAACTCCATATCAACATCACCGTCGGCGGTAGGGGATACGCATGCAACATACCATATTCATTAATGGCCGCATCATTCTGATGTTTTTTTAAAATAGAGCACCAGGCTTTTACCCAGTATCGGGTTCAGCAGGGCGTCCGTGAATCGGGTAATTTTGGGTTTTTTCATGATATCCCAGGTAAGCAGGCGGTGGTAGAGGTTGACCGGTTTGGAGTTGGTCCGGGTGGGGCCGACCAGGCATTTCAGCCACCAGTACGGGGTGTGCAGGCTGTGGGCAAAATGGGTGGCCTGGAAAATGGCGCCGGTATGTTCAAAAAGCCGGCGGATCTTTTGCATTGTATATATTCTGACATGGCCGCCGTTTGCCGAATAATAGGCGGTGGAGAGTTTCCAGCAGATTTTTTCCGGAAAATACCGGGGCACACTAACCACCAGCTGACCGCCCGGTTTGAGCACCTGCATGATTTGTTTTGCCGCATGGGTGTCCTCCGGGATATGCTCCATCACCTCCGAGCATATCACGAGATCAAAGCTCGCCTCAGGAAAGGGAAGGGATAAGATGTTGCCGGCGGCACAGCCCCAGCTGCCGCCGCCGTGAGCGCCGATGGCCTCATGATACGTCAACCGGCCTCTGGCTTCATGCACATCATCATAGTTGGCATCTACCCCTATGACGGTTACTCGGTCGCATTCATACGCGCGGCAGGCATGCCGGCCGCTGCCGCATCCGATATCCAGAATTTTATCGCCGGGCCGCACCCGGATCCGGTTAAAGTCAACGGTAATCATTTATCACTTGAGAATAGGCGGCGGCAGTTCGCTTGGCCGCCGCCTGCCAGGTTAGATGGTTTTGAACGCGTCGGTAGCCCGCCTCACTTAACTTTTGGGCGTAGTCCGGATGATCGAGTACGGACAGGAGCGCCTTGGCCAATGCATCCGAATCCTCCGGCGGAACGAGGATACCGGCATCACCCACCACTTCCGGAAGCGCTCCGCCCGTAGTGCTGATCACCGGCACGCCGCAGGCCATGGCCTCTCCTGCAGGCAGGCCGAAGCCTTCATAGACCGAGGGCACCACGGCGACCGTGGCTCTGGCGTATTGCCGCACAAATTCTTCGTAGCTGATGCGGCCTGTGAACGTCACCAAATGGCCGATACCCAGTTTACGGATCAATTTAATGACCATGCCGTTTTTTTTGGGCGAGCCCACAACAATCAACCGGATGTCCCGCTTGGCTGCAATTGTCGCAATCGCCTGAAGCAGGTAGTGAAGGCCCTTCAGCGGGGTGTCGGCGCTGTTGGTGACGATGATGCGATTGGCCTCCCGGGGGATGCCTTTTAGGGGATAGAAAAAATCTGTGTTGATCCCGTTGGGCACCACGAAAAAGCGTTCCTCATCAATGCCAAACGCCCGGCTGATATCCGTGCGGGCGCATTTTGATACCGTAATGATACGCGGCATACAGCGGGCCACGCGTTTCTGCATATCCAGAAAGGAATGCCAGCGCAGCTCCTTTAGCTTCTGCCACAGGTGGGGGGCGCTCTTTACCGCAATTTCCCGATCCACCGTGATGGGATGATGGATGGTGGCGATGGTGGGCAGTATATTCTTAATCGTCCACAGTCCGTAGGAGAGGCTCTGGTTGTCATGGATCACGTCATATTTATGTTTATTCGCTTGAATATATCGGGCCGCCCGAAGGCCAAAAGTAAAGGGCTCCGGAAAGCCCATGGTGGAAATCCCCACCCATTCAATGAGATTGATGGGGCTTTTGAGTTCATGGGTTTTCGGCACGCGGAAGAGGTTGTCCGGATTATAAAGGTCAAGACTGGGAAGTTTGACCAGGTTCACCTCCGGATCGATTTCCGGGTAGGGCGGGCCGGAGATGACATCCACCTGATGCCCGAGTGCTGTCAGCGCCCGGCTGAGGCTTTTGACATATCCGCCCTGTCCGCCGCAGTGCGGATTGCTGCGGTAGCTTAAAAGGCCGATGCGAAGCGGGTGTTTATGCATACGACGACTTAAATCGTTCAATTTAGGTATTATTTGACGACGGATGGTTTCTTCTCTATACTGATCACGATATTAAAGAGTTAATTTACGCTAAAGTAAAATCTTTCAATTACTGATGCATTGAAAATTCGTCAAGCGTTTTGTCAAGGATCCGAGATTGGCCGAAGAAAATTCCCTCTCTGTCGATATCAGCGGGCTTTTGCTCCAGAATCCCGTGATGACTGCATCCGGAACATTCGGATTCGGTAAGGAGTTTGAGCCCTTGGTGGATTTGAACCGTCTGGGCGCGGTGATCGTTAAGGGCCTGTCCGAAGCGCCATCCCCGGGCAATCCCCCTCCCCGCATTATTGAAACCGCCAGCGGCATGCTAAACGCCATTGGTCTTGAAAATATCGGCATTGATGCCTTTATCCGGGATAAACTCCCCTTTCTGCATCAATTCACATGTGCCGTGATTGTCAATGTCTACGGGAAAACGCCCGAGTCCTATGCGGCGGTGGCGGATCGCTGTGAGGGGGTAGCCGGCATTCATGCCCTGGAAATCAATATATCGTGCCCGAATGTGAAAGCCGGCGGGGTGAGCTTCGGGGTAGATCCGGCGGCAGCAGCCGAGGTGGTCTCTGTGGTCCGGAAGAAAACCACCAAACCGATTATTATCAAATTATCCCCGAACGTCACCGATATCGTGTGTATTGCTGAGGCGGTGGTGGCGGCCGGCGCGGATGCGGTGTCATTGATCAATACGCTCACCGGCATGGTCATTGACATC
>DATGCF010000372.1:0-2949 GCA_035312245.1 Desulfosalsimonadaceae bacterium
CAGGTGACGGATCTTTCCGAGTACCCGGAAGCTGCGGTGGATGAGGCGATCAAAAACTGCCCCGCGGACTGCATTTACTGGGAAGAAACTCCCTAAAGCCGCATCCCGGAACCGAAGCTATAAATCACTTAATGATATAAATTTGTTAAAAATTCAATCTCTGCTGAATCGTACTCGTACGCGTGCTCGTACTCGTAATCGGCTTTTAATTATTTCGAGTACGAGCACGAGCACGAGAACTGTCCGGCTTACGCGGGACTGAGCACGATTAAGTTACTTAGAAAAAGCGTAGCAGGTAAAAGGTGCAAGAAGGGATAATGCCAGAGAATATCGAGTTGGCCGGAATGACCGGCCGACAGCTCAAAAAGCGTGTCCGGCAGCTGCTGGCTTCAGAGACGGACATCAACGATCTATTCTCGGCATTGGCCCAAATTTCCGCCAGAACAGCGGTGAATCCCTTATTCGCCTGCTTCTATGACCGCTCGCCGCTGGTTAAATGGCGGGCCGTAGCTTGTATGGGCGTTGTGGTTGCCGGGCTGGCTGAGCGTGAGATGGAGTCCGCCCGGGTCGTGATGCGGCGGCTCATGTGGAATTTAAATGATGAATCCGGCGGCATCGGCTGGGGGTCCCCCGAGGCCATGGGCGAAATCACGGCCCGGCACCGTAAGCTTGCGGATGAATACGGCTGTGTCCTGGGCTCCTATGTGCGGCGGGACCAGAATTTTTTAGAGCATGAGGGGCTGCAGCGGGGCTCGATCTGGGGCGTCGGCCGGCTGGCTGAGGTGCGGCCGGAACTTTTGCCGGATACGGTCGGAGATTTGCGGCTTTTCCTGACGTCTTCGGATCCTTGCCATCGCGGGTATGCCGCCTGGGCGCTCGGCAATTTAGGGGCCGCGGAGGCTGCTTCAGAGATTGAAGCGCTTTTGGCGGATTCTGCGGAAATCGACATGTTTCGCGATTTAGCACTTAACAAAACCCATGTCAGCCGTCTGGCGGAAGAGGCGCTGGCAGCCATCGACAATGGGAAGGGATGATGCTGGTTCTCGGATTGCAGGGAAGCCCCCGTAAAAAAGGCAATACGTATCACCTTTTAAACCTGGTGCTTGAGGCGGCGGCCGACTATGGGGCTGAAACCCATCTGGTTCAGGTTCCCCAAAAAAACATCAAGCCCTGCCTCGGCTGCACCAAGTGCGAGCGCAAGGGGTTTTGTTCGATTGAGGATGATGACATGATGCCGGAGATGTATCCGCTGCTTCGTCGGGCGGATCTGATCCTCCTGGCCACCCCGATCTATTTCTACAACGCCACGGCCCAGCTCAAAATGCTGATTGATCGGTCCCAGACCCTGTGGTCGCGAAAATATAAACTGGGGCTTGTGGATCCGGGCCGCCCCCACCGCAAGGGAATGATGCTTTCTGTCGGCGCCACCAAAGGCAAAAATCTGTTCGAAGGGATGGCGCTGACGGCCAAGTATTTTTTTGATGCGGTGGGCGCCTCGTTTGATGGTAGCTTAACCTATCGGCATATCGAAAATATCGGGGACATGAAAAAGCATGATACGGTGGCCGATGATGTCAGAAATGAGATCGAAAAGATAGGACCGGTTTTTCGAAGAAAAAAAATTCTGTTCGCCTGCCGGGAGAATACCTGCCGCAGCCAGATGGCCGCTGCCTTTGCCCGGTATATGGCCGGTGATACCCTGGATGTGGATTGTGCCGGCACCCAGCCGGCCGAGGCGGTCAATCCGGTGATGCAGGAAGTGATGGCGGAGATCGGCTATGATATGGCCTTCCGCATCCCCCGCAGTCTTGATGCGGCCATAGAAGCGGCTACCCCGCATATCATCGTGACCATGGGCTGTGGTGAGCAATGCCCCCATATTCCGGGAGCGGAGCGACTGGACTGGGAGCTTCCGGATCCGGCCGGCGAGTCCATTGAATTCATGCGCCGGGTAAGGGATGAGATCCAGGCCCGGGTGGAGGCTTTGGTCAGCCGAATCATCAATAAATAGTTTCCGAAACAAAATCGCTTTTTACGAGGCCTTCAGCAGTAATTTAAAAATTTGTTGTATTATCGACAAATTGTCTATATTGTGGCATTATTTAAAGGATGAATAGGCAATTTTTCTTGCTTTTAGCGAGTTAAAGGAAATTTGCGGATGCCCCTTCCAGCCATTTTAAGGCATATAAGCAACGGTCAGCTACCTCCCCTTAAATTTGTCCCCGACCCCCTGCTGGATATGTTGGCCAGTTTTTCAAGTGTGCGCGGCCGCATCCAGCAATTGAGCAGCCTGGAGCGAATCCTCGCGGCCATGCGGCACAAGGAACCTGACCGCGTGCCGGTGACCCCGCTTCTCTGTGCCGGCGCGCGCCATATCTCAGGCATTGCATTCCCCGACTACTCCCTGGATGCGGATAAGGCCGCAAAAGTGTTTATACCCGGGATGGCGAGGCCATTAATGAAATTTTGCCGGTTTCAAAGACGGATGCGGTTTCCTCAACCGAGGTGTTAAACGCCCTGTCGCGAGGGATTGAGCGGGCAAGGGCGAAATTCAAACAGGGGGTTTACGCCATTCCGGATTTTCTGCTGGCCATTGATGTTTACCGGGAGGGGCTGGCATTTATCCATTCCGGCATTGAAACCCCTTCAGCCAGCGGAAGCCCCCAGATCGTTATCGGTGTGGTCAAAGGCGATGTGCATGATATGGGAAAAAATATTGTGGCCGCGGTCCTTGAAGCCAGCGGCTACCAGGTGCTGGATGTGGGCTGGAATGTGGAGAATGCCGTTTTTCTGGATGCTCTGAAGGAAACAAAAGCCCCGGTATTGGCCCTTTCCACCATGATGTCAACAACCCTGGAAAATATGCGCACGTTAATTGCTGAGGCCCGCCGGCTGCGGCCGGATGTTTCGATTTTGGTGGGCGCCGGGCTTGTTCGATGCCTATGTGCT
>DATGCF010000373.1:0-2946 GCA_035312245.1 Desulfosalsimonadaceae bacterium
AATAAGGATTATAATTATATTAAGTTTGTCATATAATTTCAGTGAAGTGATGGTTCAATCACCAAAATATACACCCAAATTCATAAAGCAAGACCCAGAAAATACAGGTAAATTTGTTCTATCTATTTTTCAGGCGGGCACGGTGGCCCGCCCTGCGAGACAATGCCGGCATTTTGTCGGGTCGGCCACCGTGCCAGAACAAATTCACCGTGCAGAAATTATAATCTTCTTGACATAGCATCGAAATAATTTTAGATTCAAGAGTTTAGTTAAAATTCCGGGAAGAGTTATGTTTGACAATCTAAGTGAGCGACTGAATTCGGTTTTTAAAAAGCTCAAGGGCGAAGGCAAGCTGTCCGAGAAGAATATCGAGGACGGCATGCGTGAAGTTCGTATGGCGCTTCTTGAGGCGGACGCCCATTACAAGGTGGTCAAAAAGCTGATCGCCGATATTAAGGAGCGGGCCATCGGCCAGGAGGTGCTAACCAGCCTCACCCCCGGTCAGCAGGTGATAAAGATTGTCAATGACGAGCTGACCGCTTTAATGGGCAGCCAGCACGAGGATTTAAACCTCTCCGGGCCGGCGCCGGCGCCGGTGATGCTGGTGGGGCTTCAGGGCTCGGGCAAAACCACGTCCGCCGGAAAGCTGGCGGTGCACCTGCGCAAGAGCGGCAAAAAGCCGTATATGGTGCCGGTGGATGTTTACCGGCCGGCAGCTATCGATCAGCTGACCAAACTTGCCGGGGAATTGTCCGTGCCGGTTTATCCGTCAACCACGGATATGGACCCGGTGGAAATCGCCCGAAAGGCCCGGGAGGCGGCCCGCCAGGAAGGCTGTGATGTCATGATCCTGGATACAGCCGGGCGCCTTCACATTGATGAGACATTGATGGCCGAGCTGGTCAATATCAAAAAGGCCCTGGAGCCTTCGGATATCATGCTGGTGGCCGATGCCATGACCGGCCAGGATGCGGTCAACATCGCCCAGTCCTTTAACGAGGAACTGGACATTGACGGGGTGATCCTCTCCAAAATGGACGGCGATGCCCGCGGCGGCGCGGCATTATCCATCAAGGCCATTACGGGGAAGCCCATCAAGTTTATCGGTGTGGGGGAAAAATCGAACGCCCTGGAGCCGTTTCATCCGGACCGGATGGCCTCCCGGATACTGGGTATGGGGGATATGCTCTCCTTTATTGAAAAAGCCCAGAGCGCCGTTGATGAGAAAAAAGCGGCGGACCTGGAGAAAAAACTCCGAAAGAGTGAGTTCACGCTCGAGGATTTCCGGGATCAGATGGCGCAGGTAAGGAAGATGGGGTCGCTGACTGATCTGATCAAGATGATTCCGGGCGCAGGCAAAAGCAAGCAGTTGAAAAATATGGATGTGGATGACCGGGAGCTGGTTAAGATCGAGGCGATCATCAATTCCATGACCAAGCAGGAGCGCCGGCAGCATAACATTATCAACGGCAGCCGGCGAAAAAGGATTGCAAATGGCAGCGGCACCAGTGTACAAGATGTAAATAAGCTGCTTAAGAATTATTCTCAGGTACTTAAGATGCTCAAGAAAATGAACAAAGGCGGTATGATGAAAGGACTCGGCCGCGGGATGATGCCTTTTTAAAGGAGAGATAAGCGATTATGGCAGTAAAAATCAGATTGGCAAGATATGGCGCTAAAAAACGTCCGTTTTACCGGATTGTGGTGGCTGATGAGCGGTATCCGCGCGATGGCAGGTTTCTGGAAACCGTGGGCACCTACAATCCAATGGTGGAACCCTCTGAATACTCGATTAAACAGGAGCGGGTGCAGTATTGGCTCGGTCAGGGGGCGATTCCCACCGACACGGTTAACAGCCTGATCAAAAAACAAGGAGCTTCCTAAGCCTTGCTTTATTAGTGTTGTACCTGGAACGTCCTCAATCCCCAGAATCGATTAAAGGAGTCGGATCATGACCATGAAAGATTTGATCACGTACATTGCAAAGTCGCTGGTGGACAATCCGGATGAGGTGGTGGTGACCGAAGTTGAAGGGGACCAGACCTCGGTTTTGGAGCTCAAAGTGGCAAAGGAGGATCTGGGAAAGGTTATCGGGAAGCAGGGAAGAACCGCGCGCGCCATGCGAACCTTGCTGAGCGCCGCGTCAGCAAAGAACCGGAAGCGGACAGTCCTGGAAATCGTCGAAGACTGAAGGCATGGAAAAGGACGGTGACCTCCACATCGGTAAGGTCGTGGGGGTTCACGGGATAAAAGGGTATCTGAAGGTCTTACCCTTTGCGGAAAATTCAGCGCCCTTTACCCCTGGCAGGCGAGTTTACGTCAAAACAGGCCAAAGCGGGAAGCAGGCCTTGACTGTCCGGGAATGCCGACTGCACAGGAATTTGCTGCGAGTGGCATTTGAGGCGATTGAGACGCGGGAAGCTGCGGAGAGCTTGGTTGGTGCGGAGCTTTTCATCAATCGTTCAGAGCTCCCCGAACTTGAGGACGATACGTGGTACTGGTATGATTTGATCGGTCTTGCGGTTTATGCGGATGATACCTATATCGGGCGGGTTGACAATATTTTTGCTACCGGTGCAAACGACGTGCTGGTGGTTAAGAATGAAGATGAGATCGAACGGCTGATACCAGTGATTGCATCCATTGTCCGGCAGATAGATCTTGACAATAAGACCATACGGGTCGAGCTGCCGAATGGTCTATAGGCGGCACCGGACAAATGGATTATCAGATTCTCACAATTTTTCCCGAGATTTTTGATTCGTTTCTGGCCCACGGAATTATCCGACGGGCCATTGCCGATAAAATCATTTCGGTTTGCGTCACCAATATCCGGGATTTCGCCAAAGGTCGGCATCGGGAAACAGATGACAGGCCATACGGCGGCGGGGCCGGGATGGTGATGAAGCCCGAACCGCTGGCCGGTGCCATAGAGTCGGCAAAAAG
>DATGCF010000374.1:0-10282 GCA_035312245.1 Desulfosalsimonadaceae bacterium
GGTATCTGATTTTGATCCCCAAGGGGTGGACCGGCATGCACAGGGACGGTGGGGCATCCGCATGGCAGTGGTTCAAGGCGAACTATCCGGCTATTGCCGCTCACCTTGAGCCCTGGGCGGAAAAGGCCAGAAAGCGCTATGACAAGGGCGGATACTGGTGGGAACTGAGAACCTGCGACTATTATGACAAGTTTGAAAAGCCCAAGATTATGTTTGCTGAAATTGCCCTTACCGGACAATTTACAATGGATTTGGATTCTGTTTATTGTGACACCACTGGTTACATCTTGGGCAGTGATTCTTTCTATTTACTCGGGCTTTTGAATTCCAAGCTATGCAATTTCTTTTTTTCCAATATCAGTTCATCAATTCGCGGGGGGTTCTTTCGATGGAAGAGGCAATATGTGGAAGCGCTTCCTGTGTGTCATGCTAATGCAGCGGGAAGCGAGCAAATAGCCGCACTGGCTAAAAAGATCATGGAAATGAACCGCAGACTGGCGGATACAAAAGTGCCAGTGGAAAAGGAGCGGCTCAGGCGGCAGATTGAAGCGGTGGATCGCCAAATTGACCAGTGCGTGTATGCACTCTATGGGCTGACCCCCGGTGAAATCGAAATTGTGGAAAAAACCGTGAACCGTCCATGCAACTAAACTCAATTTTGGCTAACCACGAAGATCACGAAGGCCCCGAAGATGTTGCTTCGGCATCTTTCTTCGTGCTCTTCGCGTCCTTCGTGGTGGTAATACATTAAATAGTTGAAATTATCTTATTAGCCAGCAACCCTCAAATATTTGGAATGCTGATTCATGAAATTATGTTCCTGCGTCGATCCGACCGGCAAATTCGTCTATGGCCTGCACAAGCCCGCCTACCGGGTGGAAAACCTTCGGGAGAATAATTTTATCCGGCCCCTGGGCTGGTTTAGAAACGGCGAGCCCTGCGATAACCGGGTCAATTTCCCGCCCGGCCGGGTCGATGTGCCCACTGCCGATCCGGTCTTTGAGGTGCCCAATCCGTTTCCGTTTAAAGGGGTGACCTATATCTTAAAGCGCTGGGCGGATCAGAATGCCGCGGATCCGTCCCGGATTTGCCTGCCGAAAGCCCCCCGGGTCTCATTTACAGAAACCTTAAGGGACTGGGCGGATCAGAAGATTGTGGCAGCCAGCGCGGTTTCCGATCTGTTCTGTGACCTTCCGGATTCGGTGAAGCTCGCCATTGCCGAAACGTCAACCGATCCGGAGGATCTGGTCACCCTTGCCGAGCTTTCCTGCCATTTCATCCATGACAAAAAGAGCGGCCGGCCGATGGGGCTTCGGTATCAGGCCGATGAAACCGGGCGAACTCGTCCGGTGATTTATTTTCCACTCCTTTTTGAGATGGTCGCCAACAACCCATCTCTTCCCAATGATTATAAAGAGGTCATGGCGCTTCGCCCGGGTGTTCAGGGGGACAGCGAAATCGTCGGCGAATTTCCGGATATGGGCTCTGGCCAGCACATTTTCGAGTATCTCCGGCAGAACAGCTACATCCCCGGCGGCCACTATGCGGCCAACTGTGCCCATGATGCCGTCCGCTACCGGCTTTCGGATTTAGGCAGAAAAGACATGCGGGCCATGCGACATCTCTACTACCAGCGCACCTATGTGCGGTTGGCCAGGGAACTGGGCGTATCCATCGAATGCAATCGCCGGACGCTCTCTACTGAGGAACTGGAAAACCTGCGCCGGGATATCGTCAATGCCTTATCCATACCGGAAAAGCAGCAACGGCTGTCTGCCAACCGGACCCTATGGGGCTGGAATTTCGGGTTTGATTATGCGCCCAGCGGCTACCGGCTCCATGCCTCCCACCAGCAGATCCATCAGCAGTATGCCATGGTACCCGTGGATTTTGAAACTAATGTTGACGGCGATGCACACTTAAAGCCGTATGCCAGCGGCGATATGGTCAGAGAGTTTATTGAAGGCTATCGCCAACAGACCGGCACTCGATTTTTTGACGCCTATACCCAGGCGATTTATAATAATAAACGGATGGATGGCGGGGAAGGGGAGCAGAGCCTGATCATCGATGCGGATGAACATGTTCTGCTGTTTGTGCCCAAGGCGCAGACCTCCCAATGGGAAATCCAGCTGATGACGATTGGACCGGTGGGCAATATCATCGAAGCGGATCAGGCGGTGCGGGAATCGATTGACCACGGGATGCTCGTTGCCGTCCAGGTGCTGGAGGCAATGGGCGCCCGGATGGTTACGACTATTGAATATTCCAAGGCGATTGATGATTCAGCGGATAACGGCCAGCGGCTGATTTATGCGTTCCTGCCCAGGCTTCCGGAATCCCCCGGCGCATTCAGCGAGGCGCAGCTCCGGTGGATCAACGGCCATTACCCGGAGGATTTTGCCGCCGCCTGCCGGGCGAAGCTTTCCGGGTTGAAGCTTTAAGGGCGGGCTTTAGCCCGTCTTTTCCTGAGATTTTAAGAAGATCAGCGTCCTTTCTGTTTCTTAATGATCTGGCGGTTGGTCAAAAACCGGTACTGCCGCTTTTAAGGTTCCTTTCTGAATAACTGATTCAGGTTAAAAAATTCAGATTTTTCTTTATTCGTTTTACATTTTTGTTTTTATATATTACAAAATTGTAACATTAGAACTTAAATATGCATATTTTAAATTTTTTTATGCTTTTGATTTTATTATAAATTTTATTTTAACTGGGGTTGGCATACCGGTTGCAAATAAATAGGCAACGGAGGAGAAATGACGGTCACAGAGAGGCATACCCAGAGCACCCTGGCGCAGCAGCTGGACAAACAGCGAAAATGGCTGTTTGAATCGATGTCGCGGCGAAACACCCCGGAACTGCTAAAGGACCATGCGCGGTTGATTGATCAGTATCTGCGGAACAGTTTCGAGGCGAGCGCAATCGGCCCCAAAATGCATATTGCCGCCAATCCCTATGCCATTATCGCTCTGGGCGGCTACGGCCGGTCGGAGCAATGCTACCATTCGGATGTGGATTTGCTGTTTCTGTTCCACAAATCTGTTCCGAGCGAATCCGAGCAGCTGATCCGGGAAATCGTCTATCCGCTGTGGGATATCAAGCTGGAGGTGGGCTATACCATCCAGTCCATCAGCGCCTGTGTCCGTCTGGCCCGGGATGATCATGAGGTGCTGACGGCAATTTTGGATGCCCGGTTTGTCTGCGGCATTTCTTCGGTGTATGCGGAGCTGATGGAGAGCCTGCGCCGGCGGCTTTTGAAGCGCATGCCGCGAAAGGTTATGAAATGGCTGGTCGAGCGGAATTACCAGCGGCATGAGGAATTCGGTGATTCCAGCTATCTTCTGGAGCCCAACCTGAAAGAGGGAAACGGCGGGCTGCGGGATTATCACACCCTGCGGTGGCTTGCGGCCATTGAATACGGGTTGAAGGAAAGCCGGGACATGGAATACATGGGATTTGTCTCCCACTATGAATACAATGAGCTGATGGATGCGCTGGCCTTTATCTGGACCGCGCGGAATCATCTGCATGCAATGGCCGGACGTAAATGCGATCAGCTCTATTTCGCCTATCAGGCCGGTGTGGCCGATGCCATGGGATTTGTGGAAACGGAGGGCCAGTCGCCGGTAGAGCATTTTTTAAGTACCCTGCATGCGCACATGACCTTTATCAAGCAGCAGCTCCTGTTGATCCTTTATGAATTTGGCTTTGAGCAGACCGGCCGGAAAAAGTCGAGCGGTAAAAAACTTGAGGAATGGCCGGGGCTTCATCTGTACAAGGGCCGGCTGAGTTTTGATTCCCCGGAATATATATTCAATCAGCCGGAGATGCTGATCCGGGTTTTCGAGGCCAGCGCGCGGCTTAAAGTTCCTCTGAGCCGGGAGGCCTTCCGTCTGGTCCGGGAATTCAGGTATCTGGTGGATGACCAGTTCCGCAGGGCCGCCGGGGTTCGCAAGGCATTTGAAGATATTCTGCTTTCCCCCGCACCCACATTCAATGTGCTTGAGCAAATGCAGAATACCGGGTTCCTTGCGGCATTGATTCCCGAATTTCAGGCAATTTCCGACCGAATCGAATACGATATTTATCACCTGTACCCGGTGGATCGCCATATTCTGCGGACCGTGTTTGTTATGAAAACCTTTGGCGATTCCGGTGATCCGTGCCTGGATAACATTTGCGGCCGGCTCTATCGGGGGCTTAAACGGAAAAAGATTCTGCTTTGGGCGGCGCTTTTGCATGACATCGGCAAGGGACGCTCGCTGGATGACCATTCCAGCCGGGGCGCGGCTATTGCCGAGGGCATCCTGGACAGATTCGGGTATGCCAGCCGTGAAATCGGGACGGTCAGATTTCTGGTGGAAAACCATCTGGCGCTGGCGCGAACCGCCACCCGGCGGGATATCAACGATGAGGAGACCGCCATTAATTTTGCCCGGTTTGTCGGGGACTTGACCCGATTGAAGATGCTTTTTCTGCTGACCGTAGCGGATTCCGTGGCCACCGGGCCCAAGGCCTGGAACGAGTGGCGGGCCGCCCTGATCCGGGACTTTTTCCTGAAGGTGTTCGGCATATTGGAAAAAGGCGAGCTGGCCACCCGGTCGGCGGTTAAAGAAATCGAAAAGAAGCGGGCGTTTGTGGTGGGGCTGCAGGATAAGGCGTTTGCCGGCTTCGATCTCTCGGCCGTATTCGATCTGATGTCGCCCCGGTATGTGCTCTCCGTGGATACCCAGGATATGCTGAAACACTTAAGTCTGTACCAGCGGCTGGAAGGCGCGGAATTCATCTGGGATATCGCCCGGGACACGGGCACCAATACGCGCACGGTCACTATCTGCGCAAACGATCGGCCCGGGCTTTTCTCAAAGATCGCCGGTGTGCTGACCCTGAACAATATCAATATTTTAAATGCGCAGATCCATACCTGGCGAAACGGCATTGCGCTGGACATTTTCCGGGTGGAGCCGCCGCCGGATCAGATCTTCGAGGATGAACGCTGGCATAAGGCAGAGGATACGATGCAGCGGGTGCTTGCCGGTGAACTGGATCTTTCTGCAGCCATGGCCCGAAAGCAGTATGATTTTTCGCCCGCCGAGTCCCATATTTTCACCCAGCCCAACCGCGTAGTGGTGGATAATGAGAGTTTGAGCTTTTTTACCATTATCGAAGTGTTTACCTATGATTTTAAAGGGCTGCTCTATCGCGTAACGGATGCCATCAGCCGCTGCAGTTTAAATATCCGGGTGGCCAAGATCGCCACCAAGCTCGACCAGGTAGTGGATGTCTTCTACGTACGAGACGAGCATGATGAAAAGGTGCTCTCTTCTCACCGGGTCGACGCGGTCCGATCGGCAATCCGGGATGTGTTGCCGGAGAATTCCCATGGGACGGTAATGCATACAGGCAATGTACTGGCGGATTCACCGTAATCCGACAAAATGAACTTAAAAAAAAGAGGGAGAGGTTTGCTATGAAATTTAAAATCGTCCTATGGCTTTCATTCATATTCCTGTTGCCTGTGTCCACCGCGTTTGCCGCCCAAGGCATCGACTCCGGGGATACGGCCTGGATTATCGTTTCCACCGCGCTGGTGATGATGATGACCCCCGCGGGGCTGGCGCTTTTCTACGGGGGGATGTCCCGGTATAAGAATCTTTTGAACACGGTCGCCATGACCCTTGTGGCCTACTGCCTGGCCAGCGTGATCTGGGTGGTATGGGGCTATTCTCTGGCTTTCGGCCCGGATGTGGCGGGCATTATCGGCGGGGTGTCGTATGTATTTTTAAACGGCATTGATATCAATCATGTCAGCGGCACGATTCCCACACTGGTATTTGTGCTGTTTCAGTTAACCTTTGCGGGCATTACCGTGGCCCTGGTCCTGGGCGCGGTGGTGGACCGGATGAAGTTTTCCGCATGGATTGTTTTTACCATTCTCTGGGTGACCGTGATTTACTGCCCCATGGCCCACTGGGTGTGGGGCGGCGGGTGGATGGCCGCCATTGGGGCGCTTGATTTTGCGGGCGGCAATGTGGTCCATATCAATGCCGGTATCGCCGGTCTGGTGTTGGCGATCATGCTGGGAAAACGCATCGGCTACGGCAAGGAGGCCATGTTCCCATCGAGCGTGACCCTGACCTCGCTGGGCGCGGCCATGCTCTGGTTCGGCTGGTTCGGCTTTAATGCGGGCAGCCAGCTGGCAGCAGACGGCGTGGCTGCTTCCGCATTTATGGTGACCAATACCTCGGCGGCCATGGGGGCGCTGGCCTGGATGTTTGCGGAATGGGCGGGCACCAATAAGCCCACGGTGCTGGGGCTTGCCTCAGGTATCGTGGCCGGACTCGTGGCCATAACCCCGGCCGCCGGGTTCGTGAATCTGCCGGCGGCTCTGGTGATCGGCCTGGTGGCGGGCGTGCTGGGCTATTTCAGTGTCTCCAGGCTCAAGCACCGTTTCGGCTACGATGATACCCTGGATGCCTTCGGGGTGCACGGCATCTGCGGTATATGGGGGGCGCTGGCCACCGGCATTTTCGCCAATCCGGCCATTACCGAAGGGGCTGCCGGCCTGATTTACGGCAATCCCATGCAGATCGTCATCCAGGCGGTATCCATTGTGGCCACAATTGTTTTTGTGGCGGTGGGCACCTATATCGTGGTGCTGGTCACCCGGCTGCTGACCGGCGGTATTCGGGTGGATCAGGAAAGCGAAATCGCAGGGCTTGACAGCGCGGTTCACGGCGAGCGGGGCTTTGAGGTGGGTTAGTCCGACCCTGGAAGATATTATCCGATGGAACGTAACTAATTCGGAAAGCCAACCGTTTTTAATAAAGGAGGAGGTCTAAAATGAAAAAGATCGAAGCCATAATCAAACCGTTCAAGTTAGATGATGTCAGGGAAGCCTTGAACGAGCTTGGCCTGCAGGGCATGACCATTACCGAGGTCAAGGGCTACGGCCGGCAGAAAGGGCACAAGGAAATTTACCGGGGCGCGGAATACCTGGTGGATTTTATCCCCAAGATCAAATTGGAAATGGTGGTGGGTGATGATCGGGTGGATGAGGTGGTGGATGCCATCCGCAATGCGGCCAATACCGGCAAAATCGGCGACGGTAAGATCTTTGTCCTGCCGGCGGAGCAGGCTATTCGGGTTCGGACGGGTGAAACCGGGGATGATGCGATCTAGAGACTGGAAACTGGAAACCAGAGATAAGGACTTAGCCAATTTTGCAGGTTGGGTTTCGCAAGCTCAACCCAACCTAAATGAGCAGCGATAAGGATTTTAATCGTTTTTATGTTAAGCAATCAGAGTTTTAGCTAAACAATAAACCAACAATTAGAGGAGGTATGACCATGACAACCCCAAGTGAAGTAATGAAGCTCATAAAGGACAGAAATATCCGGGTGGTGGACATCCGGTTCATGGATTTCCCGGGCGTGTGGCAGCATTTTACCGTGCCGGCCACAGAGGTCGAGGAATCGAGCTTTGAAGATGGCTTTGGCTTTGACGGCTCCAGCATCCGGGGCTGGCAGCCGATCAACGCCAGCGATATGCTGGTGGTGCCGGATGCCTCAACCGTCAAAATGGACCCGTTTTTTGAGGAGCCCACCCTGGTGCTAATCGGCAATATCGTGGACCCGGTCACCCTGGAGCCTTACTCCCGGGACCCCCGGCACATCGCCCAGAAGGCGGATGCCTATCTCAAGCAGACCGGCATCGGGGATACGGCCTTTATCGGCCCGGAAGCGGAATTTTTTATCTTTGACGATGTGCGGTTTGAATCCGCCCGGAACCATTCCTTTTATATGGTGGATTCGGAAGAGGGGATCTGGAACAGCGGCCGGGATGAATTCCCCAACCTGGGTTATAAGCCGCGCCACAAGGAAGGCTACTTTCCGGTGCCGCCCATGGACAAGTTTCAGAATATACGGACCGAAATGATGCTGACTCTCCAGGATCTGGGCATTGATGTGGAATGCCAGCATCATGAGGTGGCCACATCCGGTCAGGCGGAGATCGATATGCGGTTTAAGCCCCTGCTGGAGATGGGCGATCAGCTGGTCTGGTTCAAATACGTGCTTAAAAATGTGGCCCATAAGCACAACCGGACGGTTACATTCATGCCCAAGCCGCTTTTTGAAGACAACGGCACCGGCATGCATACCCATATCAGTATCTGGAAAGATGGCGAGCCGATGTTTGCCGGCGACAAATATGCGGGACTTTCACAGGAGGCGCTGTATGCCATGGGCGGCATTTTGAAGCACTGCAAGGCCCTGTGCGCATTCGCCAATCCGACCACCAATTCTTACAAACGGCTGGTACCCGGGTTTGAGGCGCCGGTGAACCTGGCCTACTCGAGCCGCAACCGCAGCGCTGCCCTGCGGATTCCCATGTATTCGGCGTCACCCAAGGCCAAGCGGATCGAGTTCCGGACCCCGGATCCGTCCTGCAACGGATACCTGGCATTCTCAGCCATGCTGATGGCGGTGATCGACGGGATTGAAAACAAGATCGATCCGGGCGATCCTCTGGATAAGAACATTTACGATCTGCCGCCGGAGGAGCTGGCAGAGATCGATTCAACGCCGGGTTCCCTGGATGAAGCCCTGATGGCCCTGGATGAGGACCATGAGTTTTTGTTGAAGGGCGATGTGTTCACCCCGGATGTCATTGAGCGCTGGATTGAATACAAGTCGGAAAATGAGGCGGATGCGGTCCGGCTCCGGCCCCATCCGCATGAGTTCTATCTCTATTTTGATATTTAAGATCCATATTTACGTTTATTGATTGATAACGCCCGGACCGGGCAGGGCCGCATGCACAGCCCATGACCGGCTCCGGGCATTTTTATTTCACCGCCTCTGACTGCGTTTTTTTCAACCCCAAAAAGGCTTGACAACCGAATTTTCCTCAGTAAAGTAAGATAAGAGCATCTGCCAGGATAGCCAGTATCTGCACTTCTTTCTTTAAACGCCCCCGAATTGACAGATGAGAATCAATGTCATTAACCTTAACGCTCTGCCCTGTCATTTCGAGCGGAGGCGAGAAATCTTTTAAATAAGATTCCTCGTCAGAATACACCGGAATAACCACATATATTATTCAGATCCGTGAACCCTAAACCTTATACCCTATACCTTAAACCGTTAAGTTACTTAGAAGAGAGGAGGCAATTATGGGCACGCTTAAATCAAAGAAGGGGTGGTTTAGATTATTTGTCTGCATGGGCATTATATTGATGTGTTTCGCCGTCATACCCGGTTGCGATGATGACGATGACGATGAAAAAAGTCAGGTTACAACCCAACTGACCGAAAAGGAGAGAAGCTATCTCTCTGCCGGGCAAGTCGATGAAGCCAATGATTTGACATCCAAAGAGCTGGTCGCCAAAGGGTTTACCGCTTTGGACACCCGCACGAGTCAGGGGGTGCTTGAGGCCAAAGCCTATTTTAAACTCGCAGATATCAAAGATTCGGATAATCCGACCAAATTTCTTCGCGCGGTAAGCGGTGTGGCGGCCCTGGGATTTGATCTTGAGACGGATGGCAGTGCAGGGGAATTAGAGGATATCGGGGATGTGGTCGAAGCCCTGGGCGGCACCACGGTGACCGGGGCATGGGACAATCTGGATATTATGCTGCCGGATGAGCTTCCGGATACCACACCGAGTGTCCGGGAATTTCTTGATTTTTATGATGAGGTGGTGGTTTCCGAGACGGAGACCGCGCTGTCGCTTTTGGATGATATCACCCCATCCTTTGATTATACCTGGACCGAACCGGTCTCAGGCGACGAGGTGGAAAGCGATTACGGGGATGTCCTGTTCGGCAAAGCCGTTTTAAAGGCGAACCTGGGGTTTTACTATACCCTGAAGGCCTATAATCTTGAGCTTGAGTATACGGACGTGGAGTCCCTGGCCAATGAACAGACCACCATTGAGGCATTTCTGAGCGCCAACGGTTCGTTTTTAACGCTGGAGTCGCAGACTAGTGTGGATTCGGCAAAAGATAATATCCTTGGGGCTTCGGACGATTTGCTCGAGGCCATCGAATTTATGGAAATGGAGACCGATAATCAGGAGGATGATTTAATCTGTTTATGCGACGTGACGACCGAAGAAATTATCGAGGCCAAAGCGGTGATCAATCAGGTTAAAAACAGCATTCAAAACAGCCAGATCATCACACTCGAGGATGAGGACGAGGGCGTGGACATAAGTTCGGAAATTGTGCTACAGCCGTTTTTTGAGGGCCTGAACCTGAGAGGTCTGCTGCCGGATTTT
>DATGCF010000375.1:0-6268 GCA_035312245.1 Desulfosalsimonadaceae bacterium
TTAAACCGCGCCATCAAATGAGTTTTGGCTTCATTCGGGGATGCTGAATTCCGGATCAGGGAAACCACCTCATCCAGATTGTCAATGGCGATGATCAGGCCTTCCAGCACATGGGCCCGGGCCTCAGCCTTGGCCAGATCATGGCGGGTGCGGCGGATGATGATCTCCTTGCGGTGGACGATGAAATGCTCGAGGATCTCTTTTAGATTGAGCATTTCCGGGCGCTTGTTCACCACCGCCAGCAGGATGATGCCAAAATTGCTTTCCAGCGGGGTGTGTTTGTAGAGCTGGTTTAGCACCACTTCCGCGATCTGCTCGCGCTTTAGCCCCACCGCCACCCGGATACCGTCTTTATCGGACTCGTCCCGCACGTAGCGAATCCCCTCCAGGTGCTTGTTCTTGACCAGCTCGGCGATTTTTTCAATCAGAGTGGCCTTGTTGACCTGATAGGGAATTTCCCGGATGACAAGGGTTTCGGCCTTCGTCTTTTTATCCGTTTCAATCTCGATGCGCCCGCGGATCCGGATCTTGCCTCGGCCCGTGGTATAGGCATTGTGAATGCCCTGCGTGCCGTAGATGATCCCGCCGGTGGGAAAATCCGGGCCCGGCAGATATTCAATCAACTCCTCGCAGGTCAGCTCGGGCGTATCGATCAGGGCCTTGATGGCTTCGGAGAGCTCATTTAAATTGTGGGGCGGGATGTTGGTGGCCATGCCCACCGCGATGCCCGAAGAGCCGTTCAGTAACAGCGAGGGAATCTTTGCCGGCAGCACCTGGGGCTCATCCAGGGTTTCATCGTAGTTTAGCTGGTGATCGACCGTCTCCTTGTCAATATCTTCCAGCATCTGGTGGGCCAGGCGCATCATCCGAACCTCGGTGTAGCGCATGGCGGCCGGCGGGTCCCCGTCGATCGAGCCGAAGTTGCCCTGGCCGTCCACCATGGGGTAGCGCAGGGTAAAGCTCTGGGCCATCCGGACGAGCGCGTCATAGACCGCTGAATCGCCATGGGGATGATACTTACCAATGACATCACCCACGATGCGCGCCGACTTTTTATACGGCTTGTTCCAGTCGTTTTTCAGTTCGCGCATGGCGAATAAAATTCGCCGGTGCACGGGTTTTAAGCCGTCCCGCACGTCGGGAAGCGCTCGGCCGATGATCACACTCATGGCGTAGTCCAGGTAGGACTGCTTCATCTCCCGTTCGAGACTGATTTCAGGCAGGTTGGAATCCATTCAGGTATCCGTTCTCAGATATTTAGTTGCTCACTTAATTCAGCCGATTTTAATGCCATCCCGGAAGGCGAATCCCAGGGCGGCAAACCCCACGACAATCTCGAAGACGAACATGGCCGGAAAGCTTTCGAAAAGGGCATACACAATGCCGCCGCCGACGATGACCGGGATGCCGAGCACAATCAATGTGCCGAGTATTCTGCTGATTCTCATGGATTGGTCTCCTTGTCAAAAAATGTTTAGGCCTCAATCATCATGGCCATACCCATGCCGCCGCCGATGCACATGGAGATCAGGCCGCTATTGAGCTGATTTCGCTTCATATAATAGACACATGTCACGGTCTGACGCGCGCCCGTGCAGCCGATGGGATGGCCCAGGGAAATCCCGCTGCCCACCGGATTGGGCTGTTCATAGGGCAGATCCAGCTCCCGCATGCAGGCAATGGCCTGGGCGGCAAAAGCCTCATTAAGCTCGATGGCGCCGATATCCGTCAGGGTCGCGCCGGTTTTCTTCAAGACCTTGCGGATGGCCGGGATGGGCCCTAATCCCATGTATGCCGGATCCACGCCGCCGCTGGCAAATGCCTTGATTTTGGCCATGGGTGTTAGTCCCAACTCTTTGGCCTTTTCTGCGCTCATCAGCACCACCGCGGCCCCCCCGTCATTGATGCCCGAGGCATTTCCGGCCGTCACGCTGCCATCTTTCTTGAAAACGGGTTTGAGCTTTTCCATCTTTTCCATGTTGGTTTCCATGGGGCGCTCATCCGTATCCACCACAACGTCCCCTTTTCGGGTTTTGATGGTCACCGGCACGATCTCATCTTTGAAATAGCCCGACTGAATGGCCTCCCGGGCGCGGTTGTGACTGAGCACAGAAAGCTCATCCTGCTCTTTTCTCGGGATGTCGTATTTTTCAATAATATTTTCCGCGGTCAGGCCCATGTGATAGCCGTAAAAAATCTCATACAGGCCGTCATAGACCATGAGGTCGGTGATCTCGCCCTTGCCGGTCACTTCCATGCGATGCCCCCAGCGGGCCTTGGGAAGCGCCATGGGCGCGGTGCTCATGCTTTCCTGGCCGCCGGCCACGATCACGTCGGCCTCACCCAGCATGATGGACTGGGCGGCCAGGGTAATGGCCTTAAGCCCGGATGAACAGACCTTATTGATCGTATACCCCGGGGTCTCCTTGGGCATGCCCGCCCGGATCATGGCCTGCCGGCCCGGATTCTGGCCCTGGCCGCCCGTGAGCACATTGCCCATGATCACCTCATCCACCACCACCGGGGTGGCGCTGCTGTCCCACTGATCCGCCTGGGTTTCCAGCTCAATGGGCCCCTGATCGCTTAACTTGTCCGGGGCGGCTGATTTCATGGCGTCGCTGACCACCGGACGCAGGCCCGCGCGCTGCATCGCCTCGCGGATAACGAGGGATCCTAATTCCACTGCGGTCACATCTTTCAATGAGCCCCCAAAAGCGCCCACCGGCGTTCTGGCGCCGCTTACGATCACCACCTCTTGCATATCTGCTCCCTCCTTGATATAAAAGGTTCTATTATTTTAACAAAAGCGCTTGAATTCGTATTTTTTTCCGAGCGAGGGATACTGCTTCGTCCAGATCCCATAAAATTAATTTTTTTATCAAACCCGTTTTCAAAAGACAAGAATAAACCCATGTGCCTGATTGCCATCGCCATTGCCCGCCATCCGGACTATCCGCTGATTATCGCCGCCAATCGGGACGAATTTTACAGCCGTCCCACCGCCGCCCTGGATTACTGGGACGATCAGCCGCATATTCTGGCCGGCCGGGACCTGCAGAGCCTGGGGACCTGGCTGGGCATTACCACCACCGGCAGGATCGGCGCCATCACCAACTACCGGCAACCGGATTCCCTGCGCCAGAAAAGCCAGGGCCCTTCCCGGGGGGGGCTGATCCGCGGGTTTCTGGAGGGAACGGATTCGCCCCGGGTCTATCTTGACCAGATCCGGCCCCTGAAGAACCAATATAACGGCTTCAACCTGGTTGTGGGCGAGATAGCCGACCTGTGGTGGTATTCCAATGTATCCGATGAGATCAGAAACTTAACGCCCGGCATTCACGGCATCAGCAACCATCTCTTAAACACCCCCTGGCCCAAGGTGGAAAAAATCAAATCCGCGCTGGCCGGTATCATCGCCGAAAACCGCCCCATAGACCCGGAGCGCCTTTTCAAATTGCTCTCTGATCAGGAACAGCCGCCGGACCACGAGCTGCCGGATACAGGCATCGGCCTGGAATGGGAACGAATCCTCTCGCCTGTTTTCATTTCCAGCGAAATTTACGGCACCCGGTCCTCTTCGGTGATTTTTGTTGACCGCTCCGGCCATGCCACTTTTTACGAACGCACATACATACCCCAAACCGATGCCGTAGTTGCACAAGCAACCCGGCGGTTTGCATTTAAAATCGAAAATCCGGGTAAATAAGCGGCTATAGCTCGACATCATCTTCCTTGTATCTGCGGCAAACTTAAAAATCGCTCAATTCAGGCATGAAAAACCCTTTGATTTTTTATCATTTTTCGATATATTTATATATTGAAAATTCGGTAAGTTCATTCCTGTTATTATAGCCCAACCCCCCTGCCGAATTTCATGCACCGATGCTTGAAATTGACACTGTATACGTTGAAACGCCTCGGCTTTGCTTATTGTCCGAATAAAAAACTGCGGATTGATAAAATATACCTAATACCCAATACCTAATACCTAACATCAAATTAAAGGAGTCGTGCCATGACCGAGCCTCAGTTTTGGAAAAAATCCTGGGACCCCAGCCTTGATGATCTGGATCCTAGTTCCTGGGAAATTTCTTACGTGGATGCCATCCGCCCGACGCTTGAAAAATATTCGGATACACCCGCCATGAGCTTCATGGAAATTGAAATCTCTTTTCGGGATCTGGACCGCTACTCCAACCGCTTTGCCCATATGCTGATGGCCAACGGGCTGAAAAAAGGGGATGTGGTGGGTATTAATCTCCCCAATATCCCAGAGTACGTGATCGCCTGGCTGGGAACACTTAAGGCCGGCTGTGCAGTCTCCGGCGTCTCTCCCCTGCTCTCGGCCGATGAACTCAAACACCAGCTCTCAGATGCCAAGGCCAAAGCCCTGGTGACCCTGGATGCCATCTTCGCTGCAAGGGTAACGCAAGTCGCTTCGGACCTGCCATCGCTTCAGGTCATCGCTGTTACCAGCGTGGGCGGGTTTCTGCCCTTTCACAAGCGATTTCTGGGCCAGCTTCTGGGGAAAATCCCCAAGGGGAAAATCACACCCATTGACACCAAAACCATCCTGCCCTTTAAATCGATTTTAACAAGCAGGGAATATTCGGAAAAACACCCGAATGTCTCCATCACCCCGGATGACATCGCCTACATCCAGTACACCGGCGGCACCACCGGCCCGCCCAAAGGCGCGATGCTGAGCCATAAAAATGTGATGGCCGATGTGCTCATTATCCAGGCATGGCTGCAGTGGGAGGAGGGGCAGGGGCTTGCCCTGTCCGGCTTCCCGTTTTTTCATATCGCCGGCCTGTTTTTTAACATCAACTGCGTCTATCTGGGCTGGACCCAGGTGCTGATACCAGACCCGAGAAACACCGACCATATCTGCAAGCAGATTGAAAAATATCGGCCCACGGCCCTGGCCAACGTCCCATCGCTCTATTACCTGTTGATTCAAAACCCCAAATTCAAAGAGCTTGATCATTCAAATCTCGAGGCCGCTGTCTCAGCCGCCGCTCCGTTTCCCGAAGAATCCCAGCGGCAACTCGAAAAGATCATCGGCGAGGGAAAACTGGTTGAAGCTTATGGCATGACGGAAACCTCGCCGCTGTCTATCGTTAATCCCTACAAGGGAAAAAAAAAGCTCGGCCACATCGGGCTGCCGCTTTTGAATACGGATGTCAAGCTCGTAGATCCGGCCTCCGGCGAGCCGATGGAAATCGGCCAGCCCGGGGAGATCTGCGTTAAAGGCCCACAGGTGATGGTGGGCTACCTGAACAATCCGGAGGAAACCGAAAAGGCCATTGATGCGGATGGCTACATGCACACCGGCGACGTGGGGATATTTGACGAAGAGGGGTATGTGCGCATTGTGGACCGGACCAAGGACATGATCAATGTCAGCGGGTTCAAGGTCTTTTCCAAAAAAGTTGAGGAAATCATGGCCGCCCATCCCGCCATTGACATGATCGCCACCATCGGGGTTCTCAATCCGGAAAACCCGGGCTCTGAGATCGTCAAGGCCTATGTGACGCTATCCCCGGATTATTCATATGACGGCGACCCGGAAAAATTAAAAACCGATATCATCAATTTTGCCAAGGAGAAGCTGGCGCCTTACGAGGTCCCGAAAACAATTGAAATCCGGGACGAACTGCCGCTGACCGCGGTGGGCAAAATCGACAAGAAAGAGCTTCGCAAAGAAAAATAGGTATCACTGACTGAGCATACTAAATGAGCATGTTAATTGATCAACTCCGCGCCTTTTTCCTGCCAAACCTTAACAAAAGATTTGTCATTCGGGCGGCCCTGGTGGCCGCCCTTGCATTTGTTGTGTTTCACTTTTTCCTGATCCCGTTCCGGATTCACGGCCACAGCATGGCGCCGACCTATTCCGATGGCCGGGTGAACTTCTGCAACACGCTCAGGTATGCCTTTTCATCCCCGGACCGATACGACATCGTGGCCGTCCGGATGGCCGGCCGATCCGTGATGCTGTTAAAACGGGTAGTTGCTGTTGCCGGCGAGACCGTAGCGTTTAAAAGCGGCGAACTGCATATTAATGGCCGCAAACTCGAGGAACCCTATATTAACTATACTTATGACTGGACGCTTTCCCCGCGGCAGGTCAAGCCGGAACACATCTATGTGGTGGGCGACAACCGGCGCGTGCCCATGGAACAGCACCATTTCGGCCAGACCCCTATTAACCGTATCGTCGGAGCCCCCCTATGGTAAGATCAAAGCCCCTTATCCTTATCAT
>DATGCF010000376.1:0-2003 GCA_035312245.1 Desulfosalsimonadaceae bacterium
AGCAGGGACTGCTGAATCCGGGAGGCCACATAAATCTCGTTTTCCCGGGCCTGTTTAAGGCTTTCCTCTGTCCGGCGCAGGCGGATGGTCTGCTCAAAAGACCGGGCGGCATGGGCCACGAGCGCGGTGATCTGGGGTGCGTGAAAGGGTTTTACGATATAATCAAACGCGCCATGCTTCATCGCATAGACCGCATCCGATACCTCATCGCTGGCGGTTAACATGATGGGGGACAAATCCGGATACGCCCGGTTGATATAGTCCAAACACTCAAGCCCGGACATGCCCGGCATCTGAATATCCAGGATCACGGCGCAGATCTCATCAGACAGATTCTCCACCACCGCGGTACCGCTGGATACCGGTGTCGGTAGAAAGCCTGCCTTTTCAAGAGTCCGATCCAATATACGAAGCGTGGTCGGATCGTCATCCGCAATGATCACCCGTCGCGGGCATTGGGTTTGGACATCTCCGTCTCTGCTATGTTGTGCTTCCGGTGCCGTCATGTTCGCAGAATGCTTTCTCCTATCACTATTGCGTTTTTATTTAAAACCATATCAACTATTTGTCGATTCCCCTACTTTTATCCGACTCTGACAAAAGGGTCAATCCATTTTCACCGCGGACACAGCCTGAATTGACACTATTGAAAATACCGCTTAATTTCATTATGAGCATATTTTCAATTTCGGCACCCGCTAAATTATTGAACCCTTTGATGGCGTATACTTTTATCTAACGATGAACCCAAAAACCAATATGGAGGCTGATGTGAAGAGACCAACCCTTATCCGACCCTTGATTTTCAGAATCAGCATATTGGTAATGGCCCTGTGGATGATCGCGGCAGCCGGACCGGCAGATGCCGATCAGGCATCAAAAACCCAGTGGGAGGTCTTTCCGGTGGGCGACGTATTTGCGCCCCTGGTGGCCGATCCCAAAGAGCCCCGGTTTTTTCTAAGCATCAACAATTATGATAACGAATTCAGGAGCGACTTTACCGGCGCATCCGTCGGATTCGGCGAAAATTTCGGCATTATTAAAAAACACCTGGGCGATCGGCATGCCTGGCAGTTAAGCCTTAAAGGCGGGCTTTTCTCCCAGTTTGACCTGGACTCCGACTCGGATGATCTCCTGAATTCCGATTATAACATCGGAGTGACCTGGAATTATCGGATTGACGACTTATCCACGCGCCTGCGCGTCTACCACCAGAGCTCCCATCTGGGGGATGAATACCTCCTTAAACAGCCACAACTGGCAGATACCCGGACCAACTTTGATTACGAAGCCATTGATTTTCTGGCCGCGTATACCTGGCAGCAGATCCGGCCCTATGCCGGCCTGCATTTCCTGCTGGAACGGGATCCGGGGGATTTTGACCGCTGGGGGTATCACGGCGGCGTCGAATATCATGGAACCGGCGGAATTCTGCCTTGGGGGGTTTTTGTCGCGGGTCTTGACATCAAGGGATTTCAGGAGCTTCACTGGACGCCCGGCTATAGTGTCAAGGCCGGCATTTCGTTCAAGGAGTTGGACCAACGGAACCGCTATATTCAGGTCATGCTCGAATATTACAACGGGTTTATCCCCTACGGCCAGTTCTACGATTATGACATGGAATCCTATGGGGCGGGGATTTACTTCGGCTTCTGATCCTTTTCAAACAGCCCGGCTTTTTTCACCGCCTCCCGGCCAAAGCGTTGGCTGATGGCATCCACCGCGGTGTCTACGGCCTCCCATTTTAAAGCCGCCGGCTCCGGGTCGCCAAATAATGTCATTTGTACGGGCTCTTCCTTTTCGGAGAGATCTAAGGCCCCCATGCCGATGAGCCGCACCGGCTTGGTGATCTGATAGTTCGCCAGAAGCCGGCAGGCAGTCTTAAAAAGCGTTTCGGATGAGCGGATTTGCCTGGCAAGAGCCATTTGGCGGGTGACTTGGCTAAAATCCGCATGCTTTATTTTTAGCGTGACGGTCCGGGCCCGAAGCCCGTGCTTTCTCAG
>DATGCF010000377.1:0-4559 GCA_035312245.1 Desulfosalsimonadaceae bacterium
CGGCCCGCATCTTCCGGGTCCTGCCAGACCTCCGAGCGGATAAAGCCGTAAGCCTGTCCCATGCGGCTTGCCAGTTTATTCCGGATGTCCTGATAATTCATTTGATGCCTCATAAAAGGACCCCTTTTTCTGAGTAACTTCAGGGATAAGGTGTAAGGTGTAAGGTTAAAAAAACCGAAAACTCAGTGCCTCAGTGCCTTAGTGCCTTTAACCTATCACAAAAGTTACCGCAAGGCTCGGTCCCGGGCCGTGGCCCGGGGAAATACTTCAAAAACTTTACAGCAGCTTATCAAAAAAATCATTCCCCTTGTCATCCACAATAATAAATGCGGGAAAATCCTTGACCGTAATCCGGTATACTGCCTCCATGCCGAGTTCGGGATATTCCAGCACCTCCATATCCGTAATGCATTCCCTGCCCAGCCGGGCGGCCGGACCGCCGATGGAGCCAAGATAAAACCCCCCGTTTACCTGGCAGGCCTCGGTGACCCGGCGGGTGCGGTTGCCCTTGGCAAGCGTAATCAGCGAACCCCCGTATTTCTGGAACTCCGCCACATACGGGTCCATACGGGCGGCGGTGGTCGGTCCGAAGGCGCCCGAGGCATAACCTGCCGGCGTTTTGGCCGGACCGGCATAATAGATGATATGGTCTTTCACATACCAGGGGAGATCCCCCTCCGCTTTTAATCGCTCGTAAATCTTTGCATGGGCAATATCCCGGGCCACCACGATCTTTCCGGAAAGCCGAAGCCGGGTAGCCACCGGATATTTGGAAAGCTCTTGCCGGATCACATCCATTGGCTGATCCAAATCGATATCCACCGCATCAGCGGCGATCTGATCCGGGGCCGGCAGAAATCGGGCCGGATCACGGTCCAGGTTTTCCAGAAAAATCCCCTTCCGCGTAACCTTTGCCTTGATGTTTCTGTCCGCGCTGCAGCTTACCCCGATGCCCACCGGACATGAGGCCCCGTGCCGCGGCATGCGGATGACCCGGGCATCCAGACAGAAATGTTTGCCGCCGAACTGGGCCCCGATGCCCAGTTCCCGGGAAATCTCCATGAGCCGCGCTTCCATGCCATGATCCCGGAAGGCATAGCTGCCTTTATCGCCTTGATCCGGAAGCCCATCCAGATAGCCGGCGGATGCGAGCTTTACGGTTTTTAAATTGGCCTCGGCCGAGGTGCCGCCCACGACCACCGCCAAATGATACGGCGGGCAGGCGGCCGTGCCCAGATACGTCATCTTCTCTGTTAAGAAGGCTTCCAAAGACGCCGGGTTTAAAACGGCCTTGGTCTCCTGAAACAGGAAGGTTTTATTGGCCGATCCCCCGCCCTTGGCGATAAACAGAAAATCATAGGTATCGCCTTCCGTGGCGTAGAGCTCAATCTGGGCGGGCAGGTTGCACCCCGTGTTCTTCTCCTCATAAAGGGTTAGCGGCGCATTTTGGGAATACCGCAGGTTGTTTTTCGTATAGGCGTTAAAGACGCCTTTGGAAAGCACCGCTTCATCGGAGAAACCAGTCCACACCTGCTGGCCCTTTTTGCCGATAATCACGGCTGTGCCGGTATCCTGGCACATGGGAAATTCAAATTGTGACGAGATTGCCGCATTCTTTAACATCTCAAAGGCCACATAACGGTCGTTTTCAGAAGCTTCCGGGTCATCGATAATGCTGGCCAGCTTCTCCAGGTGCGATGTCCGGTACAAATGCGCCACATCCGTGAATGCCTGCTCGCAGAGGGTCTCCAAAGCTTCCGGTGCAATCCGCAGAATATCCTGGTTGCCAAACTGATCCACGGATACGTGTTCCGTGGTTAAACACCGGTATTGTGTGGTATCCGGTCCCATGGCGAACATGGGCTGATAAACGAATTCGGCCATAAATGTTTTCCTTTTTCGATAATAATGCGTTCTAAAAACCAGTTTATACCGCCCCGGTATTCAAGCAGAAAATAACGCTTAATTCGTACTCGTACTCGTAATCGTGCTCGTAATCGGCTTTAAAATTTTAGCGAGTACGAGTACGAGCACGAGTACCGTCCCGCTCTCGCGGGACTGAGTACGATGAAATGCGCTGAAAGCCGCCTACAAAAGTTCATCATCCGTGCCAAATGCCCGGGCATGTGTCTTTAATGCGCTGAAATCCCCGCACATGGTGCAGACATCCCGATCCTTGTCCTCGCTCTGCGCCCGCATCTGACGGGCTTTTTCCGGATCCACGCACAGGTCGAACATGGTTTTCCAGTCAAACCGGTTGCGGGCCTCGGCCATCCGCCGGTCCTTATCCCATGCGGAGGCAATCCCCTTTTCCAGATCCCCGATATGGGCGGCGATTTTTGAAGCCACCACCCCCTCCCGCACTTCGGCCACGCCGGGCAGCGTCAGGTGCTCGGCAGGCGTCACATAGCAGAGAAAATCCGCGCCGCTGGCCGCGGCAATAGCCCCGCCGATGGCCCCGGTAATGTGGTCGTAGCCGGCCCCGATATCCGTGGGCAGCGGACCGAGCACATAGTAGGGCGCCTCTTCGCAGATGCCCTTCTGAAGCTTCATGTCCCCGGCAATCCGGCTTAAGGGGACATGCCCCGGCCCCTCGATCATCACCTGAACGCCCGCATCCCGGGCCCGTTTTGCCAGCTCGCCCAGGATAATCATTTCCGTAATCTGCGCCCGGTCCTCGGCATCGAAAATGGTTCCCGGCCGGAGACCGTCGCCTAAAGACAGAGTGACGTCATGGGCAGCGGCAATCTCCAGCAGGCGATCATAATCTTCATACAGGGGATTTTCCTTTTGATTGTGCATGATCCATTCCGCCAAAAGACTGCCGCCCCGGGAGACGATGCCCATCATCCGCTCACAGGATTGAAGAACTGCCAGTGAATGCCGGGTGATGCCGCAGTGCACGGTGATAAAATCCACCCCCCGTTCGGCCTGATGCTTGATCTCGGCAAATATTTCATCGGCACTGATATCCCGACATTTCCGGTTTTCCGAGAGCGCCTTGCTCACGGTTTTATAAATCGGCACAGTCCCGATCATGACGGGTGAATGCGCGATGATCCGGGCTAACGTGTCATCCAGATCGCCGCCAGTGGAAAGATCCATCACCGCGTCCGCCCCCACATGAACCGCCTTATCAAGCTTTTTAAGCTCCTCGTCAAGATTGAAATGGCTCGGCGAGGTGCCGATATTGGCATTAACCTTGGTGGTAAGCCCCCGGCCGATGCCGCGGGCGGAAAATGCATGATGAATGTTTTTCGGTATCACCACGAGGCCGTCAGCCACCTTCTGCATAATATCCTCGGGCGCCATATGCTCAAATTCGGCCACCTCCCGCATGGCATCGCTGATGATGCCGGCACGGGCGTCTTGTAATTGTGTCATGGTTTGTTGTCCGTAATGATATAAACTTGTTAAAAATTCAATCCCTGCTGATTCGTACTCGTACTCGTGCTCGTAATCGGCATCTCGGCTTTTAATTTTTTCGAGTACGAGTACGAGAACCGTCCCGCTATCGCGGGACTGAGTACGATTAAGTTATTTACTAACCCAGCTCTTCGATCAACTCCCTGGCCACTTTTTCACCCGAAAGGAGCATACCGCCGAATATCGGGCCCATGCGCGGACCGCCGGCCACAGCATTGGCCGCCATTCCGGTGACATAAAGCCCGGGATAGACTTCTTTGGTATTGTCCAGGGTCAATTTCTCGGCCTGATCCGCCCACATGGATTTTTCGCCCTCAATCCGGCCGGTGGGTGTATTTAGGTGGCCGGGAAATTTCCGTTCCACCACCTTGACCACTTCCGTGGCATGCCCGGTGGCATCCACCACGTATTTGCACCGCATGGTCAGGGGATCAATATGCAGGCCCGCCATCTCAACCGGCGACCAGTTCAGCACCAGCCCTTCCATTCGATCCGGCCGCATGACCACGTCTTCGACCGTCACGCAGTTAAAAATGGTCAGCCCGGACCGGACCGCATTGCCCACGATCAAGCCGACCGATTCCACGGCGTCTGCGGTGTAATAATCCTCCTGATAATTGACCGTGCGCACCCCGAATTCCTCAAGCACATGCAGGGCGGGCTTCTGCACCACAATTTCATTATACATCATGCCGCCGCCCCACATGCCGCCGCCGATACTCAGCTTCCGTTCAAACAATACCACCTTTTTACCGGCCCTGGCAAGAAAGTAGCCGGCCACCAGCCCGGAGGGTCCGCCCCCGACAATCGCCACATCCGCTTCAAGATTATCCCTTAATTTTTCGTAATACCGGTCCATAATCGCCCGGCTGATAACGATTTCATCAAGTGCCATAAAGTTTCTCCTTTTTCCCGCTTAAAATAAAAAAGCCGCTCTCCTTTTAAAGGAAAACGGCCGACATTTAAAAAATTTTAAAGTCGTTTCCCTTCGCAGGAATTATCCTGATCAGGTTCCAAGGGTTATCCGTCCATCGGATTCTCAGTTGCGCAGCAACACCCCCAACGGGATTATTTATTTATGAACCTATTATAAGCATTGTTTTAGGTTGTCAACAAATGGTTTTGCACATTTG